>DAOUCN010000077.1:0-11090 GCA_034431995.1 Chloroflexota bacterium | reverse complement strand
GATTCTCACGAAGAATACGCCAGACTTGACCAGCGTTCTTGACCCTTTCCATGTCCATGGCTTGGACCTCCTGTCTATCGCTGCAGGAGGTACTTTACCATAAACCAGCCCAGAATAAAATCGAAACCGCTGGCATTGCCTCCTGTCATTGTTCAATGATTATGTCAGGGCGTAACTGTTCAGTGAAAATGTCAGGGTGTTCAAGGTTGTTCAATGAATATGTCAGGGTAATTGTTCAGTGAATATGTCAGGGTCACTTGACCGATCGGCGTGGATGTGCGAAGCTTGACCCCTATGTCAAAACGCTCATCTGCAGTCGACCTGAAAGGCAAGAAGCGTGACTCTGTTGTTCGTGACCTGGATGCCCATCGCCTGACAGCGGTGGAAGCAGCTCAGAGCCTGGGTATCACGGAGCGACAGGTATGGCGTCTCCTCGCAGCGTTCCGCCGGGAGGGAGCGGATGCTGTCGTCCACGGAGACCGTGGACGGATGCCTATCCAGACCCTGTCGCCTGAGATACGTCAGCGTATCCGTGAGCTGGCTCAGACCAAGTACCTTGGCTTCAACCAGACCCATTTCACTGAGAAGCTCCAGAACGTGGAGAAGATCTGTGTGTCCCGCCCCACGGTCTGGCGCATCCTCAAGGAGGCAGGCATCCGCAGCCCACAACGCCATCGCCGTGCAAAGTATCGGACCCGACGAGAACGTCGGCCCCGGACGGGCATGCTGCTCCAGATTGATGGCAGCAACCATGACTGGTTGGAGGGCCGTGGTCCGCATCTCACCCTCATCGGGGCGGTCGACGATGCCACCGGGGAAGTCGTGGCTGCCCTATTCCGCAAGCAGGAAGACGCCCACGGCTACATGCTCCTGTTGCAGCAGATCGTACGGCAGCGCGGCATTCCCCTTGCCGTGTACTCTGATCGGCACAGCATCTTCATCCGCACACCTAGCGAGAAGGAAAGCATCGATAACAACTCGCCGGCGTGCGTACGCCGACTCAGGTCGGGCGGGTGCTGGACGATCTGGCGATTGAGTTGATCCTGGCTCTGTCACCGCAGGCCAAGGGGCGGATCGAGCGTCTGTGGGGCACGTTCCAGGATCGTCTGGTGAGCGAACTGCGCCTGGCGGGCATCTGTACGCGGGAGGACGCCAATGCCTTTGTGGCCACCTATCTCCCGGTATACAATGCTCAGTTCGCTCGGTTGCCGGCGGAGACGGAGAATGCTTACCGTCCGGTGCCGGCCAAGTTGGATCTGACAGTGATCTTTTCCTTTCAGTACAGCCGCATTGTTGCCAACGACAATACGGTGCGGGCTGGGGCAACCACCATCCAGATCCCAGAAAACGCCGAGAGAAGCAGCTACGCCAAGGCAAGAACCCTGTTCTGTGTCGGCCTTGATGGCAGCACGTTCGTCCTGCACAATGGCCGCCGCATTGCCTACATGCCATCAAAGAACCCCACGGCCGACATTCGAGCCGAGAGACGCTGAGAGTTCGCACGGTGACGACGACGTCACCACCCTGACATGATTCATTGAACACAGTTAACCCTAACATTCTCACTGAATAGTTAATCTGACATTTTCATCGAACAACGACAGTCTAGAGATTCATGCAATAACCAGTAAGTTTCTGGTGGCCCACCGCTTCTGGGTGGAGCTGGGCATCGGTGTGGTCTTGGGCTGCTACGCCTGGTGGCTGAAGAGCGGCAAGGACATGGCCATTTTCAAGAAGGAGCTGGCGAAGCTGGTCGGCGATGCGGTGACGAATGTGGCGCTGCAGATCGAGGCCACCATGGGCGAGGTGCCGGACGACCTCTTGCGGGCCGAGGCGGACAAGGTGTACGACGGCGCTACGAGCCTGCTGCCGGAGAAGCTGGCTACCTTGTTGAGGATGCTCTACACGAAGAAGGACTTCGAGGATCTGGTGGTCACCGCCTGGCATCGCTGGCAGCAGCGCACCAAGGCCGTGGCTGCGGCAGCCTGAGTGGAGCGGGAGGCCCCTGTACCTGGCAGGGGCCTGCCCGGTCTCTCAGCCGGTCTGGACGAAGCGCACACCCTCCAGACTACGCTTGCGGAGTGCAGCCAGGGTGTTCTGGGCGAAGCCTGGTATCCGTTCATCCAGGTAGTCGATCAGATCAATGACCATCTCGAACAGGTCGTCCCGGTCGCCATAGATGAACCTGTACACGGTGGTGCCTTCTCCGTCGGTTGCCTCGTTCATCACGATAGCAATGGTGCTATAGCCCTCGGCCTTGGTTGTTTCCCCTGTTGGCGTGTGGATCACGACCCGGAGGTGCGGTTTCTCCTCCGCCATGTCTTTATCCTTCCTCCCCTTGTTTCCCGAAGACCCACTCTGTCGCAGTCTCGGGGTCTAGCTGCTCGCCGCAGTTGGCACAGACGACGGCGAGGGTGCCTATCGGTACCCTGTCGTCGGTGCCGAATGGTAGCCACTCGTCGGCCTCTGCGTCGTAGTCTTGTGCTATTTCTTCGAGCGTCGTGACGGTGAATGTCGTGTACTGGCATTTGGGACAGCGGTTGAGCTTCTCCATTCCGTTTCCTCCCCGTTCTCGCGGTCTAGTTGTTTCCTTTCCGTGTCACCGTTTGGGCTGCCTTGCCCTGCGCGATTGACGCGGGGACTTCAACCTAATGTGATCCATGGGCGATACCCGCTCCCTAATGGCAGCGAGTTGCTGCTTGGCGAGATGAACGTAGCGTGAGGTCATGGTCAGGGTCGTGTGTCCGAGTTTGTGTTGTAGGCTGATGGCATCGCCCCCAGCTACCAGGTACTGGGTAGCCGCTGTGTGGCGCAGCAGATGGGCATGGAGACGGGGAACGTTCGCCGCCCGGGCCAGGCGTCGCACCACCTGACCCACAGCGCCAACGTTCAGAGGCTCACCCCGGTAGCCGACGAAGAAGCGGTCGCAGCCCTCGTTCCTGGCGAACATACGGTACGAGAGGAGTGCCTTGTGTGTCCGCTTGCCCAGGGTGACGATCCGTTCCTTGTCCCCCTTGCCGCACACCTTGATCCAGCCCGGCTCCTGGTCCAGGTGAACGTTGGCCTCCACCAGGCTCACCAGCTCGCCCGCCCGGATGCCGGTGTCTAGCATCAAGAGGATCATGGCGTAGTTACGACATCCCACCTTCGTCCGTGTGTCGATGACCTCGAAGATCCGTTGGATCTCCTCCTCGGTGAGGGGCTCGGTCACGCGCTGGGGCGTCTTGGGCAGTGGCAGGCGCTCCAGGACGTGGTAGCTCGTGTACCCCTCGGCCGCCAACCAGGAAGCGAACGACTTGAGCGCACGCACGTGCTTCTCTACCGTGAACTCGCTCACCCGGCGCTGGCGTACGTACGCGGGCTTGAAGGGATTGTTCTCGAAGAGGGGGCGGGTTCGCATGTGCTGGACATAGCCCTGCACCGCCTGCACGGTGAGATCGTGCAAGGTGGGCTCACGCCCGAATGTCTGCCGGACGTAGGCGAGGAATTGACCGAGGACATCGCGGTAGCTCTCCAGGGTGGCATCGCTGCGGTTCTGATAGCGCAGGGCAGCCCAGTACATGGTGTAGTAGTCGCTGAGGGGTTTTGGCGCCGTATCCTTCCTTCCCAATCCAACCACCTCCGCGTCGAGTATACGCCAGGGGGCGCGCAGCAGGCAAGAAAGTGTGCGCGGGTGTGCGCCGAGTGTGCAGTTGTGTGCGCTCTGGTCTGGACAGGAGGTGCAAGGGAGGAAGGTAAAGACTGTGGTCACATGCTATGGGGAAGTGGCACAAGACTGAGGTCACGTAGCCGTTTTTTGCGTTTTCCTGGAGAGCCGTGTGGCCTCAGTCTTTTTCAAACTGTGGGTCACGCGACGTGCGAAACTGGCCGACACTGGAGCCCACGATTGAGCCGGAAGCACGGATCTCGGTGTTATCAGGACTGCGCTCTAACCAGCTGAGCTAATGGCCCGCCGACCATCACGCTCGAACCAGAGACCTCCCCGATCCTTGCGGGGCGCTCTATCCAGCTCTCCCCCCTGCGGACTCCGCTTCGGAGAGGCGGCCCCCTGAACACACGAGAGGGGTTACGGGTCAGGGGTTGCCACGTTGCATCCGGAACCCCTAGCCCCTAACCCCTGAACCTTGGGAAGAGGGCATGTTAGCACCTGAAGAGTAGTAGGAACGGTAGGGATGCAGGGGGATAGGTAGCACTCCGCTTGCGCGAAGCGATCGACCTAGGAGTACGGGTCTGCGGACGCTTTGCTCGGCTGGCGAGACGATCGCTTCACCCCGCCAGCAGATCGTCCAAGCCCACGTTCTCCCTAGAAAGGAGGTGATCCAGCCACACCTTCCGGTACGGCTACCTTGTTACGACTTCGTCCCAATCACCAGTCCCACCCTCGACGCCTGCCTCCCTTGCGGGTTAGCCCAGCGGCTTCAGGTGTTACCGGCTTTCATGACGTGACGGGCGGTGTGTACAAGGCCCGGGAACATATTCACCGCAGTATGCTGACCTGCGGTTACTAGCAACTCCGCCTTCATGCAGTCGAGTTGCAGACTGCAATCTGAACTGAGGACGGTTTTGGTGGGATTAGCTCCGCCTCGCGACTTAGCAACCCATTGTACCGCCCATTGTAGCGTGTGTGTAGCCCAGGACGTAAGGGCCATGCTGACTTGACGTCATCCCCACCTTCCTCCGAGTTAGACTCGGCGGTCTCGCCAGAGAGAGCAACTGGCGACGAGGGTTGCGCTCGTTGCGGGACTTAACCCAACACCTCACGGCACGAGCTGACGACAGCCATGCAACACCTGTGTACGCGCCCCTCGCGGGGGGTCCCGATTTCTCGGGATTGCACGTACATGTCAAGCCCTGGTAAGGTTCTTCGTGTTGCGTCGAATTGAACCACACGCTCCGCTGCTTGTGCGGGCCCCCGTCAATTCCTTTGAGTTTTAAGCTTGCGCTCGTAGTCCCCAGGCGGGGCACTTATTGTGTTGACTGCGGCACAGCAGGGGTCGATACCCGCTACACCTAGTGCCCATCGTTTAGGGCGTGGACTACCGGAGTATCTAATTCCGTTCGCTCCCCACGCTTTCGCGCCTCAGCGTCAGGAGCAGCCCAGAGACTCGCCTTCGCCACGGGTGTTCCTCCCGATATCTACGCATTTCACCACTACACCGGGAATTCCAGTCTCCTCGTCTGCCCTCAAGTCCCGCAGTATTGAACGACCCTCCCCAGTTAAGCCGGGGGCTTTCACGCCCAACTTACGGAACCGCCTACGCGCTCTTTACGCCCAGTAAATCCGGATAACGCTCGCCTCCTACGTATTACCGCGGCTGCTGGCACGTAGTTAGCCGAGGCTTATTCCAGAGGTACCGTCCGTTTCTTCCCTCTGAAAAGGACTTTACGACCCGAAGGCCTTCATCGTCCACGCGGCGTTGCTGCATCAGGCTTGCGCCCATTGTGCAAAATCCCTAACTGCTGCCTCCCGTAGGAGTCTGGGCCGTGTCTCAGTCCCAGTCTGGCTGACCATCCTCTCAGATCAGCTACCGATCGTTGCCTTGGTAGGCCGTTACCCCACCAACGAGCTAATCGGACGCAGGCCCCTCCCAAAGCGCCCTTGCGAGCTTTAGTTGCACGCGTCTATGCGCACAACCACATGCGGTATTAGCACCGCTTTCGCGCTGTTATTCCCCACTTCGGGGTAGGTCACCTACGCGTTACTCAGCCGTCCGCCACTAGCTTCGGCCTTGCGGCCTCCACTCGTTCGACTTGCATGTTTTACGCACGCCGCCAGCGTTTATCCTGAGCCAGGATCAAACTCTCCACAAGTAACTCCGGCTTGCACCGGAGAACCTTGCGAAAAGGATTGTGACCCCGCACCCTTCACGCGTTCCTACCACTCTTCAGTTGTTAACGTGCGCCTCTTGCGGACTTGTATTATAGCAAATGCCATAGCCCTTGTCAAGGGGTTTGCAGCGGCTTTTCGCGCCTCTGCCCGAAACTCGCCCCACACGCCCCTCCGTAGAGACGCTCCGCCGCAACGTCTCTACAACCCCCGCTTTGCATGCCTCCGTAGAGACGTTCCGGCGGAACTTCTCTACCCCGTCACCGTCCACACGGCACCGTCGCCACAACCGCCACCCCGTTGTCAAGGGCAGCGGGTGGGGATACTACCAGAATCCCTCGCCTTTGTCAAGGGGTTTGGGCACGAGTTTTGCCGCTTCGCCAAGACTCGTTGGGCTTCAGATGCCCTATCGCCTCCTCGATCGCCTGCTCTGCCTCTGCATACCTTCCCTCCTGCGTCAGCTTCCAGCATATCTCGCGGTACGACGCCGACGCCTCCGTCTCTCGTCCATCCAGCCGCGCCCAGTTGTACGCCGAGTACGCCTTTGCCAGGCTCCACGCCTCCTCGCTGCCCAGGACGAAGACAACCCCGTTCTCCCGGTCGGTGCCAAAGGAACAGCCGGGGCACGACGCATGGTTGAGCACCCGCTCGCCCCGCTTAATCTGGTTCACCTGGCTGCCCATGGCCGTCAGAGCCACATAGCAGACCGACCCCTGCACGGACTGCACGGCCATGCCATCAATGGTGAACTCGTCGCCCATCCGGTGGCCGGCGGGGCATTGGCCGAAGATGCGGGACGGGGCGATGTGCACTCTAACCACGGGGCGCCTCCCTGACCAGCTCGAAGACGACGTTGCCGCCCAGCCCTGTGGCCGGGTCGGGGCAGGAGGCCAGACATGTCTCTCCTGGCCCCAGGCGGCTGAGATTGGCGAGAATCGCCCCCAGTGCCCACAGGCAGAGCTGCGCCGATTGCTCCTTGTCAATGCAGGCCGTGTCCAGGTTCACGACGATCTTCTGCCCGGCCGTGTAGCCTGCATTGCATGTGCCGGTGACGCGCACGGCGGTAGCGGTTGCTCTTGCCATTCCCCTCTCCTGAATCATCTGCTCAGGGCAGCGGTGGCGGCGGCCCGTACTTAGGCGGTTTCCCTTCTCTCAGTCGCTGCGCATCTTCCTGAGCCATTTTGCCGACGCCCTCGAAGAGGCCCTCGAAGAATGCAAGAACCACAAGCAGAGTGAGGAGAATCAGGACAATGAGGCCCAGTGCCTCTACCGCCAGAACACCACCCCAGAGGAACGCACCCAAGCCGAATGCAACGACCACGATGAGAAACCTGTGCGCCAGTCGCTCTGTCTCGGCGAAGCCCAGGACAATAGCCGTGACGACAACCACACCTGAACTCGTGAGCGCCACGTACTGCCACCCGCTGGAAAAATCGCCGGGGCCTGGCCGGCTGGACATCCAGTGTTCCAGCGTCCAGAGGAGCTGGGGGGCGATTGGTCTCAGAAGGCGCATTACCCAAGGAAGCCACGACTCCCACACCATTGCCAACGCTGTTAGGAGAAGCAGAAGGCGGTGACTCCTCTGTATTCTCCCTGAAACAGCTACGTAGAGCGCAGCGAACGGAAACGCCAACGCGACTACCCAAAGCACCAGCCACACGATAGCAGGCGCGCGGCCGCATACGCCTGGAACCAAGAGACATGCCGCCGATTCGCTAGTCCACAGCCCCAACCATGCAACGATCAGCCAGAATCCATGCCGCGCTTTCATGCCCTCCTCCTAATGTAGCGCACATCCATTATGCACCTCCACATCCATGATGGACCTAAGCAATCGTCGCTTGAGTATCCTCGGGGTCTAGCGACGGGTAGCTTCTCAGTATCTCCCCCGTGCTAGCTTTCGCGGCCAGATTACTCGTTTGGTCGTTCGTCATCCGTCCTTCCTCAGAACGCGCTCCGCCCCTCCAGCGCCCGCTTGAGCGTCACGTCGTCGGCGTATTCCAGATCGCCGCCCACCGGCAGCCCGCGCGCCAGGCGCGTCAGCCTCACACCTCGTGGGGCCAGCAGACGACTGATATACGTCGCCGTGGCCTCGCCCTCCACGTTGGGGTTGGTGGCCAGGATTACCTCCTGCACGCCCCCCGCCTGCACCCGCTTCACCAGGGCATCTATCTTCAGCTCACCAGGCCCGATGCCGTCTACCGGTGACAGCGCCCCGTGCAGTACGTGGTACAGCCCGATGTAGCTGCCCGTGCGTTCCAGCGCCAGCACATCCAGCGGCTCCTCCACCACGCAGATGACGCTGCGATCCCGCCCCGCCGAGCTACAAACCTCGCAGGGATCGTTCTCGGTGACATTGAAGCACACCGAGCACAGACGCACTTTCTCTTTCACCTGGAGGATAGCCTCGGCCAGGGAGCGAGCCTGCTCGGCGGGCATGCGCAGCAAGTGATACGTTAGCCGCTGCGCCGTCTTCGGCCCGATGCCAGGCAAGCGGGAGAACTCATCAACCAGGCGGGACACCGGCTCAACCAGGACACGCATTGTTGCTTTCCTCTCGTAGGGCGAAGCATTTGGCGCAGGGCGTTCCCCTAAACGCCCATTCGCTTCCGCCAAATACTCTGCCGCTGCTCTGCTATGCGAAGGCAATCCGATTATAGCACGGCCACCGAACAGGGTCAACAGACTGTGGAACGCATGTTCTCATTGCGCGGACTGCCCAGGGATGCTATAATACTGCCACGGGGAGCATACGGGGAGAGCGGATGCCGAGAAAAGAGATCGCCTTTGTCAATCGTAAGGGCGGGAGTGGGAAGACGACAACTGCCTTTAACATCGCAGGCGCCCTCCTGGAACGGGGCTACTCTGTGCTCGCCATTGACCTCGATCCCCAGGGCAGCCTGTCCAAGTGTCTCCAGGTCTTTCCCGCCAGCTCTGTCGTCCTCTCCGACGTGCTCCTCTCCCCCGACCAACGTTTCCGCCAGCTCATCCAGACGAGTTGGATTGTGGGCCTCGATGTCATCCCCGCCGATCCCGACCTCAAGGCCCTCGACGTGCACCTGGCCGAGGCCAGCGGGCGCGAGATGCGCCTGCGCCGCTGCCTCACCCGCTATCTAGCGGCCGGCTACGACTTCATCCTCATGGATTGCCCACCCTCTCTGGGCATCCTCACCCTCAATGCCCTGGTGGCGGCTTCCCATCTCATTGTTCCGGTGGACGGCGGCAGCTTCGGCATGGAGGCCCTCAACGACACCATGGATTCCATCGACGCCATCCGCCAATCCATCAAGTACGACCTGACCATCCTCGGCATCCTGCTGAACAATGTCAATATCCGTACAACCTATGATCAGACAGCCGAGGAGACCCTGCGCCAGCGCTTCGGCCCCCTCATCTTCCGCACCATCATCCCCAACTCCATTCGGGTGGACGAAGCCAGTCAGCTTGGCCGGCCCCTTGTCTACTACGACGCCTCCTCCCCGCTGGCCGCCGCCTACCGCCGCCTGGCTCAGGAAATCATCGAGCGAGGAGCCACCCATGGCCACAAGGCAGGACTTCAAAGCAGCCCAGGAGCGCATCTTTTCCCGGCCTCGACCTGAAAGCAGGAGCGACCGGGAGGTCCTGCGCAAGACTGAGGATGACGGCGTCTATCCCTCCCCTCTCAACGTCAAAGCCCTGCGCCTGGACCGCGTCGTGCCCGATCCTGACCAGCCGGCCAGAACCTTCGACCAGCAATCCCTGGCCGAGCTTGGCCAGTCGCTCATCACTCACGGCCAACTCAGCCCCATCCTGGTGGAATACCTGAGCGACGAGGACGTTTTCCTGCTGATTGACGGGGAGCGCCGCTGGCGAGCCGCCCAGCTCGTGGGTATAGAGACCCTCCAGGCCATCATCCTGACCGGGCTGAGTCCTGCTGACCGGCGTGAGATTAGGATTGCTGCGCTTCTCCATCGTGAGGCATGGGGCAGCGCCGATCTGGTTGCTGCCCTGGAAGCGTATAAGCGCATGAAGCGACTGACAACCTGGCCAGAGGTTGCTGACGCCCTGGGCGTGCGCGAGGCGACGCTGGCTCATGTCATGATTGTTACCGAGCTTGCTCCTGCCGTGCGGGCGCTGGTGCGCGATCGCCGGTTGGACAAGAAGGCTGCCCACGCCTTTTGCGGGCTGGCCGAGTGGCGGCAAGAGGACCTGGCCCAGGCCGTCACTGCGTCGGGCGTAGATGGCGTCGTCGCCCGCCGAGCTGCCCTCCTGATGAAGGCCGACCTGAGCCTTGCCCCTGAGGATGCCATCAGCCAGGCGCAGCACCCCCCTGCGCTGCCACAGGCCAAGAGGGGCCGGGCGCGCCGTACCGAGGCGTTGGATCAGGTGAGCGCGGCTGCCGACAGCCTAGCTCGGGCCCTGGAGCGTTTGCGCCCAGGCAGAGGCCGGGCAGCGAGCATCGCTCAGCTTCTCGATGATCTAGAGCGGCGGCTCGCAGAGCAGCGAGCAGCGCTGGAACGATACCAGGCTCGCCAGACAGAAGACGCCGGCACACCGGTCAAGGGTATGCCAGCGTGGAGTAGAAGGTAGGAGTTCCCCCTGTATCGGCGCATCCTGGTCCCAAGGGCATCCCCGTGCAGAGGGTCGTGTCCGCTGGCAATCCTGATGGCGCAGCGCTCTCTCGACCTGCCCACGACGCCCGTGCGCTACCTCTGGCTGCCTCTTGTCATGCAATGAACCGCAAGCAGAGCCACTCCGCCCTCTATCTTCGGACAAGGAGACGCAATGATCCACAACATCGCCCAACGCGTTGCCTTCCATACATTGATGGCATCCCTCCCGCCTGAATGGCCCGATGGCCGCCTGCTGGCCGCGCTTCAGGCGCGGGTGCCAAAAGACAAGACCAAGATCATCGTCCTCGACGATGACCCCACGGGTACGCAGACGGTGCACGATGTCCTCGTGCTGACCGAGTGGTCGTTGGCTACCCTGACAGCGGCCCTGGCACGGGAAGAGATGGTCATCTTTGTCCTCACCAATTCCCGCAGTAAGACCCTGGCCGAGGCACAGGCCATGAACCGCGAGCTGGCCGCCAACCTGAGCGTAGCGGCTCACGCCCACGGCTGCAACGTCGAGGTCATCAGCCGCAGCGACTCGACCCTGCGCGGGCATTTTCCGGGCGAGGTGGAGGCGCTGGCCCAGACCACCGGCCAGGAGTACACGGCTTGGCTTATCATACCCTTCTTCCTGGAGGGGGGACGGCACACGGTGCACGATATTCATT
>DAOUCN010000076.1:0-14238 GCA_034431995.1 Chloroflexota bacterium | reverse complement strand
CCGCTTCGAGGGCGGTCTTGAGGGAGGGCAGGCTACCGGGTGCAGGCGCCATGTCACGCACGAACGGGAATGCCATCTGTGTCGTATACCATCGTGTTGACTCGGACGACATCTTTGCTCCGTAGGCGACATCTGGATTTCTGACCGCTAGCTGAGCCGCCTGGGCATATCATACACCAAAACCAATATTAGTGAAATAGCCCTTGGGCGGCAGTGCCCTCTCCGCCTACGTCATGCGGCGCGACATGAAACCTGGCATAGAGCCGCTGGGCCCAGAGAACGAGCCTCGATCGCGCAAATCCACGGCACGGCCGGTGCCATCCCCAATTCCAATGCCAACGGCACCCTGCCATCCTGCTGACGTGGGCTGCGCCGCAAGAGCACAGATCGAGGGTTTGACGAAGCCGCCAAAAAAAGCTACAATCACATGGGGGGTGGCGATGAGAAGAAGTGATCTAGCCGCCAGGTGCTCTGCTGCTTTCGGGTTTGCTGCCCGCCAGGTGCGCTGCCTCGTGGAGGCGCACCCTGACTACTTCCCCATGTACACGGCCGACGGACGATGGAAGCATGGCGGCGAAGCGTGGACAAACTGGTGCGAGGGGTTCCTCGGCGGCCAAATGTGGCTGCTCTACAGGCACACCGGCGATCCCTGGTGGCGGCAGCAGGCTGAACACTACTGCCGTTTGATCCAGCACCGCACGACGGATCGTACCGTGCATGACCTCGGCTTCCTCTTCTGGCCCACGTGGAAGCGGTGGTACGACGTGACCGGAGATGAAGCTATCAAGCGGGTCGTCATCGAGGCTGGGCGCACCTTGAGTCTACGCTTCAAGGAGAAGGGTCGCTATCTCTCCTCTTTCGTAGGCGACGAAAGCCTGTTCATTGACATCGTGATGAACATTGGCATTGTCTTCTACGGAGGGCAACAGACGGGTGACGCACGCCTGTGGCGCATCGCCACTGAGCACTGCTTGACCACACGCCGCTACCTGGTGCGGGGCGATGGCAGTACGGCCCATGAGGGTATCTTCGATACAGGGACGGGTGAGTTCTTGCGCCAAAGCACCCATCAGGGCTGGCGGGCCGACTCGTGCTGGGCCCGCGGCCTGGCCTGGGCCCTCTACGGATTTGGTACAGCCTACGCATTCACACGGGATCCCCGCTTCTTGGCAACCGCCCAAGCCTGTGCCGACTTCTACATCGAGCACACGCCTGAGCATGGTGTGCCCCCCAATGACTTTGACCAGCCCGATCCAACGCTGCCCTATGAGAGCTCGGCGGCTGCCATTGCTGCCAGCGGGATGCTCCAATTGGCACGTCTCAGCCCGCAATCCACCAGGTCGCGGCTATATCGGGACTATGCCCTGCGCATACTCCACACCTTGACTACGCCTGAGTTCGTGGCCGTTGAGACGCCGGGCTGGGAGGGAATCCTTAAGCATGGCATCTATCATCAGCGTAAGGGGCTGGGCGTGGATGAGAGCACCGCATGGGGCGACTACTTCTTTCTGGAGGCGCTGAGCAAGGCGATAGGCTATGAGTGAACAGGTCGCATTGGTAACAGGGGCCAGCCGAGGGATTGGGCGGGCCATTGCCATCACCCTGGCTGAGAACGGATGGACGATTGTCATCAACTACTGCCGCGATGCCACGGCTGCGGCTGAAGCTCTCACCTTGGTCGAGAAGGCAGGCGGGCGCGCCATCACTGTACAGGCAGACATCGGACAGACAGCAGACCGCCTGCGCCTGGTCCAAGAGACGCTTGGCAGGCTCGGCAGGATTGACCTGCTCGTGAACAACGCGGGCATAGCGCCGCGGCGTCGGCTTGACATCCTGCAAACCAGCGAAGCAAGCTACGATGAGGTGATGGCGGTCAACCTCAAGGGACCGTTCTTTCTCACTCAACTCGTCAGCCGGACGATGATTGATCTGCTGGCCAAGGGCGTCATCAAAGACCCGAAGATCATCAACATCGGCTCGCTCAGCGCCTACACCAGCAGTACGAACCGTCCAGAATACTGCCTGTCCAAGGCTGGCCTTGCCATGATGACGCAGCTCTTCGCCGACCGCTTGGCGCCCTACGGCATCCATGTCTACGAGATACGACCGGGAATCATCAGGACTGACATGACGAGCGCTATCCAGCAGAAGTATGATCGCCTCATCGCAGACGGCCTGACGCCGATCCGGCGCTGGGGCGAACCAGAAGACGTAGCACAGGCCGTGCTTGCCATTGCCGAGGGACGTTTTCCCTTTTCGACGGGTGAGACTTTCAACGTAGATGGCGGGTTCCATCTGCGTCGCCTGTGAGCATCACGGAATTGCGGAGGATGATCTGTGACCTATCACCGTGTTGCAGCGCTGAGGACGCCTGCTGCCTTTCGGCACTATTTGGCAGCACTGGGGATTACGCTCGGCTTCGATGACGAGATGGAGAGCGGTCCACATGCCCCACTGGCGCAGCCCTGCAGGATGCCGGATGGCTTTGTCATCGGCAACCGGTTCGCCATCTTGCCTATGGAGGGCTGGGACGGAACGAGGGATGGCAGGCCCAGCGAGTTGACATTCCGGCGTTGGCGTCGCTTCGGCCAGAGTGGCGCCAAGCTGATCTGGGGTGGTGAGGCTGTGGCTGTGCGGCCCGATGGCCGGGCAAACCCGAATCAGCTCTTGATGAGCGAACGCACACTGAGCGACCTGGCGGCGTTGCGTGAGGCCCTGGTCAAGGCGCATGAAGAGCGATGGTCAAGCCATGATCTCTTGGTTGGGCTGCAGCTCACACACTCAGGGCGCTTCTCCCGTCCCCATGACGACAAGCTGGAAGCCAAGATTCTGTATCATCATCCGCTCTTGGATCGCAGGTTCCGCATCCCTGCTGACCTGCCGGTGCTAAGCGATGACGACATTGTGCGGCTGATAGACCACGTCGTGGTTGCGGCCCGCCTGGCTCAGCGAGCCGGGTTCGCGTTTGTGGACATCAAGCACTGTCATGGCTATCTGGGGCACGAGTTCCTGAGTGCGGTGGATCGTCCGGGCCGCTACGGTGGTAGCCTGGAGAACCGGACTCGTTTCCTGCGTGAGGTCGTGGCAGGCATCCGGGCCTTGGCCCCGGGCTTGGAGATCGGGGTGCGTCTGAGCGCCTTTGACTTCGTTCCATTCCGCCCGGGGTCGGATGGGTGTGGCGAACCGGAGCCGCTCAATGGGCATCGCTACCGCTATGCCTTCGGCGGCGACGGCACAGGCGTTGGCGTTGATCTCAGCGAGCCCTACGCGTTCCTGGACCTGATGGCATCCCTCGGCATCCCGCTGCTATGTGTGACCGCGGGCAGCCCGTACTACAGCCCGCACATTCAGCGCCCTGCGCTGTTCCCACCCTCAGACGGCTATGGGCCGCCCGAGGATCCATTGGTTGGCGTTGCCCGCCAGATCGGCGTCACGGCGAGGCTGAAGCGGTATTGCCCTGAATTGATTGTGGTTGGTTCTGGTTACTCCTACTTGCAGGAGTGGCTGCCGAACGTGGCGCAGCATGTGGTGCGGACAGGGCAGGCTGACTTCGTTGGCCTGGGGCGCATGGCGCTGGCCTATCCGGATATGATTGCTGATATCCTGAGCGGGCGTCCGTTGCAGCGCCATCGTATCTGTCGCACCTTCAGCGACTGCACGACAGCGCCGCGGCACGGGCTGGTTTCGGGCTGCTATCCCCTGGACGGCTACTACAAGGCGCGTCCGGAAGCGGAATTGCTTGCGTCCATCAAGCAGAGGAAGCGGGGAAGAAGGTAGGTTGCAGAGGCTTGCCGTCGGCGGGCGTGCGGGATTGGGGAGAGCATGTGGAGCGGGAGACGGGACTCGAACCCGCGACATTCTGCTTGGAAGGCAGACGCTCTGCCAAACTGAGCTACTCCCGCTTGCTCTTTCATATAGCTATTGACGGGACCCCCTTTTGAGCACCAGGAGGGCCATTCTGCGTACAACTCGGAATGCCGCCATGCACATCTCCTGAGAAAAGTATACTATGATTAGTGACCCTTGTCAAGCCAAAAACGTCGCGCACTGTCGCGCTATGTCGCGTGCTGTCGCGCAATGTCGCGTTGCAGCTCGCCGGCCAGGAGCTCGAAGGCCTCAGGCATGACAAAGCGGTAGATCGTGCCCCGGTGGACTCCCAGCGTCCTGGCTATCTCGACGATGGCCTTTTCGTCTGCATACATCCTCAGGAAGGTCAAGGAGCGGATTGACTTTGTGTCCGTCACGCCAGCCCCATCGAGGCGCGCAATCGCCTCGATGACCACGTCCTTGAGCGCCTGGGCGGCGCCCCAGTAGCCGTTCCTGTAGCGCTCCGCTGCCAGCCGCTTGAAGCTGGGGAGCTGGGTGAGGCTGCTCTGCCGCAGGCGTGCGCCATCGTGCAGGTGCTTGAGGCAGAATTCTACCTGCTTGGCGGTCACCGCCATCGCCCGGATTCTTTTCTTTCGCTCCATGTTTCGATTCTCCCTGAGAGGGCACGGGACGAAGCCGCGCATCGTGCGATAGCGCTCCTTCACATTCAGGCCGATCCCGCGCTCACTGATATTGTTGGTGGCGGGCACCAGCCGCTGTCCATCCCTGGCACGGTAGCACTCCGTGAGGGTCAACCGCGACCAATCCTCCGCCAGGTCCAAGGTCAGCAGACGCAGGCGCCACCAGGGACTGGCCTTCTTGCCTCTGCCCGGCGGCGCTGTATCCTGATAGCGATAGCGCAATCGCTCCAGCATCCCGGCGCTGCCCGGTGCCCGTGCCAAGATGGTCTCTTCCAGGGTAGCAAGGTCATCCAATGCCTCAGCTACCATCACATCGTGGGGGCCTCGACTCTGCGGCGGCAGGGCCTCGAGTTGTGCGGCGATATCACTCACCAGCCTGAGGGTGTTGGGCACCACGTGCCGCTGACAAATCTGGTGCCGGAGGCCAGCGGCATCGGCTGCTGCCTTGAAGGTATCGGCGTCATCACTGAGCAGCAGCTTGGAGCCGGTGAGGGCAGCCAAGCGTTGCACATAGCGGGTGATGGTATGCTCATCTTCACCCGGCAGGATCATGACCTCCAGGGTCATACCCCTCTGGGCGTCCACAGCCTGCATCACGACCTTGTCCTCGCCGCGGACCTTGACGTGGGTGGCATCGGCAGCAACCACCCGTACCCGCACCTTGCTACGCAGTGTGATCGGCGTGCCTCCCTTCTCATGAACTCGCCAGAGTATGCCCTGTTTCAACCGATTTGCGAGCAGTCACACTACCGGGGCCTCGAAGATAGGCTTGATCACCTGGCACAGGGCGTGATGGACCACCCCGTCGGGGAAGGGCGCGGCGTTGATCTTGCGCCGCTTGGGCTCGGTGATGTAGAAGTGGTGGTACGGACCGGGCCGGTACGTCTTCTCGCGCAGCTCTCGCTCCAGGGCAAGCAGGTTACTCTCCAGGTCGTACTCGAAGGCGGCCACGCTCTCCTTCTTGCGCTTGCCGCCCAGGCGGGCACGGCGCAAGGCGAGATACAAGTTGCCAAGAATCGTACGCCTGCGGATAGAGATGCTGATACGTCTTCATACCCCATGTCCAGCGACGACAGGAGTCGTCGCACTCTGCACGCAGCCGCAGCCCAGTGAGCCATTCGTGTCTCGCTATCCGTTTGTCCACTCGCCACTACTGGAGCGCCGTGCCCTCATTCGTGTAGAGCCTGCCCCGTTGTATCGGATATCCGTGGGCCCCTATGCGTGTACGGCCAAGCCCAGCGGGCAGGAGGTCACAGCCGTGGTAAGCAGCGGCGGGTAAGATAGCCGCCCTACCAGGCACCCACAGCCCCCGGGGCCTGGCTCTCTTCGCTCGGAGCTTGCACCTCCGAGCCTCGCCCCAGCTACACCCCGAGCGCTGGCAGGCTGTGCCCCCCAGACCCCGCCCGACAGCGGACAGCAAACAGCGGACTAGGGGGCAGAACTCCTGGCACACCGAAAGCCCAAATCGCCGCCGGTATCGTCCGGGATCGACCGGGCCCGACGCACAGTGCGCGCTAGTTCAGGAGGTGCGTTGGCAGCACCTCCGCGCTCGACCCGATAGTAACCGGAAGAAGGCCCCGTTGGGTTGCGCTCCGATGAGTAGCCATAGTAGCCCCCATCGTACCAGTCCGCCACCCGCTCCCACACGTTGCCGGCCATGTCCAGGGCACCATAGGGACTGGCCCCAGCCATATAGCTTCCCACGGATGTTGTGTCTCCTGGGCCACCGTCGCGTGTATTGGCCTTTCCTGAATCCCACGTGTTGCCCCAGGGATAGATGCGCCCGTCTGTCCCCCGCGCCGCCTTCTCCCATTCCGCCTCCGTCGGTAGGCGCTTCCCCGCCCACTGGCAGTAGACCGTGGCGGAGTACCAGGAGACGTAGATCACCGGGTAGTTGTCGTACTGGCTGTTGCCGTAGTACCGCCCGCGTGTGGACGAGCTCGCCCTGCTGGGCGGCGAGCACGTGCCCGCATTGACACACGCCCGGTACTGAGCATTCGTGACCTCCGTCTGGTCAATCCAGAACTCATCGAGATGCACCCTATGTTGTGGTTTCTCGTCCCGGTAGGCGCTGGTATCGCTGGCCGCCGAGCCCATGAGGAACTCCCCGGCCGGCACGGGCAGCATGGTTGGTCCGGCGGGCAGCGCTGTTGGCGTGGGTGGGCCAGGAGTGTCCGTGGGCGGCATCCGGGTCGGTGTCAGTGGGCGCGTGCTGGCCGTGGAAAGGCGCGTGGAGGTGGGAACCGCCGTCAGCGTTGGCCCGGGTATGGGCGACAGCGTCGCCGTGGGCCGAGCGGACTTCAGGGCCGGCGTCGGTGTCGGCCTGGTAAGGGTAGCGGAACACGCCCGCCCACCCACACCCAGAAGCACCACCAGTATCAGGATGACGCCCAGGACCCCCGCCCAACGCTTGATCTGGGCCTGTGCCGGGCCTTGCTGCCTCTGTTCTGCCTCTCGCCGCGTGGGTGTCTCGGCTTCCCGTCGTGCTAGCTTCGCTGCCGTGGCGCGGGTTTGCAGCGCCGCGGCCATCTCGCCTGCGCTCTCGTATCGGCTCCAAGGATCGTCCTGTAGCGCCTTCGCCAGGACCTCGTCCAGCCACGACGGCACGTCTGGCCGCAGGCTGCTGGCTTTCGTGCCTGGCCGTGCCCGCTTGTGCAGTTTCCCGGTCAGCATCTCAAACAAGACGCAGGCCACAGCGTACAGGTCGCTGGCGGGCGAGAGGTAGCCGGTCGTCCGCTCCTGCTCCGGGGACATGTAAGCAGGCGTGCCTGGATGTGGCTGGCCGCCCAGGCTGCGCCCACTCTCCCCCGTCTGCGCCAATCCAAAGTCCGCCAGGCGCGTGCGCCCGTCCGCGGTGAAGAGCACATTGGCTGGCTTGATGTCTCGGTGCACCCAGCCCAGCTTCTCGTGCACGACTGCCAGGGCCGCCAGAAGGTCCAGGGTGATGCGCACGCCCTCAGCCACCGGCAGAGGCCCTTCCCGCGCCAGGCGCTCCCTGAGCGAGCCGCCGCCGCAGTACTCCATGACCAGCAGCGGCACGCCCTCCCACTCCTCCACCGTGATCGCGCGCACGATGTTGGGCACCTCTGCATCGAAGAGCTTCCCACTGTAGCGCAGCTCCCGCCGGTAGCGCTCGGCCAGGTCAGCCATCTGTGAGCCGGTCAGGTCTGGCGCCGGCTCCTTGATGGCCACCTGCAGATTGCGCATGGTGTCTTCCGCCAGCCAGACGCGGGCCATGCCCCCCTCGCCGATCTGCCGCAGGATACGATAACGCCCACCCAGGATGGTTTGGTCCGCCTTGAGTGCCATCTGGCCTCCCTCACTGCAACAGTGCCCGGCAGTACGGACAATAGTTGTCGCCCTCTCCTACGGCCTTGCCACACTTCGGGCAACAGCGGCCAGCGCTCGCCCCTTCGATCTTCACCGCCTCATCGCCACTGCGCAGCTCAATCCGACGCGTGGCCTGCCCTTCGCCACGCTGGATCTTTATTTGATCGCCCGCCACCTTGTCTCCCACCACCTTGTCGCCGGCGACCAGATCGCCCACGATCACCTGCTGGGGACGGGAAGCGACCTGCAGGCGCAGCGTGGCCCGCGCCGGCTCCTGCCCACGCCCCTGGGGGTCGCGGTAATCGGCGACAAAGGTCAGCACAGCAGAGCCGGACTGGCCAGGCTCGACGTCCTCTATGGTCACCATCTGGTCTGCGGACGGCGGCAGCGGGCGATGCACCTCGAGGCGGCGCGGCACCCGCACGTGGCCACTGACGGTGAGCACGATGCCGCAGGCTGCGCTCACCCCTTCGTTGCGCAGGGAGACCAGCAGCGGTATGTGATCGCCCAGGAAGACCTCGCCCACCGGCTGCGGGGCCAGCACGAGCAGCGGGGCATGGTGCAGGCGAGCGCTCTCTTTGCGGCAGCGCAGGGCTTCGACGGGCCGTTCGTCTGCTTCCCACGCCGCCGCAGCCTGCTGGTAGTAGGCGGCCGCCTGGTCTGGCAGACCGCTCTGACCCAGGGCTGCCTGCTCCAGGGCCCGCGCTGATTCACCATACTGCCCCGCCCCCTGGGCAACCTCGGCCAGGCGCAGCCAAGCACCTGCCTCGCGCAGGCAGCGGAAGGCCCGCTCCTGGTTGCCCGCGCGCAGCCACAACTCTCCAGCCTCTCGTTCCCGATTCCCCCGTTCCTCTAGCCATTTGGCAGCATCGTTGTAGTTGCGCAGGTGCCAGGGCAGGCCATACACTGTGCCAGCCGCCGTCGCGACCACCATCAGCGCCGAGGCAGTGATGGCCGCCTGCGCCTGCACAGCCGATCCCGCCGGGAAGCGCCAGAGCATGGCCCCCGTTGCCGCATCCAGCACATACAGGTGGCCGTCGTTGGAGCCGCAGATCACCACGCCCCGCCATACTGCCGGCGGCGCCACGATCCAGTCGCCGGTCTGGTAAGGTTGCCAGAGAAGCCGGCCGCTGGCCGCGTCCAGGCCGTAGAGCTTGCCGTCGGTGGTGCCAACGAAGAGCTTGCCCTCGGCCAGGGTCGGGCCGGCCATGATCTGCCCGTCGAGGCGTTGCGGCCAGAGCGTGCAGCCTGAGCGGTCTACGGCATAGACGGTTTCGTCCAGGGAGCCGAAGAAGGCAAGCCCCAGCTTATCGTCCACGACCGGCGTGCCGTGCACCTGGTGGCGGGTTGCCACAGCCCAGACAGGCTCGCTATCGGGATCGCGGGAGTCGAAGGCGTAGAGGCTCCCGTCCCGGCTGCCGCACAGGAGCAACACGCCCCAGCGGGCCGGCGTGCCCCTGACGCCGCCTTTCGTGCGCCACTGGCCGGTGATCCTCTCCCCGCGCAGGCTGATGGCGGCCACGAAGCCGTCCTCGCTGCCTACGTAGACGAGCTCCTGCTGTATCACTGGTGCCGAGCGCAGCCGCCCACCCACGGCAATCACGCTGCGCTGCGCCAGGGTCGCCGCGTCCAGCAGGTAGAGCCGGCCATCGCTACAAGGCACGACCAACGACGAACGACCGAGGACCACGGCGACAGCGAGACCGCCCTCGATCTTGCCGCCCAGAGGCTGGGAGCGCGCCGCGAGCTCGCCGGTTTCGACGTTGATGGCATAGACCACGCCATCGTGTGCGCCCACGTAGGCGACGTTGCCGGCCAGGGCCGGGGTACCGGTGATAGCCCCATTGGCCTGGAACTGCCAATGATAGCGATTGTTGGCTTCAGAACATGATTGCATATGGCCTCCTTCACACAGAACAACGGAACCGGCAAGACGCCAGGCAAGTAGGTCGGGTACGGTACCCGACGCCTTGCGGCGGTAGAACCCTGCTCCAGGCCTCAGCCGCTGGCGGCCTACCAACTGGAGCAGGGCCACGCCATCTTTGGCCGGGGTTCCCCCCGACACGGGACAGAGCCTGGAGTTCTCCTCTGTGGCCTATCCCCGCCCCCGTGAGGACAGGGCATCTCGGCCAGGCGCGGAGGACTATTGGCGCAACGAAAGCCGATGTTGTTGTTGACGTTCGTCGGGTTGTCGTTGTTGCGATTGGCAGAGCGCGCGTTGTTTTGGTTGTTGTTCCGCGAGCCGCCGCGCACCACGCCCTACTGTTCGGCCCTGCCCCACAGTTCGGCGGTTTCTCCGCCGTAGCTGCCTTGTTCCCCCTTACCTCCCGTGCTGACCCGCTTGAGCCACCCGCCAAGCAGGCTGCCGACCTCTGCCACCAACCTGCTGGCGTGCTCATACTGCCCTGCATTCAGAAGTCGCAACTCGAAGCTCAGGCGCAGAAAAAGCCTCAGCTTGTCCAGCTCTATGTCGGCCTGAACCAGGGCCTGCGCCCGCTGCTGCTTGGGGACTTTGCGCGCTGTGATCAGCGCCTCGTAGAATGCCAGGGCCGCTTCCTGGATAGACTTGGCCAGGACGAAGCGCTGGCTCTTGGGGAAATCGAGCGTCCGTGGCACGAGCCAGAGAATCAGGTCGTGCGTCTTGGGGAAAAGGGCCAGCTCAGACATGAGTGTGCCCTCCTCTGAAGCTTACTTGGGCGAAGAGAGCGCGCCGCAGCCGGTACGTCTGCGCGTGGGAGGCATGGGCAATCCAGCTCTGGATGCTGGCCCGGACGCGCTCCAGCCCGATCTCGCCAGCGGCATAGGCGTCACGCAGTCGGCGCAGGCGGCGGCCACAGGCGCGCACGTTGGCCTTAGCCAGGCGCCGGTGCCCAGGAAAGATGCGCATGCCCAGGAACGAGATGCCATCCCGGCTGGGGAACACGACTGACTTGCGGGGATGCAGCGTCAAGCGCAGACCGGCCAGGCACCCGGCCACCTCGTCCTTCCAGGCATGCAGCGTGTCCTTGCTGTCGTGGAAAAGCAGAAAGTCGTCCATGTAGCGCACGTAACCACGACAGTGCAGCGTGTGCTTGACGAACTGGTCCAACTGGTCCAGGTAGACATTGGCCCAAAACTGGCTGGTCAGGTTGCCGATGGGCAGGCCCCGCGGGCGGAGCACAGCCATCAGGTTGTCGCCGGGGAACCAGTGCATGTCGTACTCCTCCTCGAGCACACCAGCCCCGCCGCCGAGAATCCGCTCAATGAGCCACAGCACGTCGGCGTCGGCGATCCAGTGCGCCAGACGCTGGTACAGGATGGCGTGGTCGATGCTGGGAAAGAACTGGCGCACGTCGCACTGCAGGACGTAGGGCCATGCCTGTGCGAACTGCTGGCAGCGATCCAGCGCCCGGTGCGTTCCCTTGCCCACGCGGCAGGCATAGCTATCATAGATGAAGCGGGCCTCGAAGATAGGCTCGATCACCTGGCACAAGGCGTGATGGACCACGCGGTCGCGGAAGGGCGCCGCGCTGATCTTGCGCCGCTTGGGCTCGGTGATGTAGAAGTGGTGGTACTGACCGGGCCGGTAGGTCTTCTCGCGCAGCTCTCGCTCCAGGGCAAGCAGGTTACTCTCCAGGTCGTACTCGAAGGCGGCCACGCTCTCCTTCTTGCGCTTGCCGCCCAGGCGCGCCCGCCGGAAGGCCTGGTAGAGGTTAGCAAAAGCATAGACCTCAGGGTATAGATGCTTGTACGTTTTCATTTTCCGTCGCGAGCAGGGGGGCACAGCCCCCCGGCACCCCCCAACAGGGGACAGGGAACAGAGGACAGAGGACAGGGATTAGGGGGGAGAACCCCTGGCGCAACGAAAGCCGAAGTAGTAGTTGACGAACGCCGGGTCGGCGGAGCTGCGAAAGGCAGAGCGCGCGACGTACTGGGAGAGGTGCCACGAGCCGCCGCGCACCACGCGGTAGTCACCAGAAGAGGGCCCTGTTGGATTACGGGCCGGTGACGTCGCATAGTAGCCTGAATTGTACCAGTCCGCCACCCACTCCCACACATTGCCCGCCATGTCCAGGGCACCATAGGGACTGGCCCCAGCCACATAGCTTCCCACGGATGTTGTGTCTCCTGGGCCACCGTCGCGTGTATTGGCCTTTCCTGAATCCCACGTGTTGCCCCAGGGATAGATGCGCCCGTCTGTCCCCCGCGCCGCCTTCTCCCACTCCGCTTCCGTGGGCAGCCGCTTGCCTGTCCACTGGCAATAGGCCACGGCGTCATCCCAGCTCACCTGTACAACCGGGTGATCCATGCGCATGGATGACGACGGCCCCCCAGGATGCCGCCAGTCCGCTCCCTTCACCTGCTTCCACGTGCTGCCATCCCACACATAGCCGCCGGGATGATTGGGCTGCTCGGCCGTGGTCTTGTAGCCTGTGGCCTCCACAAAACGGGCGAAGGCGGCGTTCGTGACCTCCGTCTGGTCAATCCAGAACTCGTCCAGGTAGACCCGGTGCTGCGGCTTCTCGTCATCACCACCGCCCGTGTCTGCTCCCATCAGGAACTCGCCAGCAGGGACGCGCACCATGGGCGGGCCGGGTTGGGGCGTCCTCGTGGAGGTCGGTACGGGCGTTGCCGTCGGTGGCACGGGCGTCGCCGTCGGCAAGGCAGGCGGCCTGGTTGCACTCGGTGGTGGGGCTGGCGGCTTGGTCGCCGTTGGTGGAACGCGGGTGGGTGTGGGCGTTTCCGTCGGCGTGACGAGCAGGCCGCCGCATGCCCGCGGGCCCACAGCCACCAGCAGCACGAGGGCAACGATGACCCCGGCCACGCCCACCCAGCCCTTTGTCGGTTGCCACGGCTCTCCCCGCGGCGGCGCCGCGGCCTCGCCTCTGGCGGGCTGCGCCTCTGCCGGCAGGCGCGGCCGCAGCCGCTCCTCGCGCTCCCGCCGCGCCTGCTCGTCTGCCTCGCGCCGCGCCCTGTCCTCCGCCTCGCGCCGTGTCCTCGCCTCTGCTTCTTGTCGAGCGCGCTCTGCCGCATCTCGTCTGGCCTGCGCTTCAGCCGCCTGGCGCGCCCGCTCCTCGGCTTCCTGGCGGCGCTGCCCGACGAGGCCGCTCTCCAGGGCAGTGGCCATCTGGCCGGCACTCTCGTAGCGGCTCCAGGGGTCTTCCTGCAGGGCTTTGGCCAGAATGGCGTCCACCCACCTTGGCACATCGGGCCGCAGGCTGCTGGCCGTCGTCCCCGGCCGCACCCGCTTGTAGACCTTGCCGGTCAGCATCTCGAAGAGCAGGCAGCCCAGGGCGAAGATGTCGGCGGCGGGCAGCAGCGGCTCTGGGCTGCGGGCCTGCTCGGGGGCCATGTAGTTGGGCGTCCCGGGATGGCCCGGCGCCGCGCCAAAGGAGCGCCCGCTGGCGCCCGGCAATTGGGCCAGGCCGAAGTCGCTCAGGCGGGCCTCGCCCTGGCTGGTCAGCAGGATGTTCGATGGCTTCACGTCCCGGTGCACCGGGCCGACGGGCAGGCGGTGGAAGCCCTCCAGCGCCTGGGCGACCTGCACAACGATGCCCACCGCCTGCTCCACGGGCAGGCCGTTGGCATGGCGGGCGATCAGGTCGGCCAGGGAGCCGCCGTCGGCGTATTCCATGACCAGGAGGCGTGTGCCGTCGTCCAGCAGCTCCACGGTCAGGGCGCGCACCACGTGGGGCACGCGGGCGGCGTCGAGCATGGCGGCCAACTCCACCTCCTGGCGGAAGCGGCGTTCCTGGTCTTCGATTTCCATGCTCGTCAGGCGCTCGCGGCGCAGCTCCTTGATGGCCACGCGGCGGGCGCCGAAGCGGGTCTCCTCGGCCAGCCAGACGCGGGCGAAGGCGCCCTCGCCGATCAGGCGCAGGATGCGGTACTTGCCGTTGAGGATGGTTTGGTCCGGTTGTAAGGGCATTGTTGTCTCTCCCCGCGCTAGAATAGAACGCTGATCAACGCCAAAAGGACGCTGATGAACGTGATTTCTCTTGTCTTGCGTTGTCTGGCTGTAAGCGTGTGCTCACGCACGCGTCGCGCATCGAGACGCGACCTACATGGCGTCGGGTATGGAAACCCAACCTACCGGCTCCTTGTAGGGCGGCTTTCTACAGCCGCCGTTGTCCTATAGCCGCCGTTGTTCCGGGGCATGGGTCGAAACGCGACCCACCGTAGCGTCGGGTATGGAAACCCGACCTCCCGGCCCCCTTGTAGGGCGGCTTTCCGCCTGTGCCCGCCCTTTGGGGCATAGCCGCCGTTGCTGATGAACGCTCATTTGTCTACAGGGACTGCTCCCGTCCCCTGTATCCGCAGGAGGGGCAGGGGGCCTCGGCATCGGGTAGCTCGCGGCCACACACGGGACAGCGGTGGACGACGGGCTTCGGGGCGCCCCGCCCGCGCACCAGCACCAGCC
>DAOUCN010000075.1:0-11214 GCA_034431995.1 Chloroflexota bacterium | reverse complement strand
CAGGCAGGCTGCTGAGGAAAGCGAGTGCTCTCGGCTCCATCTCTGCCTCGCTCAGGGCGGCAGTAGCCTGACGCGCCAGACGCTCAGCCATCTCCTGGCAGTAGCGGCGCGCTCCGCTCTGCTCCAGGGCATGACGGGCGGCCGCAATCTCCTGGTCTGTGGCAGTCTTGTTCCCGACCACTGCTCTCACCGCGGATCGCTGCTCATCCGTCCCCATCTCCAGGGCCTTGAGGATCAACAGCGTGCGCTTCCCCTGCTTCAGGTCGGCATCTGCCGACTTCCCTGTCTCTGCTTCGCGCCCGAAGACGCCCAGCAGGTCATCCTGAAGCTGAAAAGCCTGCCCCAGCGGCAGTCCATACGCGCTGAGCGTGGCGAGCAGCGGAGGAGGCGCGCCAGCCAGCACGGCACCCAGGAGCAAGGGGCCTTCCGTGGTGTAGCGGGCAGTCTTGTATCGGTGTATCGTTAGGACGTCTCCTTCAGTGAAGGCGAGAGAGGTCTCACCCCCGTGCATGTCTAGAACCTGGCCATAGCACACGTCTCTGGTCATGGCCGTGTACACATCAAGGGCCTCCGCCAGGCGCTGAGGGGGGAACGCTGCGCTGGTCAAGGCGCGCAGGGCAAGCTGTCCCGCCAGATCGCCCGCGGCGATGGCCAGGGCCAGCCCGAAATGCTGGGGGTCGGCTGCTCTACGCGAGGCCCCGGTCATCCCGCTGTAGCGTGTGGCGTAGGCAGCATGGACGGTGGGACGGCCGCGACGCATCAGGCTGCGGTCCATGATGTCATCATGGATCAGGAGCATGGTTTGCGTCAATTCCAGAGCGCACGACGCCCGTATGGCCGCCTGGTCATCGCGCCCGCCGGCAGCCCGATAGCCAGCAATCATGAGGATGGGTCGCAGACACTTGCCTGGGCCGAGGGTGAACTCCATGACCACGTCGAAGGTCTCCAGCGCCAGAGGATGGATGCCGGTGGCAGCCCGTCGTTCAGTGGCGAAGAACTCGGCCAGGGCGGCCCGCACTCGCTGCCGCTCATCGTCCAGATAGCCAACTACCCGCTGGATGCGGTCTTGACTGCTGCCGGTCTGCTCTGCCATGCTCCGCTCCTGGCCGAGGGGAAATCGCCCCCCAGGTGCGCGGCACTACTGGCCCTCCGCTGCCGGTCTGCGGGCGACGCAGCATCACATCGCTTCTCGCGGCCACGTCTATACAGCCGGACGGCAAGCAAAGAACGAGGAACACCTGGGTCTAGGCCATTATAGGCATCGTGCGCGCGAGTGTCAAGCATTTGCCATCATTGGTCTCTTCGAGTATAATGCCTACGTCCGATTCCCAACTGGGGAGGAGCAATGTGACTAGTGGAAGCAGATGCGTCATCGTGCTGCTGGTCGTGCTGGCTCTCTTCTGCATCGCCTGCACAGGCCCCACGAGCAGCGGCAACGCCGCCATTGTCAACGGCGTGGCCATTCCCATGTCCGCCTTCGACAAGCAGGTCAGTCTCGTGCGCGAATCCATGGCCGAGGCGGGGCTCGATCCCAACTCGCCCGATGGTCAGGCCACGCTTAACCAGGTGCGTGAAGACATCCTGAACCAACTGATTGACAATGAACTCCTGCGCCAGGCCGCCGCCCAGGAGGGAGTCACGATCACCGAGGCCCAGGTCGAGGAGCGCGTCCAGCAGATCATCCAAGATGCTGGCGGCGAGGCCGCCTTCAAGGAAGCCCTCAAAAGGGACAAGCTCACCGTAGAGGAGTTCCGTGCTTTGATTGTACGCAACCAACTGCTCTATGAACGCCTCTTTGACAAGGTGACGGCGTCTCTGCCGACTTCGGCCGAGCAGGTTCATGTGCGCCACATCCTGCTGAGGACCGAGGCCGAGGCCCTTGCCGTCCAGGCCCGTCTGCTGAAGGGTGAGGATTTCGCGGCGGTGGCCAAGGAAGTATCGCTGGACAGCTATACCAAGAACCTGGGTGGAGACCTGGGCTTCTTGCCTCGCGGCGCCGTGGACCAGGCATTTGAGGATGCCGCATTTGCGCTCAACCTGAACGAGAGCCGCATTGTCAAGACGGACTTCGGTTATCATGTGCTGCAGGTGCTCGCGCGCGAGCAGAACCGGCCCCTGCCGGCTGACTACCTGCAAGGACTGCGGGATGAGGCGATTGCCAAGTATCTCGACGACCTGCGTTCCAGGGCCACCATCGAGAAGCTGGTCAAGCTCCCGCCCTCCCCAACCCCTTCACAATGACGGCCTTTTGTGCTACAATGGCGTAGCGACGCAGGGCAGTTCTGCACGCTCCGCCCTTCGGCCTTGGTCCTTCGTCGTCCGTCGTTCGTCAGTCCGTGCCCCCGTAGCTCAGAGGATAGAGCGCTGGCCTACGGAGCCAGGTGCGGGCGTTCGAGTCGCCCCGGGGGTACCACCGAAAACCCTCGCATCCTGCAGCGTCTGGGATGCAATGCCCATGCCTGGGCTTCCTCGCGCCCGTCTCGATCTACCGATTGCTCCCGGAGGGCGTCTCGTGGCGATGAAGCAGACACTGGAAATCTACGAACTCCTGGATCGGCCGGATGCCAGCGGCCACATGGCCGCCGAGTTACTGCGCAACCGAGGCCTGGCGCATGTCACTGTCGGCAGGGTGCAGGGACCGCAGGGCTACACCGAATTCGTTAAGGCAGTTGTTCCCGGGTCGGCCCAGGGGAAGACGCTGGGTGTGATCGGGCGCCGCGGCGAAGTCGAAGGTGGCCAGAGCCTTCTGACCGTCACATCCGGACTCGGCAAAGCGACACGCGAGGCGTTTGTTCCCCCTCTGGCATCCCCTCCTGCTGACGGCAAGACTTGGTTGCCACCAGCATACACCAACAAACGCCTGCAGGTGTCTCAGTTCTCGAGCGCTGAATCCGGGTCGGAATCATGCTGCTGCTGACACCCGCAACTGCTTCGGCTGGCATGCGCCTGGACCGTGCGAGCCGCCAAGAGTGACACAGCGCCTGATGGTATCATTGCCGATCCCTGTGCCGCCCGCCGATCGGCTCAGGCATAATGCCTGATGGCCCGCCGGATCGCCTTCAAGTTCTGCAGTGGGGTGCGCAGAGGGACAGCGCACTCTGGGCCTACGATGTGAACGCCTGCCTCAACCGCAGAGCGGGCTTGCCGCTCTACCTGCTCAGGCGTCCCCGAGAGGAGCACCTCCGGGTTGTTGACATTCCCTGCCAGCGACATCCGCGTCCCAACGGCCTGCACGGCGTCGACTGCATCTACCTTGGAATCGAAGTGGAAGGCGTCGAACCCCGCGTCGGCGATGTATCCCATGCGGTCAAGGGTATTGCCGCAGATGTGCAGCACCAGTGGACATCCCAGCTCCGCGATGATCTCCCGGTGAACGGGCTGCAGGAAATCGCGGTACATGGTGCCCCGCACCAGATCACCAGTTGCATGATCTGCGAGGCAGAGCATGTCGGCTCCAACCTCGATCTGAGCCTTACCGAAGAGCATAGTTACTGCCTTTAGTTTGTCGAGAAAGCGGCGCACCTTGTCGGGCTCAAGTAACGTCTCTAGCAGGAAGTCGTTCACTCCGTGCATGTTGTAGGCCAGGGTCCAGGGGCCCATGACCTTGCCGATGATGGCAACCTTGCTGCCATACTCGCGCCGCAGGATGGAAATGGCATCGAGGACAACCTTGATCGGCTGGCGTTCCAGGAAGTCGGCCGGAATGGTCACGTCCTCTGGCTCTTTCCAGGGGTGCGTGCGGCCAACCGGCATTGAGTCTACCTTTCCCCAGTCCACCCTACACCCCAGCGCTGCCGCCTCTTGCTGCACGCTGAAGACGGGCATGATGGCGTCGTACCCTAGGATTTCGTAGGCCCCAGCCGCCAAGCGCGCCATCTTCGCCGCGTCCAGATGAGCATCGGGGAAAAAAGCACCAGTCAAGTGCATCTGGTCCACAGTGGCAACGGAGGTCGGGCTGCCAACAGGAGTGCGGTCAACCCGTCCCCCCAGTATTCCGGCCAGGAAGCGCCGTTTGGGAGTCATCAGAACCATGACCAATCCTCCCTTCCTCTCCCTTGGGACGACGTTACAAACTGATCGCCAGGTCTGCGGCTATCTTGCAGATCTGGTCCCAAACGCTTTCCTCGACCGGGATACCGTCCTGCTTGTGCTTCTGAGCGGTACGGAACTCCGGCTCACCGGGGAACAGAACCTCGGTGACGCCCGGCCGAGGCCGCGAAGACTTCACTCAAATGGTCAGTCCTTGTACTGTCGCGATGAACTGCTCAACAGGGACGAAGTCAGCGATACTGATAGGTTCAAAGAACAGTCCGTTGCCTTTGTCTGCCATCTTATGACCGCTGCAGCCTGCTGCGGACAACGCTCCGCCTAAGAGTTCATACATCACCGCCAGGCCAGTTCCCCTGTGTCCCACGGCCCCACCCAGCGGTAACAGTGCTCCCTGTTGTAAACCATACAGCGCCGCCGGGTCAGTGGTCAGGTTGCCGTGGGCATCAATAATGCATGGCTCAGGCAGTTGAGCGCCACGAAACAGGGCAAAACGCACGTTGCCTTCCGGTACAACTGAGCAAGACCATGCCGACGAGCAGTGTGTACTTTGGTTCGCAGGCGACAGAACAGGCGTATCCTTTGTTCAGGCACCTTCACCCATCACACGCTTGTTGCCGAGCACCAGCAATTTCGATCGTTTGGAGCGATCCGTTTGACCGCCCGTTGTCCCCGCCCACAAAGGTCCGTCTGCCCTTCTCCTTTCCTTGACCATGCACCCTGCCATAGGTGAGCAAGTCGCTGACGAAACCGCCGCGAGGGCTCTTGGCCCATGATCCGAACGGGTGCGTGTTAGCGGAGCCAGTTGTGTGGCCTGGTCACCACCGTGTATCTCTGCACGCCCAGGTTGTCGGCCAGCCGAACGGCCCAGTAGGCCAACTCCTTGAACATCTCGTCTCTGACCGGCGCAAAACTGTCATCCGCGGCCAGATTGTTCAGCTCCCAGGGATCCTTCTCGAGGTCGTACAGCTCCAAGGGCAGGTCGAGGTCGTAGATCAGCTTCCACCTGCCTTGAACGACGGCGCGCCGATAGCCGCTGACAGCCACGCGGGTGCCGTCGAAGTTGGTGCGGGCCACGCCGTCCACGTACACGGTGTCGGCCGCTGCCCCGAAGCCCACCCTGTCTTCCTCGGTGAGTGTCCGACCACCAATGCCATGCTCCACATAGACGCTCTGGAACTCAGTCCGGCTGTACGGCTGGCCCAGGAGCAGTGGCCACAGGCTGCGCCCCTGCACACCTTCCGGAATGCCTACCCCTAGCGCTTCGCAGATGGTTGGAAACACATCGGCAATTGTCACGTGCGCGCTGTGAAACCCCTCATGCGGTCTGATCGGCCCACCGAACCAGAACAGGGGGATGCGAATAGTGCACTGGGGCAGGGCCAGCCCCTTGCGGTAGAGACCATAGTCGCCGCAGAACTCACCATGATCGGAGAGATAGACCACGATTGTGTTTTCCACTAGCCCCTTGTCTACCACAGCCGCGATCAGTCGCCTCACCTGGTCATCAATCAGACGCAGCATGCCGCAATAGTTGGCACGGTAGCGCGGCCACACCGCGTCGCATGCGGGATGATAGTGCTTGATGGCCCGGTACTGGAATTGCCACTGATAGTTCTTGTGCCGCAGACTGTCCGGCCCGGCCACCGGCCTGGGTACTATGCTGGGCGGGAACAGACTGAAGTGCGGTTCGGGCACCTGGTAGGGGCTATGGGGTTCGGGGAAGCTCACCCAGGCAAAGAACGGTCTGGCCTCTCGCTTGTCCAGCCATGCTATCGCGTCATCAACGATGCGCACAGGGTATTGGCAGTGTACGGGAAAGGGTGTCGGCTCCGGGGAGACCCAGTGCGCCAATTGGGTTAGCCAGCGGTCGAAAGCCGCATCCTCTTCCTCCCTCCCTAGTCGAGGGATTCCCTCCGTGTGACTGTAATGCCGCCAGACGGTAAAGCGGTCTGGCGTGAGATGGCTGTGGTTCTTGCCGAAGAGAGCCAGCTCATAGCCCTGTTCCTGTAGGACATCAATCAGGTCGCGACTGAACCGGCCAGCGACCGGTTCCCAGTTGGCGATCATGCCGTGGGCCGAGGGGTAGCGCCCTGTAAACAGGGTCACCCGGGCGGGTATGCAGATGGGCATGGAGGCATACGCCGCTGCAAACCATACGCCACGGGGGCGCAAGCTTTCCAGGAACGGCATCGTGTTCACACCGAATCCCTGCCCGGCGAAGAAGTCGGCCCGTTGCTGGTCGGTCATGATGAGCAGGATGTTGGGCGAAGTCCTTAGCATCTGGAATCTCCATCACCCCATGCCCGTCTAGTCTGCTGGCGGGGTGGTGTGGCCCGTGTCAATCATGGCCAGAAAGTTCTCCGGGGGCACGTCGTTGATGATGCTGTGGCTGGAGCAGAGGACGTAGCCCCCGCCGGGCGAGAGCCGCGCAATGTGCTCACGCACGTCCTGAACCACATCGGCAGGTGTACCAAAGGCCAGGACGCCCGCGATGTCAATATTCCCCACCAAACACAAGTCCTTACCGTATCGCTTCTTGATCTCGTAGATGTCGTTAGAATATGGCTCGATGGGGTGAATGGCGCTAAAGCCAAGCTTGATGAGGTATGGGATCACGGGGCCTAAGCCGCCGTCGCAGTGAAACAGCAAGGGGATGCCCTTGCGCCGCGCCGGTTCGATGATTCGCTGCGCTCGGGGATACCACAGGCGTTCCAGCACGCGCGGGCTGACCAGCGGGCCGCTCTTCCCACACAGGTCATCACCAATGTAGAAGAAGGCGATACCTTCCTCGCTGGCCCGCAGAACGACATTGTAGAAGTAGTCGCAATACAGGTCCATGACGCGCTCCACGAACAGAGGATCATCATGGAGCTTGATCATGAAGTTCTCGAAGCCGAGCTTGTTGTAGGTATGGGCAAAGCTCGATCCCGCCCAGTAGCAGACGCCGATGCCCGTGCCCGCGGTAGCGCGGATGGTGGCCCGTAAACGGCCTATGATCGCATCATAGTCGGGATGGGGGATTGCCTTCTCCAGGTCGGCCCAGTCCTGGATGAGGCCGGGGATGCCGAAGTCCCACACATAGCGAAAGCTGATGGCGTCCATGCCGATCTTCTGGGCCAGTTGCACGTACAGCTTTGGATCTAAGAACTCTGTTGTGGTGCCCACTTCGCTGCCCAGCAGGTAGTCCACGTTACGCTCACAGATCATGATCTCCCAATTAGGCACGCGGTCCACTTTCTTATGGCTGAAGGCCGCCAACAGCCGCTCGATGTCCGGTTCATTCCTCATGCGCCTTCTCCGCAGGCTCGAATATGCGACAAGAAAGACACGAAGCTCGTTCCGGAGTCTTCGTGTCTTCATAACGCGTGGTCATAAGGTCACTGCACTAGCTCGTAGTCTACGTCGAAGACCTTGGATACCTTCTCCAGCATAGAAACGCAATCGCCTACACCCAGGGCGAAGTGATGACTGGGGCCGGCCATACACCAGCGTTCCACGAAATCGGCCACCGGGGAGGCAAAGCGTACCCGCGTATTGGTGTTCCCAGTGGGCGGGATGGGACCTGACAACGATTCTCCCTTCGCCACGACCATCTTGAAGCGGCCCTGCATCGTCTGCGTCAAGGCGAACAGAGTCACCGGGCCGGTCTTGAGTTTGAACTCCACCGACAGCCCTGTCCCCCGTTTGCCGTGATAGACGCTCAGGTTGCGCAGGATGGGCTTGTCATCGGCAATGCGGATGTGGTGCGGCCCATCGTGGCCAATCATCACAATATCGTCGTCGAAAACGGCGGGATGAAACTCGGCAAACGACCCACCGGCCCCCAGTCGGTCCATGATGAGCATGGCGACCACGGTCTTCAGGTCGGCTTCGCCCGCCATGGGCACGCCGCTGCCGGTAAGGATTGAATTACCCACGATCATGCCGGCCACGATGCGCTCGTAGATATTGCCGTCCAGCCCCTTGTAGTAGTAAGCCAGCCCCGTCAGCTTCTTGGCCTTTACCAGCGTGTCCAGAGCCACCGCTATCCTGGCCGACCAGTCAAGGTCTTCAGGCGTCACCGGACCAGCAATGGGATCCGCACCAGGCACAGCGAAGTGGAAGATGCGGCGGATCTCCGCCTTCATGCGTTCCACGTCCTCCTGCTTGACGGCTTCTACGATGTCGCGTAGCTCGCACATTTCCAGTTGCTCGATGTGTAATCCGAAGTAGGCGTGGAACATGGTCTGGTCGGAGTGCATGTCTAGCATGCCTTCGTACACGTGGCCCAGATAGCCGATACGGGCGTCGCGCACGCTGCGGATGACATCGGCCACCCGGCACCACTCATCCAGCTCTCGGTCTGCCCGCGGGTCATCGTCTAGCGTGCCCACCACCAGGCCCACGGGTGGGATGCCCACTCGCATGAGGGCCGAGGCAATCTCTGGCAAGCAGGTGAAGCTGTCGTGGTAGAGCTGGTCGAAGGTGGTAGCCCTGGTCATGTCCATGCCCTTGGTGGGCTGAAGGCCGAACAAAACCACCGGCACCCCGGCTCGCTGCACCACGGGCACAACATTGGCGGCAGGGCTATATGTTGCGCCGTAACACAGAAGTAGATCCAGAGAATGCGTCCTCAGGACATCGCCCACCTCGGAGGCCCGCTGTGAGGAATCAACAAAGCCGCCGTCCACAACCTCCACGTTGTAGCGGGAGAGCTTGGTCAGGAAGCGATCATACGAGGTCACGACTTTTTCTCGCAGGCCAGGAAACTGCGGCCAGTACTCGTGGTGGCCGACACCGAAGACGCCGACCCGCCCACGGGGATACCGAATGCGGGGAATGATGCCATTCCCGTCACAGTCTGCGTTCACGATACCTCCTCATGCCAGCGCATTCAGGGGACGATCGTCACCGAATGTACTGCCCCCGCCTATACCCTGGATCGGTCACATTCGCACACTCAATGCCCCAACAGCGAGCGAAGTCCTCGATCAGGTGGGCGATGTGTCCAACGCCCAGGGCAAAGTGATGGGTGGGGCCTTCCAGGCTCCAGTTTCTGATGAAACCGCGCACATTCGGCGGGAAACGGCAGCGGGTATTCGTGTTGCCGGTCGCTGGGATGGGGCCGGGCAGCGACTCCCCCTCGGCCACGACAAACTTGAACTTGCCCTGATACGTCTGCGTCAGGCCAACACAGGTGATAGGCCCATTCTTCAGTTGGAACTCCACACTAACGCCGTACCCACGCTTACCATGGTACACGCTGAGGCCGCGCAGGACAGGACGGCCTTGGGCCACCGCGATGTGATGGGGGCCATCGTGGCCGCACAGCACGATGTCATGCTCGAAGTCGCAGGGATGGATCTCGGCGAAGGAGCCGCCAGCCTCCAGGCGGTCAACGATGAGCATGGCCAGGCAGTTCTTGAGGTCGAGCTCACCGGCGATAGGATAGCCTTGGCCGGTGAGAATCGAGCTCCCTACGATCAGCGACGAGGCAAGCCGCTCGTTGGCATTGCCGTCCAGCCCGCGATAGTAGTAGGCTAGGCCCGTCAGGGCGAAATCCTTGATCAGTCTGTCCATGCCGCAAGCTACCCTGGCTGCCCAGCGCACGTCTTCTGCCTTGGCCGGCCCGGCGATGGGATCGGCACCGGGAGGTGGGAAGTCGAACAGGGCGTGAATCTCCTCGAGCTTGTGCGCCACCTCCTGATCGGTCACTTTGTCCACCCGCACCTGGAGGTCGTCGAGTTCAATGTGCTCCACGTGCAGCCCGAAGTAGGCATCAAACATCGTCGGGTCTGAGTTCATGTCCAGCATGCCCTCATACTCGTGACCCATGAGGCCAATGCGCGCCTTGCGGACAGCAGCGTAGGCTCGCGCTACCCTGCACCACTCAAAGACGCTCTGCCACGCCGCTTCGTCATCGTAGAGCGTCCCTACGACCATGCCGGGTATCTCGAGGTTGGCCCGGCGTAACGCGCAGCAGACTTCTGGCAGGCTAGTCTGGTTGTCGTGCTCCAGCTGCATGAAAGTGGTGCCGTGCTCGTAGTCCATGGCCTTGGTCGGCTGTAAGGAGATAATGATCATCGGCACGCCGGCCCGCTGCACCACGGGTAGCACGGTACTGCTCATGGCGTAGGTGCTCATGTAACACATGAGGAAGTCAATCCCCTGACGCCTGAACATGTCGCCGGTCTGCGCTGCCAGTTGAGGCGTGTCCACCAGTCCGCCGGAGACCACATCTACGCCTTTCTCACGCAGGCGGCTCTCGAAGTAGGTTTGGTGCTGGATCAACTTCTCCTTCAGGCCGGGGAACTGGTTCCAATAGAACCAACAGCCACAGCCGAAGACACCGATCTTCGCGCTACCATAGTCCCGCTTGAAAAGCTGTTCAAAGGTTACCATGTCATCACCTCATTGAGAAAAACTCCATCGCGCACGATGACGGCGGCATCTACGCCGATGGTGGGTTTGATGATCTCAGCGTCTGTGTGGCACGGGCCGTGAACGACAATCTTGCACCAACAGTCGTCCAGTTGTCTCTGAATCCTGCTACCTCGCCGAGATCTGCCTAATCACCGGCGAACCCCACCTTGACAGGTTTCATAGCGTTTGATACAGTGCACTCGCCTCGAACGACGGGGGCCTCACGCAGTTCCTGATTCTCTACGGGCACGACGGGATGCCGCATCGCCTCGGCGGCTGGCATTCCTACAGCACAACGCTCGAGGCCTGCCGGGACGGCCAGACGCCGCTAAACGTGCCCCGATTCCTCTTCATGCGCGCGTTCCAGCCGGGGTCCCGGCATCTCGAGGCTCTATCCTGCAGGGCAAGGAGCCGGCCAGTAGGACCGCAGCAGCCTCGGCACCGTGGTCGTCGCCGCTCGGCTGTGCCGATCGGCTGAGACCGACTTTGTTCCAAGTCCAAGTCATGGGAGACATACAATGAAAACCTGGCTCTTCTTCGACTACTGGCACATCGAGCACCAGGACAACTTGGCGCTAAGGCAGGGTGTGCCAGACTGGCGCCCCGAGGGGACCTATGAAGACCCTGCCTACGATTCAATTGGGTTCTGGCCGGCCGTTTACCGCGATGAAGGGGCCGGCCTGTGGCGAATGCTGTACTTCGCCATATACTACCCGCTGACCGTCATGGCCGCCGAGAGCGAGGATGGCATCCACTGGCCCC
>DAOUCN010000074.1:0-2420 GCA_034431995.1 Chloroflexota bacterium | reverse complement strand
CCGAGGTCGGGTGGCAAACAGGCCTCCAGACCCATGACAGATGCGATCCCGCAGTGTATGCTGCAACCGTCACATGACAGCCGCCTGCCGCAGGGGAGAGGGCCCGTGCCAGGCACGCCTCACATGGAGGTCGAGATGTCAGGGGAATGTATACTCAGAACGGTTGGGCTTAAGAAGCACTACGGCAGCGTGAAGGCGGTAGAAGACGTGACGCTCCAGGTGGGGCGGGGAGAGGTCTTCGGCTTCCTGGGCCCTAACGGCGCCGGCAAGACGACAACGATTGGCATGATCCTGGGGCTAGTCCGGCCTACCGCAGGGGACGTATACCTCTTTGACCAGCGGGTGACTCCCTTGCGCACCCGCGCCCTGGAGCGAGTTGGCTCGCTCACAGGAGCGCCTGCCCTCGTTCCTTACTTGTCCGCACGGCAGAACCTGCAGCTCCTGGCTCGCCTGCATCCTGGTGTCACCTCGCGGCGGATCAGTGAGGTTCTAGAGATCGTTGGTCTGTCGCATGCCGCAGAGCGGGTCGCGGGAGACTTCTCCAGCGGCATGAAGCAGCGGCTGGGCCTGGCCATAGCTTTGGTGCATCAGCCTGAGCTTCTCGTTCTGGACGAGCCGACGAACGGCATGGACCCCGCCGGGATGCGCGAGGTGCGTACCCTTCTGCGCTCCCTGGCCAACGGCGGAACGACCGTATTCCTGAGTAGCCATCTCCTCCATGAAGTCGAGCAGATATGCGACCGCGTGGCAGTGCTGCAACGAGGCAGGATCATTGCCATGGGCCCCGTCGGTCAGTTGTTGGGAGACCGCCCAATAGTGAGGGTACACGTGCCTTTCCCCAATGAGGCAGCCAGAGTGCTACAGACCTTGTCTGGCGTGGAGCACATCGAAACCAACGGCAGATATGTGGAGATCCGAGGCGTATCCAGTGAGGCGGTCGTGGCTCATCTGACCGGGCGTGGGATTGTCCCTGGCGAGGTCATCAGAGCTAGTGCTGACTTGGAGAGCTTGTTCCTAGAGCTGACCAAAGAGGCGGCATAGGACACGCAGCGCCGAAGCTAGCCGCCGCTTGTAAGGAGGTTGTCATGATCGGCCAAGCATTGTGCATGGAACAGATGAAGGTAGTCCGCCGCAAGCTGTTGTGGGGCGAGTTGGCCATGCTGTCACTGATGTTCATCGGCCTCGGGCTGATGCTGTACGGAGTTTTGCGGCAAGGTGGCGAGGGGAGCGACAGCCTGAAGCTGATCCTGCTGTGGCCCAATGGGCTCCTCATGGGCATGAGCACCGCCAGTGGCATCGTGGGGCAACTGCTGATCACTGTGCTTGTAGCAGGGTTGACAGCCCAGGAGTATGCCTGGCGTACTACGCACCTCTGGCTGAGCCACGGAATGCCCCGCTCTACCCTACTGGCCGCCAAGTTCGCGGTGAGCGCGGTCTTGACTGCCCTGCTGATTGTGGTGGCCCTGATTGCTGGCGGGCTATGCTCAGCCGTTATCACGCGCCTGATGCACGGCAGCATCGGCCTGGATCAGGTCAAATGGGCAGATGTCGTGCGCACCGTCGCCGTCCACACCTACATCCTGCTACCGTATGCTGCCCTGGCCTTCCTGCTTGCCATTGCCACTCGCTCGACGCTGGTAACCATCGGCGTAGGCGTCGCGTACGCCGTGGTCTTGGAGGGACTTGTGATGGAGCTCGTGTCCTTTGCCAGCGGCGCCGTTGCCAACGTCGCCAAATACCTTCCCGGTAAGATGGCGGAAGGCCTCCTGCAGGCAATCAACACAGAGATACCGACCGGAGGGCTGGCCGTGAATGGCCAGCGCATCGAGACGCCCACGCTCGATCCGGCGACCGCTGCCATTGGCATCGCCTTCTACATCGTGGTGTTCCTGGTGGTGACAGTGTGGATCTTCCGTCGCCAAGACCTGACGTCCTGACTGCGCAGCGCGCTCCTCGGCGGCTTGCCAAGAGAGGGCGAAGGGCGTATACTACTACTGAGAGCGTTCGGCAATTGCTCTCCGGCCCAGTGCCCGACGATCAATCGTCGGGCTACAACAACAAAGCCCGCTGGAAGCGGGCTGGATCGAGCCTGCTTGAGCGGCCTTCCTTCCTGTAGCCTGGTGATTCTCGGCGCTGCGGTTTACATCTCGTGTATGTGGACTGAGCGCCTCACCCTTTGGGATCGCCAGGCGGACGCGGAATCGAATTGCCGAACGTTCTCTTTACCACCAAGCGCAATAGGTTAAGCGACCATGAGGCATCGTCTGCTGCTTCCTTTCGGGCGCCTGGCCTGGAAGCTAACCCTGAGTTATACCCTCGTCACCGTGGCGGCGCTGCTGGCGGTGGAGCTTTCCGTGCTGATCGGCGTGTACTTCGTCATCGGGCGGACAGGCGCCCTGTTCCAGGCACTCATCAAGATC
>DAOUCN010000073.1:0-11403 GCA_034431995.1 Chloroflexota bacterium | reverse complement strand
GTACACATCTTTGGCGGCCTGGTAGGCATTGACGAGAACCTCAAGCTGGTCAAGGACATCGCGGAAAGCTACGTTCTCAGTTCAGACGGCAAGGTCTATACCTTCACTTTGCGCAAGGATGTGAAGTTCCACGACGGCAAGGCGGTCACGGCCAGGGACGTCAAGTATTCCATCGAGCGCGCACTGGATCCACAGACGCGCTCAGACGTTGCCGACACGTATCTGGGCGACATCGTGGGCGCGAAGGAAAAGCGGGCGGGGCGGGTGCGGGAAGTGGCGGGGGTCAAGGTCATTGACGACTACACCATCGAGTTCACCATTGACGCCCCCAAGCCCTACTTCCTCTGGCAGCTCACCTACTCGACAGCCTACGTCGTTGACCGCACCAACGTTGAGCAAGGAGGCCGGAACTGGACGGAGAAGCCGAACGGTACCGGGCCGTTCAAGCTGCTGCGCAAGACCACCGAGGAGGTCGTGCTGGCCCGCAACGAGAACTACCACGGTGAGAAGCCAAAGCTGCAAGAGGTGCGCATCCGTCTCGTCGGCGCCGGCATGACAGCCTATGAGACAGGCGAGATAGACATGATCCCCATCGGCCGCACGGACATTGACCGGGTGACCGATACGCGCAATCCGCTAAACAAGGAACTGGTGATCGCGGACCAGTACAGCTTCTCGTACATCGGCTTCGACACGACTGTGGCTCCCTTTGATGACCCCAAAGTGCGCCAGGCCTTTGCCCACGCCCTTGACAAGGAGAAGCTGGTCCAGGTGGTGCTCAAGAATATGTACACAAAGGCTGACGGCGTGCTGCCGCCAGGCGTGCCCGGCTACAACAAGGAACTCAAGGGGCTGCAGTACGACCCAGCGCGAGCAAGACAATTGCTGAGCGAGTCGAAGTACGCTGGCAAGATGCCTGCTGTTACCCTCACTGGGCCCGGTACGGGCGCGGCCTCCGAGGGCCTGCTGCCCGCCATTCAGAACATGATCCAGGAGAACCTCGGCGTGCAGATGGACATCCAGTTAGTGGAAGAGGCGACGTTCTTCACTGGCCTCAACCTGCACCGTTTCCCCATGTTCATCGCCGGCTGGATCGCCGACTATCCCGACGCCTTCGACTTCCTGGACGTGCTCTATCATGGCAGCAGTACCTTGAACTGGCCCAACTACAGGAACTCCGAGTTCGATGCCCTGCTCAACGCGGCTCGGGTAGAGCGAGAGCAGGAGAAGCGCACGCGACTCTATCAGCAGGCGGAGCAGATCCTGATCAACGATGCCCCCGTCATTCCCCTGGCCTACGCGCGGGAGTACTGGCTGGTGAAGCCTTACGTCAAGGGTTTCAAGCGTCCGCCCCTCATTGTGCCCTGGCTGAAGAGCATCTATCTTGAGGGATGATACAGTACATCGTCCGGCGGCTGCTCTGGCTGCCGCTGCTGCTCCTCATCATCTCAGCGATCACCTTTGTGCTCGGCGTCTACGGGCCGGGAGACCCCGTGGTCGCTCGCCTGGGCGCTCGCGCCCGGCCAGAGACGGTGGAGCGTCTACGCCACGAATTGGGCCTCGATCGGCCCCTTGTCGTGCAATACCTCGACTACGTGGCCAAGGCTGTCCGTCTGGACTTCGGTGAATCCCTGCGCTACCAGAATCAGCTCGTCAGTGATCTCATTGGCCGTCGGATCTGGGTCACGGTGCAGATCTCTTTCTTTGCTCTTCTCTTCTCCGTCGCGGTGGGCATTCCCCTGGGCATCCTGGCGGCCCTCTTTGCCGGGCGTTGGCTCGACCGCCTGGGCGTCAGTGCGGCGCTGCTCTTCAATTCCGTCCCCAGCTTCGTCGCCATTCCCATTCTGCTGGCGATCTTTGTGCGGGGCCTACATCTCCTGCCACCCCCGGGCTGGCAGGGCATCTTCAGCACCCGCGCCATTCTCCCTGTCTTCGTCTTGGGCATGGGGCCTGTGGCGGCACTGGCCCGCCAGACGCGGGCCAGTCTGCTGGAAGTTCTACCCCAGGACTACATCCGCACGGCCAGGGCCAAAGGCCTGAAGGAGAGCGCCGTCGTCCTCCGTCATGCCCTGAAGAATGCCCTCATCCCGCTCATTACGATCATTGCCCTGCTGATCGGCAGTCTGCCCGAAGGGGCGTTCATCACGGAGAACCTCCTCGGCGTGCCAGGGATCGGCAGGCTTGGCTTCGAGTCGCTGTTTGCCCGGGACTACCCGGTCATCATGGCCCTGACCCTCATCGGCGCTCTATCCTTCGCCCTATCCAATCTTCTGGCCGATGTCGCCTATGCGCTGATGGATCCGAGGATACGATATGGCTGACACCAGTGGCGGCGGTGCGACCCGCCCGTCGGGCAATCGGCAGGCCGCTGGTCGGTGGGGAACCACGTGGATGCGGCTCGCGCGCAACCCCATGGCCTGGCTGGGGCTGGCGATTGCCGCCATCATCCTCATCGCCGGCCTGTTCGCGCCCTGGCTAGCCCCCTACTCGCCCCTGGCACAGAACCTCGATGCCGTGGAGCAGCCTCCCAGCCTAACCCATCTCATGGGAACTGATTCCCTGGGACGCGACATCTTCAGCCGCATGATCTACGGGGCGCGCACATCGGCCATTGTCCTGGTCATCGTTGTCTCATGCACTCTGGTGATTGGTGTTGCCGCGGGAGCGAGCGCGGCGTACTTTGGTGGCTGGGTGGACACGCTGGTCATGCGCACGGCCGACGTGCTCTTCGCCTTTCCAGGCATGCTCTTTGCTTTCTTCATCTCGGCCACCGTCAAGCAAGGATTGCTGGAGTGGATGAGAGCGAACAACATGGTCGCCCTGGCCCGCTCCGGGATCGTGGACTATGCGGTCATCTTCGGCGCGCTGTCGCTGATCGGATGGGGCGGCCTTGCTCGCCTGGTGCGTTCACAGATCCTCTCGTTGCGGGCCATGGACTTCATCCTGGCTGCTCAAGCCCTCGGTGTGCCGGAGGGGCGCATCATCCTGCGCCATCTCCTTCCTAATGCGATGGCCCCGGTCATCGTGGCCATGTCCCTGAGCATGGGCGGCATCATTCTGTCTGAGGCCACCTTGAGCTTCTTGGGGCTGGGCGTCCAGCCGCCTAATGCCAGTTGGGGAGGCGTCATCTACGACACCTACGCCTATTGGCGCACCAAGCCATACCTCATGTTTGGGCCCGGGTTGGTGTTGGCGGGCGTTGTCCTCGGTTTCAACTGGCTGGGCGATGCGATCAACGATGTCCTGAATCCGCGGCGGGCGCTGTAAAGCACCTTTACACCTGGGAAAGAAGGTGGTATAATGTCACAGGAGTCGTGGCAGTCAGCGTAGGCGGTCTCGGCCAGGGAGTGCGTGTCCGACAGCGGTCGAAGAGGACCGACTTTCAATATGTGGGGGCATCTATGGGCTTGCTACTAGATGTACATGAACTGCGGACGCAGTTCATCACCCAGGACGGCGTCGTCAATGCCGTCAATGGCGTTTCCTTCGACCTGCAGGAAGGAGAGACTCTGGGCATCGTGGGCGAATCGGGCTGCGGCAAGTCAGTGTCCATGCTGTCCATCATGCGCCTGATCCCGCAGCCGCCGGGCAAGATCGCTGGCGGGCAAGTCCTCTTCCACGACATGGACTTGCTCAAGCTCTCCGACGAGGAGATCCGTCGCATCCGCGGGCACAAAATCGCCATGATCTTCCAGGACCCGATGACTTCTCTCAACCCCGTGCTGACCGTTGGCCGGCAGATCAGCGAGGCCCTGGAGCTTCACCTCAACATGTCGGGCGAGCAGGCAAAGAAGCGCACCATCGAGTTGCTGCAACTGGTGAACATCCCCGAAGCTGCCAACCGCATCGGCGACTACCCCCATCAGTTCTCGGGCGGCATGCGCCAGCGGGTGATGATTGCCATGGCCCTGTCCTGCAACCCCGAGCTGTTGATCGCCGACGAGCCGACCACTGCCCTCGACGTGACCATTCAGGCCCAAATACTGGACTTGGTGCGCCGCCTGCAACGCGAACTGGGCATGGCCGTCATCTGGATTACCCACGACCTGGGGGTGGTGGCTGGCCTGTGCGAACGGGTCCTTGTGATGTACGCCGGCTTCATCATCGAGTCGGCGCGCGTCCAGGACATCTACGCCAGCCCACAGCACCCCTACACCCGGGGCCTGCTGGGCTCCATTCCCCGCCTGGACGAGAAGCGCAAAGCCAAGCTGACCCCCATCGAGGGCTTTCCACCAGATTTGATAGACCTGCCCCCCGGTTGTCCCTTCGCTGCCCGCTGCACCTATGTGCAAGACATCTGCCGCAGCGAACGGCCGCTCTTGCGAAACGTGGCTACCGGTCACCGAGTTGCCTGCTGGGTGGATATGCAGACGAAAGAGGTGGTGAGGAAGAATGTCTGAGAACAACGACATCTTGGTGCAAGTCAAGGGCCTGAAGATGTACTTCCCTGTCACGCAGGGGATTATCATCCAGCGCCAGGTCGGTGCAGTCAGAGCAGTAGACGGCCTCGACTTCGCAATCAAGAAGGGAGAAACCCTGGGCCTGGTGGGTGAGTCGGGCTGTGGCAAGTCTACGACGGGGCGCGCCATCTTGCAGCTCTATCGTCCCACGGCCGGGCAGGTCTTGTTCGAGGGGGCAGACCTGTGCAAGCTCGAGGGCGAGAAGCTGCGCCAGATGCGACGGCGTATGCAGATGATCTTTCAGGACCCCTATGCTTCCTTGAACCCGCGCATGACCGTGGGCGACATCATCGGCGAGCCTATTGAGATCCACCATCTGGCCAAGTCTCGCAAGGAACGCCAGGAGCGCGTGCAGGAGCTGCTGCGGGTCGTTGGTCTCAATCCATACTTCTCCAATCGTTACCCTCACGAGTTCTCGGGTGGTCAGCGGCAGCGCATCGGTGTGGCCAGAGCCCTGGCTGTCCAGCCCCAGTTCATTGTCTGCGATGAGCCTGTTTCGGCTCTGGATGTGTCCATCCAGGCCCAGATCATCAATCTGCTAGAAGAGCTCCAGGATGAGTTCCATCTGACCTACCTCTTCATCGCCCACGACCTGTCCGTGGTGCGCCATATCTCGGACCGCGTGGCGGTGATGTACCTGGGCAAGATCGTCGAGATCGCCGACCGCGTGGACCTCTACGACGACCCACTTCATCCCTATACGAAGGCGCTTCTCTCAGCGGTGCCGATCCCAGACCCCGTGGTGGAAGCGCGGCGAGAGCGCATCATACTCACGGGCGATGTACCCAGTGCCACAAACCCGCCTTCAGGCTGCCGCTTCCGCACCCGCTGCCCCATCTTCCAGAAGGGGCTATGCGACGTGCAAGAGCCAGAGTTCAGGGATCGCGGCCAAGGTCACTTCGTGGCCTGTCACTTGGTGCCGTAGGGCCGTTTGCCTACGGCAGTCCGCGGCGGCGAGAACACCGATAGCTCAGCAGGGCTAGAGCTTGTGCCTGAGACAGGCGGACGGATGTCGCGCCAAGCCGCTTCTGCACCACAGCCTCACTGTAGGCAGGAGTCCTGGGGGTCCTGCTCCTCCGATCCATGACCGAGGGGCAGACCCCTTTGCGTCTATATATGGAAAGAAGCCGATCGAGCAACTTCTTCGTTGTCAAGGGCAAAGAAAAGATGTCTGTCACTGAGAACATGAACCAGCAGCAGGACAACGCGAGCCACGGAGAGAGCACACCGCTGGCCGATGCTGGCCCGTCGCAGCAGACGCCACAAGTCGCAGAGCAGGCGAGTGCAGCGAGCGACGAGGCAGTCCAGCAGCCAGCAGGCACTGGCGTGGAGGGGGCTTCCGTCCCGGCTGAGCCCGCACCGAGCGCGCCCGTAAAGGAACCAGCACAGGTGCTGGCAGAGCTAGCCGCCCTGCCCAGCGATGAAAGCCGGCGCGCCCTTGCTGACCTAGTGCGAGAGCAAGGCATTGACGGGCTACCCGTGCTCGCCCTGCTTGCCCGCCAGGGAAGTGATATGCTGTTCGCCGCCGCGCTGGAGACGATGGTGGCCTTGCGGTCCCAGGCAAGCGCCGACCTGCTGGCCAATATCGGAGCAGATAGGAGTGTGCCCAAGGCGCGGGCCAAGGAAGCCCGCCGGGCGCTCTACAGGCTCAATCTCCAGGGCATCAAGGCAGCTCCCGTTGTCGCTCCGCCGCCGGCGGTCGCCGAGCCGGACAAGGTCTATGCCTGCCTCGCCACGGCCATAGACAGGGAGGGCGGATGCAGCATCTATGTTGTCAAGCAGAACCGCTTCGGGACGCTGCGTCTGGCTTCCTTCGTCCTGAACGAGGAACAGGGTGTGGTAGATGGCTTTGGCGCGGATCCGTGCAGCCTCACTATGTGGAAGCGCCTATCAGCGGAGCTCATGACGGGCACACTGCCAGCGGTGCCGGTGGAGCTGGCCTTCTGTCGCCGTCAGGTGGAGACAGCCGAGGCTCGTAACCACCGCACACACACCCCTCTGCCGGATGGCTACTACGCGTTGATCGAATTGCTGGAAGGTCCATCGCAGGAGCAGCCGCGCCCAGCCGAGCTTCACCCAGACGCCATACGCGCCAACGAGGCGCTCTTGCCAGCCTCATCGAAACTAGTCAGTCTGCCAGAGTGCAGGTCTTGGGTCCTGTTGCCACCAGAGCAGATACGGCCCCATGCCCAGCGCCTCATCGCTGAGCTGCGGCGGCAGGAGCAGATCGAGGCACAGCGTCAGGATGAGTTGCCTGTGACCGACCTCGGCCAGATACAGCGAGAGGGAATCGTGGTGCGCATGGCCCTAACCGCCCTCTTCGACGGGGCACGCCGGGCCTGCTTCCAGACCCGGCTGGAGTACACAGCCGATCTGTTCTGGCGGAGCGGCAAGCTGGAGGAGGCGCAGTGGGCCATGGCCGCGGCGTTGGCTCTGGCTCCGGAGAGCACTCTGCCTGTCGAAGACCATCCATTTCTGTGGGAATTGATGCGCACTAGCCTCGATTTCGCGGCTTACGCGGAGGAAACGGAAGCTACGCTACAAGACGAGGAGGACCAGGAGGCCGCTGAGCCAGAGGTAACCGTGGATGAAGGGGGGTTCATCCGTCACAAGAGCGGGCTACTCCTGCCGCGCTAGCAACTCAGGAGCAAGAGAGCGGCGGGCAGACGGCCACACCACCGTCAAGGCGGCGCTGGCTTCTCCTCGTCGGGTCTGCTCAGCGAGAGAGGACGTTCGGCGGCCGCATCATGGTCGTCCTCCACCACCCTATACGTGGCGTCCACCGTCTGAGGCTGGCCCTTGTGCGCTCGTACTCGCTCTGCCGGGCAGAGCTGCACGAACGCCCAGAGGCCGATGAGCAACACCGTCAGATCGTCGAATTGACCCAGCAAGGGAAACAGATCGGGAACGAAATCCACAGGCCAGAGCAGGTAGGCAATGGTCACAAGAGGCACCATCTTCGTCCACAAGGGGACCTTGGGATCGAAGAACAGCTTGACTACAAGGCCCACTGTCCGGATCATCTCGACCAGTGTTCCGGCGGCGGCTGCTGGCTGAGTGGCTGATTGTCTACTCATGGCTCCTGCTCCTGACAGCATTATAGCACGTCTGACAAAGGCAGACAATACTCTACCCCAGGGGGAACAATGTGGCGGGAAGTCTATCCATTCGACTGAACAGCCGGATTATCGTCGCGCTGCTGGCCAGTTTGCTCATCCTGGCCATCGTGGTCTCCAATCGGCTGTTCTACTATCTGTTCTACGCCGTAGGGCTGCTCTGCGTCTTCTCCTACTACTGGACACGTCAGACTGCATCCGGGCTGCGCCTGCAGCGGCAGACGCAAAGCAACTGGGTGCAGGTGGGCGATCGCCTGCGTGAACGTTTCACAATCATCAACACCTCGCGCTGGCCTGCCTTGTGGGTCGAGACGGACGATCACTCCAACCTGCCCGGCTACCAGCCGAGCCGGGTGGAATCGGTGACGAGCCGGGGCGGGCGCGCCTGGTGGGACGCCCAAGCCATCTGCCGACGACGGGGCCTGTACACGCTTGGCCCGGTGGACCTGCGCACCGGGGACCCCTTCGGCCTCTTCTCTGCTACCTGGAACCACCCCTCGACCCAGTCCTTTCTCGTCTATCCCACCATCGTTGATTTGCCGGGCATTGACTTGCCGCGCGGAACGCTGCCCGGCGCGGCACGCAGCAGCTTCCGCACGCAGCATGTCACAACCAACGTGTCCAGCATCCGCGAGTACCTGCCCGGTGACAGCCTTAACCGCATCCACTGGCTCTCCACAGCCCGCCACGATGAACTCATCGTCAAGGAATTCGACCTGGAGCCGTCGGGCAACATGTGGATCATCCTGGACCTGGACAGGAGCGTCCAGGCTGGCGAAGGCGAGGAGTCAACGGAGGAGTATGGCGTCAGCATGGCTGCCTCCCTTGCCTTCAAGATGCTGGAACAGAACAAGACAGTGGGTCTTGTGGCCTATGGCGCCCAGCAGGCGGTGTTGCCGCCAGACCGAGGGCGCAGGCAACTGGGTCGCATCTTGCAGGAGCTTGCCGTTGCCCAGGCCAAAGGCGAGCATCCTCTCGAACAGGTAATCGGCCAGATGGGGGGCAGCTTTGGCCGGGGCATGACGGTGACCATCATCACACCCTCCACCGATCCTGCCTGGATGGCAGCCATGCTGGCGATGACCAGGCGAGGTCTGGCTCCGGCAGCGATCATCCTCGATGCTGCATCCTTTGGCGGCAAGGCAGGAGGAGAACAGATCGTCCGAGACCTGGCCAACGTGGGCATCCATTCCTACCTTGTCCGGCGCGGGCAGACATTCACCACCATCATGCGCACCTCTCCTGTGGCAACCAAGCCAGCATTCCGTGTGCTGGCCACAGGGCGGGTGCTGAAAGAGGACGTTGCCGAGAGAAAGGCAGCTATGGCGCCGATCGTGGGAGGCGAGAGGCTGGCGTGAGGCAACAACTGGCGAGGTAGAACAATGACACGGTTTCTTCGTTATCTGCAACTCGAGGGCGGCTGGCTGTCGCCGGCGCTCCTGCTTGTCCTTACTGCACTGCCCGTCCTCTCCTTGAACGAGGCCGACTGGGTGGAGGGGACAGAGCAGCTCCTGATCCTGGCTTTTCTGGCTGCGGTGGTTGGCGTGCTCTTCGCGAAATCGTCGCTGCATCGCATTCTTGCCGTGCCCCTCGGTCTGCTCCTGGGGATCGGCACCATCTACGCTGGCGTGGGCCAGCTCTTCCCGCCCCTTGGCTTCATCCTGCCCCGCCTCGCCGACTTCCCCCAGTGGCTGATCAGGTACTGGCAGGGCAAACCAGTGGGCACCAACCCAGTGCAGCCTGTGATCAGAGAAATACTGAGTCGCAATGACCTGCTTGCCTACCGCGTCTGGGAATGGTTCGTGACTGGCGTGGAGGGCGGTACATCCAGCGACAACCTGATCTTCCTGCTGCTGTTGGGAGCCCTGGTCTGGCTGGTCGGCTTCTACAGCGCGTGGGTCGTCTATCGCTATCGCAATGGCCTGATCGGTGCCTTGCCGACAGGCATCTTCTTGGTCGTCAACTCCTTCCTCTCGAACCGCGGCATGACCTACGTGATTGTCTACGTGATCGCAACCATGATTCTGCTGATGGGCGCGAATCTGGCGGCACTCCAGCGCCTCTGGAAGAAGAAGGACATTGACTACTCGACGGAACTCAGCTTCGACCTCACCGTCTTCACCATCGAGGTCACCGCTGTCCTCGCTCTCGCCTCGCTCATCTTGCCGACCCTGCGCTCCAACCCGGTCGCTTCGACGTGGTGGATCTACCTGAGCCGCCCCTGGGGCGAGGTAGAGAGCACGGTCAACCGCCTGTTCTCAGGTCTCAATAACCCCAACCCCGATCTGGGTACAGGCTCAAAGGGCGCCTTCGTCCTGGGTGGATCGTTCGACCGCGGCGAGTCAAGCCCGATCTACATGTACGTAACGACGAACGACTATGTAGTGCCACCGGAAGAGGCAATTGCCCTGGGCGAAGAGCCAGAATCTGTCGGCGCTCCCAACCACTACTGGAGAGGGGAGACCTGGGACCTGTACACCGGTCGCGGCTGGGATCACAGCGAGAAGGTAGCGGTGGACCGCACGGCTGCCCAACCGGTGATAGACTACCAGATACCCGGCGCCCGCACGCTGCGTCAGGAATTCGAGATCGTCGCTCCGCGCGCCGACATCTTGTACGCGGCCAACCAGCCCGCAGGCGTTGATCAGGCCTATCGGTACATGGCTCTGGGCGAGGAGGACTTCTCGGCCCTCTATCTGCGGCGCACGCCCCTGTCGGCGGTCAAGTACGTGGTCACGTCTACCCTGCCCACTCTGGGCATCGAGGACCTGCGCCGGGCCTCCGCCGACTACCCGCTCCACGTGCAGACGCGCTATCTCCAACTGCCCAAGACCCTGCCCCAGCGCGTCGTTGACCTGGCCAAGGAACTCACCGAGGGCGCAAAGACGCCCTATGACAAGGCCGCAGCCATCGAGCAGTACCTGCGCAAACTGCCATATGATCCGCAGATCAAGCTCCCCACCAGCGCCCACGACGCTGTTGACTACTTCCTCTTCATCCAGAAGGGCTACTGCGATTACTTCGGGACAGTGATGGCGATCATGCTGCGCACCGTGGGGGTGCCTGCTCGTTTGGCGACCGGCTACTTCCCAGGCACCTACGACTACGGGAAGATGCGCTACGAAGTCAGCGAACGTGATGCCCACGCGTGGGTAGAGGTCTACTTCCCTCCCTTTGGTTGGGTCGAGTTCGAGCCGACGCCTGGCAAGCCTGCCATCTTCCGTCCTACAGGCTCACTCTTGGATCCCGCCTCCTTCTACCCTTTCGGCATGCCGCCCCAGTTTGTGGAAACCGCGGCGCGTCGTTTCACGCTCCCAAACCTGAGCTTCTTGCGCATTGTTCCCGTCTTGCTGGTGGTCGTGGCCCTGGCTGGGCTGGCCTGGTCCATCTGGCCACTGCTGGAGCGACGCCTGGCATCCTCGGAGTTCGTGGTGACCATCTATGGCCGCATGTGCCGCTACGCCGCCTGGGCCGGGCTGACCAAGCCTCTGGCTCAGACGCCCAACGAATACGCCCGCACCCTGAGCGGGACCGTGGCCGCGGCGCCGCCCGGCCCCTTCCCCTGGCAGCGACCAAAGGCGAAGGCTCTGGTGCCACCGCAGCAGTACATCGAAACCATCAGTGGGGCCTTTGTTGAGGCACAGTACAGCCCCCACCCCATTACCCCTGAGCGGCGCACCCAGGTGATGGACGCCTGGCTGGCGGTGAAGGGACGCATCTGGGCACTGGTGGCCCGCAATGTAACCCGGCGCGTGCTGGGAGGCTCACCCCGCCGACCCAAGTAGCAGAGCGGGTTGTGGCGAGCGGCGGGGCCCCCGGGGGGCGCC
>DAOUCN010000072.1:0-5340 GCA_034431995.1 Chloroflexota bacterium | reverse complement strand
CCGTCTGGCCATCTTCTTCGACGTGATGACGGATTGGCCGGGCCGCCTAGCCTACGAGCTTCCTTTCCTGCTGCGGCTGCTGGGCGAGACGGACGGAGGGCGCATCCTCGACGCTGCCTGCGGTACAGGCTGGCACGCCATTGCCCTGGCCCGCGAGGGGTACAGCGTCACCGGCGCCGACATCAGCCCGGCGATGATCGCCAGGGCAGAGGAGAACGCCCGCAGCCAGGGCCTAGCCGTAACCTTCAGGCAAGCTTCCTTCCAGCAGTTGCCCGCGGCCGCAGGAACAGACTTCGACGCCGTGCTCTGCCTGGGCAATTCTTTGGTGCACGTGCTGACCGAAGACGACCTGCGTCAGAGTCTGGGGGCGATGGCCGCCTGCCTCCGTCCGAGCGGGTTGCTCATTCTACACAACCTGAACTACGATAAGCGCATGGTAGAGCGGCCGCGCTGGTTCCAGGTGAGCAGCGGCGAGATGGACGGGCGCGAGACGCTGGTCTGGCGCTTCGCCGACTACGAGGAACGAAAGATCACCTTCAATATTGCCGTCTTCCAGGAAGGAGATGACGGCTGCTGGACGGTGCAGGTGCAGAGCACGCCTCAGCGGCCGTGGCTCTCTTGTGAGCTGGTAGAGTTGGTAACCGAGGCCGGCTTTGCACAGCCTATGCTCTATGGCAATCTGGCAGGCGAGCTGTACAGCCGGCGCGACTCCGGGGATCTCGTGCTGGTGGCGCAAAGGCGTGAAGCGTGAAACGTAAAACGTGACTCGTGGTGCGTGTTACGTGTTACGTGTTGCGTCTTCAGTTCTTGGTCCTTCGTCCTTCGTCGTCGGCTTTACGCTTGGCTGCGCCTGTGGTAGAATTGGCGTAGCGTGAGGTGTGGCATAATATGGTCGGGCGTTACTTTTCTATCGTCCTTGTGCTTCTGGGCATCGTGCTGGCTTTGTTCATCGTGCCGGCGGTCGGCCCCGGCCATCCGGCCGTTGCAGCGACGCCGCCGCCAGCCATCAGCAGTGGGGTGCGCATTGACGAGCCCAAGGCCAACGCCACGGTGCGCGGTGTGGTCAAGATCGTGGGGACGGCCTCGGTGCCAGGCTTTGCCCGCTACCAGATCTACATCAAGCGCCCCACCGGTGCGGATTTCGAGTGGAAGTTTGAGCGACAGCAGCCAGTGGTCAACGGCGTCTTGTGGGAGTGGAACACCAACCCCCGCGACTATCCTGATGGCATCTACGTGCTACGCCTGCGCGCAGTCAAGACGGATGGCAACTATGAGGACTATCTGTTGACCGTGCGGGTTGACAATGCTACGACGCCGACGCCGACCACCACGCCGACACCTGCCTACACGCCGACGCCGGCCTTCTCGCCCACGCCCATCGTTATTGCCACGCCGGTGGTGATCGGCCTTGTCAGCCCCACGCCCATGCCCACGCCCCGGCCTGTAGCCTCGCCCACGCCCCTCTTCGGCATAGATCTCAACAGACTCATAGACCCCACGCCCTGGGTGCGAGCCTTCACCACAGGCATGGTACTGGCGGGGGCGGCCGTCGCCTTCGTGGTAGCGTTGTTCATCGCCCGGGCCCTATTGCGCTGGCGACCGTGAGCGCAGCATTACGTTAAGTGGATGCAGGCTACAAAGGGAAGAGGCGTGCTAGGGAAGCAAGCGCAGGAATACGACAGTCAATCCTCGGAGGCCGCAACGCAGCCTCAAATCCGAGAGCAACTGATGCTGGATCTGTACCAGCCCGCTATTGCTGTACCCGCTTTACCACCTGAACGCCTTGGAACGTTTCAGGACAATCTACGCGCACCCATTCATCGCTGGTTCAAGTACCCGGCAGGATTCAGCTACAAGCTCGTTCAGACGCTAATTGACGAGAAGGGTCTCGTTCCTGAGAACTGGATACTTGATCCTTTCGTGGGCTGCGGTACCACGTCCATTACCGCCAAACAGAGTGGCATCAACTCTATAGGTATTGAGGCTCATCCCTTCGTGTTTTGGGTAGCGAGGGTCAAGTGCTTCTGGGAATACAATATGGACTCGCTGCGGCACCACATGCTGGTTTTGGTGCATCACCTGCACAGCGCGAGGCCCGGTGATCCGTCAGCAACAGCCAGGTACCCTGAACTGGTGCATAAATGCTATTCGCCCGACAATCTCCGAAAGCTGGCTTTCGTTCAGGATACAATTGGTGAGATGAATTGCTCTCAGGAGGAACGCGACTTCTTCCTCCTCGCATTGACGGATACGCTCCGCACGGCGTCAAAAGCAGGCACGGGGTGGCCCTATATCGCGCCGACCAAGTACCATGAGAAGCAGGAACGTGACGCAATAGAGGTTTTCTGTAACCAGGTTCAGGCGATGTACAAGGACCTGGCGGCGGTACTAGAACGCGGTAGACATGAACACGCTGAGTGCCGTTTGCTGCTTATGGACGCCCGTCAACGGTATCCCCTTGAGCCAGAGAGTGTGGACTTGGCGGTGACTTCGCCTCCATACTTGAACAACTACGACTATGCGGATCGCACGCGACTTGAGATGTACTTCCTCGGCTGGGCCACATCTTGGCGCGACATCACTGAGAAAGTACGCGACAAGCTGATCATCGCGGCTACCACTCAGATTCGCCGTACCGCCTTCGGCGATGATCCCTTCAGTGCCATGCTGCGGGAGATAGAACCCCAAGTATACTTGGAACTCACAGACAGGGTTCACCAACTGGAGAGAGCTCGGCTGAGCAAGGGAGGCAAGAAGAGCTACGACCTGATGGTAGCTGGATACTTCAGCGACCTGCTTAGGGTGCTGATGCAGGTGTTCTGCGTCATGAAAAGGGGCAGCGCGTTTGTCCTTGTGCTGGGCGATTCGGCGCCCTATGGCGTATACATCCCAACCGAGGAATACTTGGGACGGTTGGGTCTAGCAGTTGGTTTCGCAGACTACCGCGTGCATGAATTGAGGCAACGGGGAGGCAAGTGGGGTCACAATCCTCAGCGCCACAAAGTCATGCTCAAGGAAAGCCTGTTGATACTCACCAAGTGAGGAGGCAAGCAAGTGGCTGAGAGGCGCGTGACGAATCCTGGGAGTGCGTTGGGCGAAGCAGTCGGGAAGCTCATCGAAGACGACCTAGCCGGAGCGGTGCGAGAAGTCGCAGAGCCGTTAGGTTGCTCAGTGCGGTCCTCGAGACTGCGCAACCATATGGGTAACCGGCATCAGATCGATACGGTTGTCAGCGATAGCCAGGGCAGACCGGTGATTCTCATTGAGCCCAAACACCTGCGATACAAGAAGCACAACTGGGACAAGGGAAGCCGCCTGTGCGTTGCACACTACAGCCTGCGCCGTACATATCCCTCCATCCGCAAGTCAATCGGTGTGCTAGCGGGAGAATGGACAGATGCGTCACTTAGCTTCATAGGGAGCTTTGGTGTGGAGATACACCGAATCCCCTTTGACCATATGGCTGACGTTCTGGAGAGTCATCACGTTCCTTTTCGATGGGAGGAAAAGGATCGGCAAACACCCACGAGGGCGTGGCAGCTTTTTTCCCAACTCCGTGAGAAGCAGCGTGCGGAGATAGGACGGGCACTGACCGAACCGATTCGTCGAGCCGTAATGGCGTCGGTCGACACTACGCTGCGGGCGGACCCCAATGCACCAAAGCGTATCGAGGCTGTTGAGTTGTCAATCCGCACCACTGAGGGGGAGCACCTGGTGTACGCGTACCGAAGTGCATTGGAGGCCATTCAGGGCTTGCTCGCCTTCGCCAAAGATATCGAAGATGTTCGACGCATGTTGCGCTAGTTTTCCAGTCCTTTGACTCATGTTTCTTATCGTTGGCCTGGGCAATCCAGGCCGTTGTTATCTTCGCAGCCGGCACAATGTGGGCTTCCGCGTGGTGGAGGCGCTGGCGGCGCGGCATGGCCTTGCCTTCGACCACCGCAAGGCCCACGCCCTCCTGGCCAGCGGGCCCATCGGCGACGCCGACGCCGTCCTGGCCAAGCCCCAGACCTTTATGAACCTCAGCGGCCCGTCGGTAGCTTCCCTCCTGCGCTGGCTGCGCCTCACTCCCGGCGATCTCCTGGTGGTGTACGACGACCTCGATCTGCCCCTGGGCACGCTGCGCCTGCGGCCGCGCGGCAGCGCGGGCGGCCACCACGGCATGGAATCTATCGTCACTGCCCTGGGCAGGCAGGACTTCGCCCGCCTGCGTATCGGTATTGGCCGGCCAGGGGACAGCCGCGAGTCGGACGACGTGGTCGAGCACGTGCTGGGGGACTTCTCCGCCACCGAGCGTACCCTCATGGCCGAGGTCTACACGCGCGCTGCCGATGCCATCGAGTGCCTGCTGGCCTACGGCCTCCCCACGGCGATGAACAAGTACAACGTGACGCGGAGAGAGTGAGACGCGGGGACGCGGAGAAGTCGGAGGAAACTAACATGGCGAACATCAGGAGTTTTCGCGAGCTGGACGCGTATCACATGGCCATGGAGGCGGCCATGCGTATCTTTGAGCTGAGCAGACATTTCCCAGGCGACGAGAGATATTCTCTGACTGACCAGATGCGCCGGTCTTCGCGGTCAGTGTGTGCCAACATCGCCGAAGCGTGGCGCAAGCGGCGCTACCCAAACTCCTTTGTGAGCAAGCTGAGCGATGCAGATGCCGAGGCCGCTGAAACGCAAGTGTGGCTTGAATTCGCGGTGAGGTGCGGGTACCTTACCTCTACCACCGCGGAGCAACTCAGCAGCACATACGACAACATCATCGGTAAGCTCGTCAACATGCTCACCCGTCCGCAGGAGTGGACCGTCCGGTAACAAGCGGCGAAGCGAAGTGCGAAAGCTCAGCATCTTTTCGCGTCTTGCTGGCTCCGCGTCTCCGCGTCACTTCGTTTCCGCGTCACCGCGCCTCGGCGACAACGCGGCCCGCGGCATCCTCCAGGCGCAGGGTGAGCCCGCCGCTGGCGGCGATGGGCACCATGGAGACGAACGTATGTTCTGGTGACAGGGACACCTGGCTTGACCAGACCTCCTGACCATAGACCAACAGCACAAGTCTACCAACGAGCTGCCCCGTGACCACCGCCCCGACCCGATAACCGCCCTGCACCGCGTCCAAGGCCAGGGCTGCCTCGGCATTGGCCTCGTCCACCGCCCCGATGCCCAGGAAGGGATACCACTGCTCGCTCCAGCCTACAGACGCGCCCGGATTGAGGGTTGCATAGTCCCAGAAGGTAGGGGTGACGCCGCCGTGAAGCTCGAAGTAGGTGCTACCGTCGTCGCTCCACAGGGCTGGGTCGAGGCCCTTGCTGCCGAAGAGCTTGGCTCCCTGGGCTGCCT
>DAOUCN010000071.1:0-5280 GCA_034431995.1 Chloroflexota bacterium | reverse complement strand
CAGGGTCTTTTCGTTCTCGCTGTCATCCTGAGGAGCGCCCTTCAGCGACGAAGGATCTCGCTCGGCACGACTGAGATTCTTCGCTCGTTGGGGAGCACTCGCTCAGAATGACAACACAATGAAAAGGCCCTGCTTCCCTGCTAAGGATACTTGACAATGACATAGAATGATGTTATCATTACTACTGCCGTATCCTGTTGATCGCTGCATGAGGCTGTGCATGTCGGTTGGGGAACGCAGCGTCTGAGTTCATCTCCGTCGTTCCCGTAGACAAGCAGCGGCGCCACGTGGTCTAGCTCTGTGCAGCGAGCAATAGTGGTGATACGCGCAGAAGAGGAGGATGCTGGCGGTCAAGTCCATCCTCGCACCCCGTTGGAAACGGCAACACTACACTCGAAGAAGGAGGGCGCACTGCTATGGCACGCATCGTGGAGGTCGAGGGGATCGGCCCAGCCTATGCCGAGAAGCTCAAGGCGGTAGGCATCACCACTACGGAGGCTCTGCTTGAGGCAGGGGCAACGCCGAAGGGTCGCAAGGACCTGGCAGCCAAGGCCGGCATCAAGGATGATCTGATCCTGGAGTGGGTCAACCTGGCTGACCTCTTCCGCATCAAGGGCATCGGCTCCGAGTATTCCGACCTGCTGGAAGAGGCTGGCGTGGACACCGTGGCCGAACTGGCCACGCGCAAGGCCGAGAACTTGACCCAGAAGATCTTGGCCGTGAATGCAGCCAAGAAGCTGGTTCGCCGGCCGCCTACCCAGGACATGGTCGCCGACTGGATCGAGCAGGCCAAGAAGCTACCACGGGTTGTGACCTACTGAAACACCCTGCGCTCATGTGGTGTGCGACGACTCTGCTGTCGCAAGGTTCCGACCCCATGGGGAGCTGGGGTCGGACTCCACATCACGCCCGCGTTTTCATGACGCGGTTGTGTCCCTTGGGCCATGACCACTAGGCCGCGCTTCCGAGATGCAGTTGCGGCGAGCCGGGGCTGCTCTGCTGGCGCGACCGGCGACACCAGATCGTAGCTAGGGATCGCTCAATCAAAGACGGAGAGCCAAGAAGACATGGAAGAGCTGATCAAGCTCGTTTCCAAGAAGGTTGGTTTGTCCGAAGACCAGGCCAAGCTGGCCGTGAACACGGTCATTGGCTACCTGAAGAAGAAACTGCCCGCTCCGGTCGCCGCTCAGATTGATGGCCTGCTGGCCGGTGGCGACGTCGGGAAGACCGCGGGCGACGTCGCCAAGGGCTTGGGGGGCTTGTTGGGCAAGAAGAGGTAGTCTGGCCCCGAGTCTCTCCACAGGGAAACTGCGCTCCTGCGTGCCCCCTCCGCAAGCGTGGAGGGGGTGCTGGTTTGTGCCTGCCCCTCACCCCATCCCTCTCCCCTACGGGGAGAGGGGCAGGGTGAGGGACTGACCTGAGGTGACCATGTCAAGAAAGGTCGTGCTTGCACTGCTGGTGGTGCTGGCTGTCGGCATGGCGTTCGTTCTTTCTCGCGTCACCTCTTCCTCGCCGGTACGTCCCGCCGCCTTGCTGGCCGCGACCTACTACGTCCGCCCCGACGGCGGCTCAGCGGAGCAGTGCACGGGCCTGGCCAATGCGCCGTATCCCGGCAGCGGCACGGGCCAGCCCTGCGCCTGGGATCACCCCTTCCGTGCCCTGCCACCTGATGGCGCGCCACGAATCTCTGGCGGCGACACCCTCATCATCGGCGCGGGCAGCTACATGATGGGCTACGGCGCACCAGGTGCCGATGCCTGCGAATCCGATTACCCCTGGGGCTGCCATATCCCGCCCATTCCCAGCGGCCCTGACCCAGCCCATCCCACCCGCATCCTGGGCGCTGGCTGGGATAGCGGCTGCGCAAGCCCGCCCCAACTGTGGGGGACTGAACGGGCAGATCATATCCTCGACCTCAGCGATGCCAGCAATGTCGAGATTGCCTGCCTGGAGATCACGGACCACTCGGGCTGCGTGGAGTCCCATACCGGCGGCCTCGCCTGCCAGCGCGACACGTTTCCCTATGGCCCCTGGGCAGATACCGGCATCTATGCCGAGGACTCGGCCAACGTCACGCTGCGCAACCTCAACATCCACGGCTTGGCCACCGCTGGCGTGCGTGCCGGACGGCTCACCAATTGGACGGTGGAGAACGTGCGCATCGCCGGCAACGGTTGGGTTGGCTGGGAGGGGGACATCGCAGGCAATGACTCCAACTCGGGGGCTCTCGTCTTCCGCCGCTGGCGAGTCGAATGGAACGGCTGTGGCGAGACCTGGCCGGGTGGCCAGCCCACTGGCTGTTGGGCGCAGACAGCGGGCGGCTACGGCGACGGCGTGGGCACGGGAGAGACCCAGGGGCACTGGATCATCGAGGACTCGGCCTTTCTGCACAACACGTCTGATGGTCTTGATCTCCTCTACGCCCGCGGCAGCTCCATCATCGAGATCCGGCGCACCATCGCCGAGGGCAACGCCGGCAACCAGATCAAGACCAACGGCCCAGTGACCATCGAAAACTCCATCATCGTGGGCAACTGCGGCTTCTTCGATGGCCAGCCCTTCACCTATCACGTGGACAACTGCCGCGCCGTGGGCAATGCCCTCTCCCTCAATCTGTTCCAGGGCAACCGGGCCAACGTGGTCAACAACACCATCAGCAGCGAGGGCGATTGCCTGGTCTTGGCCGAGATGAGCGGGACGGGCAATGGCTCGGAAAGGGTCCGCCTGCGCAACAACATCTTCGTCGGCCAGACCGACTTCCTGCAACCCTTCGAGCTGACCTGCCTGGTCTACGAAGAGACCTTCCCCAGCGATCCCTTTGACATTGATTACTCGCTGATCAGCAATGTCAAAGACGATGCCTGCCCGGGTGCACACGACATCTGCGGCGTTGCCCCCGGTCTGGCGAACGTCGGCATTGATAGCTTCGATGCCCATCTGCTGCCCAACAGCCCTGCTATCAACGCCGGCACGGCTACCGGCGGACCGTTCGATGACTTCGATGGCCTGCCGCGCGATGCCCAGCCCGACCTGGGCGCTTACGAGTATCGTCCGCCAACCCCCACGCCGACGAGGACCCCGACCCGCACGCCCACGCGCACGGCGACGGCGACGGCCATTCCCGCTCCCGTCCTCGATGTCCATCCAAGGCTCCTCGCCTTCCTGGCCGGCCCCTCCCTCAATCCTATCACCCAGACCCTTGTCATCTCTAACACAGGGGCGGGTATCCTGACCTGGACGGCCAGCGAGGCGGCGGCCTGGCTGAGTCTGTCGCCCCCCTCTGGCAGCGCCAGCGCCGCCACCCCCGGGCAGGTCATCGTCTCCGTCAGCAAGGCTGGGCTCTCCTACGGCGTGCACACAGCCGACATCACGGTGAGCAGCACCACCCCCGGCGTCGCCGGCAGCCCCCGCCAGATTCCCGTTCGCTTCTCCTACCAGGCCACGCTGCGCCAGGTCTTTCTGCCCCTGGTCGTGAAGGACTCCGCCGCGTAGACCTCCCCCGGGTTCCGAACCTGCGAGAGGTTGACCCTCCTGTATCTGCCTGTCATCCTGAACGGGTACGCGCCGTAGGCAACGAAGCGGGACACCGTAGGCAGACAGACACCCTCCCCCCCCACTGGCACATGGCGGGATGGTCTTCTCTTTTGTCTGAGCCGTGAGGCTGCATTAGCATAAAGTTAATAGGTATTGACAATTAGCCAGTATTGTGGTATCGTCATCGTGGCGATCTTATGCTGTCAGAGGAGCACGTATGCGAGGCTTTGGCGGCCCGCACGGGCCAGGATGGGGGCGGCGGCGCGGATGGGGCCAGATGGCGGCCTTCCTGCGCCCGGCCATCCTGTTGCTGCTGCGACAGGACCCAACACACGGTTACACTTTGATCGAGGATCTGCACCGCCATGACCTAGTTGATCCCAGCCTCGACCCGGCCATGATCTACCGCTACCTGCGTGAGATGGAGGTTGAGGGTCTGCTCAACTCGGCGTGGGACACGAGCGGCCCGGGCGTGCCGCGCCGGGTCTATCGCCTGACGCCGGACGGCGAGGCATTCGCCCGTGGCTGCCTGGCCAACCTGCAGGCAGCCCACAAGCGCCTGGACTTCATCATGGCCCTCTATCGCCGGCAGTTTGGGGAGGGTGAATCCGGGCAATCGGCGGACGCACCATGAAGACCGCTGTGCGCATAGGGACTGGATAGTGTAGCAGGAGGTTTCAGATGTACCGGATTGACGACAACTTGTGCACGGGGTGTGGAGCTTGCGTGCAAGATTGTCCAGAGGGTGCCATTGCGTTGGTCAATAGCCATGCATCTATCGCTGGCGAACGCTGCACGATGTGTGGGGCCTGCGCACAGACGTGCGCCAATGGAGCAATCCAATGGACAGACGTCGTGATGCCAGCCACGATTGCGGGCGAGGTCGCAGCGCCACAGGACGCCCGCAGCTCACGTGCACCCGTGCTTGGCCTCACTCCTAGCGGTGCGCAGGGGAAGACCCTGCCCGCAACAAGCATGACCCGCGATAAGCAGAGTGGCTTGTGGCCCATGCTGGGCGGGGCTCTTGTCTGGGCCAGCCGCGAGCTTCTGCCAGAAATCCTAGCACTGTGGCGCCAGAACACGCCGCAACAGCAGACCGGCCTGGTTTCCGCCCGTGTCGCCGACCTCTCGCTGGGCGGCTGGCGGCATCGTCAGCGGCGTCATCGCCGGCGTTCCGCTCGTTGAGCAGGCGACGGCTCTCTCAGTAGATGCCAACGCTTCCTGGAGCGCTCAGAGACGGCAGTACATCATAGACAAAAGGGAGGACAGTGATGCGTATCGCCGTATCCACCGACAGCGACGCGGGGCTCGATGCCCCCGTTAGTCCCCACTTCGGGCGCTGTCCGTACTATACCCTGGTGGATGTGGAGGGGCAGACAATCACATCCGTCAGAACGGTGCCAAACCCGTACTACCCGAACCACGTGCCAGGCGTTGTCCCTGAGTTCATTCACAAGCAGGGAGCACACGTGATGCTGACCGGTGGCATGGGCTATCGGGCGGTCACCTTCTTTGAGCAGTTTGGCATCCAGCCAGTCACCGGCGCCGGGGGCAGCGTGCGTGAGGCGGTCAGCCAGTTTCTGAACGGCCAGCTCTCGGGTGCCGCGCCCTGCGGTGAAAGCGTCGCCCATGCCAATGGTACGGCGCATCACTGAGGCAGAACGCCCAGTGTAGATCAAAGCAGTATGAGGTTTGGTTATGCTCACCGAGCAGCAGATCCGAGCAGCACTGTCCAAGGTCATAGAC
>DAOUCN010000070.1:0-3634 GCA_034431995.1 Chloroflexota bacterium | reverse complement strand
GGGCGGCGTAGCCCCATTGGAATGGCGCGCCCTGGCCGCCCGCCCGCTGCCACTGCTCGTAGTGCTGCCAGTTGGCGCCCAGCTCATCGTAGCGTTTGCGCTTGACTGGGTCGCTGAGGACCTCGTGGGCCTCGTTGATCTCCTTGAACTTGGCCTCGGCCTGGGCGCGATTCTTGGGATTGAGGTCAGGATGCCACTTGCGGGCCAAGCGGCGGTAGGCTGCCTTGATGTCTTTCTCGCTTGCGTTCTTTGGTACACCAAGAATCTGATAGTAATCTCTGTATTCCATGGGGCGCCTCCCAGGAACAGTATAGCATGTATACGCCCTTTTGTCAATAACTCTATCAACGAGTTTATGCGAACTTAGAAAACTCATCGTCGAAACTCTTGACAAACACATCATCAATGTGCTATAATGGCGATCGGAAGGTAGGGAGGTATGCTATGGACAGTACGCCCCGCTACACGACGGGCATTGCGGCGCGCTTGGCCGGTGTCCCTGCCCATGCGCTGCGTGCGTACGAGAGGCAGGGGCTGCTGAGTCCCAGCCGTCTGGGCAGGCGTAACCGCCTCTACTCAGAGGCCGACATTGCACGTGCCCGTCACATTGCCGAGCTGGCCCGGCAAGGCATCAACATGGCCGGCATCAAGACCATCCTGAGGATGGAGCAACACACATCGTAGGGGCGATCCTTGTGATCGCCCAGCATAAGGGCGACCCGACGTGGCCGCCCATCAATCGCACACAGGAGGTGCACAGATGTCTATCGTTCGTTGGGAGCCTTTTGGCGACTTGATGTCGCTGCGCGAGGCGATGGATCGCCTCTTCGAGGAGAGCATCGTCCGGCCGGGGAGCCGTTTCCTGGCGCCCTTTGGCGCTGGCGAGCTGTGCCTCGACATGTACGAGACGGACAGTGACGTGGTGGTCACTGCTGCCCTCCCCGGCGTCAAGCCGGAGGATGTGGACATCACCATCACCGGCGATGTCCTGAGCATCAAGGGCGAGGTGAAGTCGGAGACCAAGGTGGAGAAGGCCAATTACCACCGCCAGGAGCGGCGCTACGGTGCCTTCCATCGCACAGTAGCGCTGCCCGTCAGCATCCAGGCCGACAAGGCCGAGGCTAAGTTCAAGGACGGCATCCTCACCCTGACCATGCCCAAGTCCGAAGAGGTGCGCCCCAAGACCATCAAGATCAAGACCGAGAACAAGTAGGGTTCTCACGCACCAACAGGGCCAGGGCCCCGAGCAGCCGGGGCCCTGGCCTTTTTTTGCAGTCAGCCTCTAGCCGCAAATCGTCGTATGTGCTATACTACACCGTAGACCAGCCATCACCCGCATCCCCGTTCCCAGGCTGCGTTGTCGTTTCCTGTCCCCGGTTGGGTTCTCAGTGCGCCGCGTCGTTCTCCTGTCCAAGGAGGAAAGCTATGGCCTACGCTCACTCGCAGAACAGCCAGGGCCAACGCCAGTTACTCACCGCACACCTGCGCGCCACCAGCGAGCTTGCCGCCAAGTTTGCTGCGCCTTTGGGCGCCAGCGAGGCCGCCCTCTATCTCGGCCTCTGGCACGACCTGGGCAAGTTCCACCCCGACTTCCAGCGCTACCTGCTGGCGGTAGAGGCCGGAAAGCCTCCGCCCTCACCTGACCATAAGGCTGCTGGCGCCCTCTTGGCGCGCCGACATCTGGGTGTCGTGGCCCTCCTCATCCAGGGGCATCACGGCGGGCTCCAGGCAGGGTCACAATTGCAGGCGTGGCTAGGCGACGCGGCTCGCTCCGCGGCCGTGCAGGAGGCCGTGGCCCTGGCTCGCCAGACATTCGCTGATCTCGATCCTTCCGCCCCCGTTCCGCTGCCCTCTCACGCCCAGCATGATCCCCTGGCTGCCGAGCTTTTCCTGCGTCTCCTCTTCTCAACCTTGGTGGATGCCGATTTCCTGGATACCGAAGACCACTTCTTTCCAGAGCGTTCCGAGCAGCGTGGCGGCGGCGTGACGATCGCTGATCTATGGTCTCGCTTCGAGCGCGCCCAGGCGTCCTTCTCCGGAAAACGGCACGACAAGGTAGGCACGGCGCGCCACGAGATCTATGGTCATTGTCTCGACGCGGCTCAGCAGCCTCCGGGGCTGTTCCGTCTCACGGTGCCGACCGGCGGCGGCAAGACGCGTTCGGCGATGGGGTTCGCCTTGCGCCACGCCCTGCTTCACGGCCTGCAACGCGTCATCGTCGCTATCCCCTTTATCAGCATCACCGAGCAGACCGCTGACGTCTACCGCGAGATCCTCGACCCCACAGGCAGCGAACGGGTAATCCTCGAACACCATAGCGGCACCGTGCAGCCAGACGATGAGGATGTGCGCTGGGATCGTCTGGCCGCGGAGAACTGGGACGCCCCGATAGTGGTCACAACAACCGTTCAGCTCTTTGAAAGCCTGTTCTCCAACAAGCCGAGCTGTACCCGTAAGCTGCATCGCCTGGCCAAGAGCGTGATTATCCTCGATGAGGCCCAGTCCCTGCCTGCCCACTTGCTGACGCCTATTCTCGATACGCTGCGCGATCTGGCGGCCCACTATGGCAGCACCATCGTCTTCTCCACCGCGACGCAGCCTGCCTTCTCCGCTATCCCCGCCTTCCGTGATCTCGAGGCGCGCGAGATCGTGCCCCACCCAGAGCACTTCTTCGATCTCCTGCGGCGAGTGGCCTACGAATGGCGTACCGATCCTCCTGTAGATTGGACAGAGGTGGCGGGGTCAATGGCTCGCGAGGACCAGGTCCTCGCTGTGGTCAACACGAAGGCCAACGCCCTGGCCCTGCTGGACGCCCTGGACGACCTTGACGCGCGCCATCTGTCCACCCTGCTGTGCGGCGCGCACCGTAGGCGGGTGCTGTCCGAGGTACGGCGGCGATTGGCCAACGGCCAGCCTTGTCGCCTGGTCTCGACCCAGGTGGTCGAGGCAGGGGTAGACCTGGACTTCCCCGTTGTCTGGCGCGCTCTGGGCCCCCTGGATGCCATCATTCAGGCGGCGGGCCGCTGCAACCGCGAGGGACGGCTGGCATCAGGACGAGTCGTTGTCTTTCGGCCACAAGAGGGAGGGATGCCCTTTGGCGCTTACCGCGCAGGGGCAGGCATCGCCGAAGAACTGTTGGCCCGCGGCGACCTGGACCTCCATGGAACGGCGGCACCCACACAGTACTTCACCCGGCTCTTCCAGACCGTGACGACCGATCGGGATCATGTGCAGGAAGCCCGTGCCAGCTTCGACTATCCTACCGTCGCACGGCTGGTGCGCATGATTGAGGATAATACAGAGGAGGTGGTGGTAACGCAGTACGGCAGCGAGAGCGAGAGGCAGGAGGTGAGCGACCGCCTGGACGCGCTGCGGCGTGGCTCGGCCAACAGCCGTCAGGTCATGCGTTGGCTGCAACCCTATCTCGTGCACGTCTATCGCCACCAGGCCGAGCGCTATCGCCGCAGCGGGTGGATCTCGCCGGTTCTGGATGGGCTGGGCGAGTGGTGCGGCAAGTACGACGACAGGCGGGGACTGGTCAGCGAGGATCTCGACCCTGTTGATCTGGTGGTGTAAGGGGGAGTCTGGCCGTCCGCGAATCGGGCCCACGAATACAGGAATCGAACCCGCGTCA
>DAOUCN010000069.1:0-8965 GCA_034431995.1 Chloroflexota bacterium | reverse complement strand
GGTCAAGGAATGTTTGGCTTTCCTATGCGATACTACTCACATTTTTCTGCGGGAAGACCGTCCTCACAGGGTAGGTTACCGCCTGAACCCGGACGCGGCTAGCATAGATTGGGACGCCCTGGAGCGACGGGCGGCGGGCGGCGACGCCCAACCCGCGCCGACAATAGCGAAACAGAGAGAGCTGCCAGCCGCACTCGTGGAGTCGCCCACCACCGACGTGCGTCTGGAGGATGCCGACCGGCCCCTGCTGGAATGGTTGCACGTGAAACTCTCAGGCTCGGAGCAGCAGACCTATGACTATCTGCTGGCCCAGGCCCAGGAAAAGGCGCACCTGGCACCAGAAGATCAGAACGTCTGGGCTCTCTACCGCCTGTGGCGCACCTATGGCCTGCGCCGTGTGCAGAATGCCTTCCAGTCGCCGGAGCCGCTTGTCAGCCTGAACGATGTCGGCCATTCTTGCCTGGTGAGCGTCCTGACGGAGACGCTGGAGGCCGAGCGCTTCGGGCCGATCACGCCGCGCTTCCGCGAGCAGATCATCGAGATGGCCCGGGAGTATCCGGCTCTGGACGACTGGCGGCGGGCCATTGGCATCGCTGTGAGGATCAACAAGCGTCGGCTCTCAACCGTCGAGACGATCCTAAAGACAAGCACCGCAACAGGGGCAGCGCAGCCCCGTGGAGAAGAAGCACATGCCCCAACCCCAGTCCCTGGGAAAGGCCATAGACGAGCAGTACGGCGTGTCTCACAGTACACCGAGGAAGAGCTCCGCGCCGCCCGCGAAGCCGACCGAGGCAAGGAGTGGACGCCTCCGCCCGAGTAGCGCGACAGAGGGAGCGCCCGCGCCAGCCGGTCCTGCCCGTGGCAGCCCGGCTCGGGGCGCCGTCTGCCCTCGCTGTGGGGGTGCTGGCTTCCTGCGCTACGACGTGCCCTATGGCCATCCCAACTTCGGCAAGCTACGGGAGTGCCCCGACTGCCAGACAGCAGCCGCCAACCGCGTCCAGTCTATGCAGGCCATCTCCTCCCTGCGGGGCAAGCTGCTAGACTATACATTCAAGAACTTCAGGCCGGTAGCAGGGGCAAAGCCCGCCTATGACGCCGCCGTGGCCTTTGCCAGCGCTCCCCAGGGCTGGTTGGTCATCTACGGCCCAAACGGCAACGGCAAGACCCATCTGGCTGCGGCCATCGCCAACTATCTGCGCCATCGAGGGACAGTGGTCCTGTTCCTCAGCGTCCCCGAACTCCTGGACTACCTGCGCAATGCCTTCGACCCCCGCCGAGAACGAGATGACACGTCCCTCACCTTCGAGGAGCGTTTCGAGATCATCAAGACAGTGCCCGTGCTCATCCTGGATGACTTCGGCGCCGAGAGCGAGACCCCCTGGGCCAATGAGAAGCTGTACCAGATCCTGAACTACCGCACCGACCTGGCCCTGCCCACCGTCATCACGGGCAACCTCAAGCTATCGGACATCGAGGATCGCCTGCGCTCACGCCTCGGTAACCGGCTGCTGGGCAAGGTCGTGCACAACAAGGCGCCCGACTATCGCCTGGGGGAGGAGGCCTGAGAGTGGAACAGGAGCCGCTCATCTTCACCGGCACGGCCAATCGTTCTCTGGCGGCAGAGATTGTTGCCAATCTCAACATGCGGCTGGCATCTGCCACGGTGACCGTCTGGCAAGATGGCGAGACGCGGGTGCGCATCGAGGAAAACGTGCGAGGAGCCGATGTCTTTGTCATTCAGTCAACCTGCCCTCCCGTTGACCATAACCTGATGCAACTGCTGATCATGATTGATGCCCTGCGCCGGGCCTCGGCCAAGCGCATCACAGCCGTCATCCCCTACTTCGGCTACGCCAAGCAGGAGAAGAAGAAAGCCGGCCGTGAGCCCATCACGGCCAAACTGGTCGCCAACCTCATCACCATCGCCGGCGCCCACCGTATTCTGACCATAGACCTGCACGCGGCGGCCATCGAGGGCTTCTTCGACATCCCCGTGGATCACCTGCGGGCAGGCCCACTCCTGGCCGAGCACATCTGTAGCCTGCACCTGCCCGACGTGGTCGTGGTCTCGCCCGACAGTGGCGGGGTGGCCAGAGCGTACGAGTTCTGGGCCTACATGGGCGAGGCCAGGCTGGCCATCATGGCCAAACAGCGTCCCGAACCGGAGAAGGCGGCCATCGTCGAGATGGTGGGCGATGTGGAGCAGCGCACGGCTGTCATCGTAGACGATATGATCCAGAGCGGCGGCACCGTCATCGAGTGCGCCGAAGAGCTGAAGCAGCGCGGCGCCAGTCAGATCTACGTTTGTGCCACGCACCCCATCTTCGCCGCTGGCGCCGTCCACAAGATCATGGCGTCGCCCATCACCAAGGTCCTGGTCACCAATACGATTCCCGTGGATACATCGCAGTGCGACGACAGGATTCAGGTGTTGACGGTGGCGCCGCTCCTGGCCGAGGCCATTCAGCGTATCCACAAGGACCTATCGTTGAGTACGTTGTTTCCGTAATCCGTAATCCGTAAGCCGTAAGCAGTCATCCGTAGTCCGTAGTCGGTAGTCGGCAATCCGTAAGGCGTGGCCTGCCCGACCCGTAATGCCACACATTTGGCGTCTTCACGCTGATAGACTAGAGGGAGTGACGCAATGTCAACGAGATCGAAAGTCGCAGTGCTCCGCACGCAACCTGAGACGGTGCTGGAGGACTACCAGCGCCTATTTGTGCTTGCGAATGGGCCGCAAGCCCTAGACTCCAGCCGCACCACCATTCTGAAAGACAACATTTCCTGGGCTTTCCCCATGCCCAGCGCCAACACCACGCCCTGGCAACTGGAGGGGACGATTCTGGCCCTGCGGCAGACAGGCTTCACCGACCTGGTGTGCGTCCAGAACGAGACCGTCGTGGTCAGCGCCTTCAAGGGCGAGGACATGAACGGCTACGTGCCCATCTTCCGCCACTACAAGGTTCCAGTTCTGTACAACTTCCGCAAGGCAGACATGACCTGGATACCATACCAGCCCAAGGCCCAGATGCTGGCGCTCAACCACATCTATCCAGAGGGCATCTCTCTGCCCGACTTCTTCTTCGGCAAGAACATCGTTCATCTGCCGACGACGAAGTGCCACATGTACACGACCACAACCGGCGCGATGAAGAACGCCTTTGGCGGCCTCCTCACGAAGTATCGCCACTACACCCATAGCTGGATTCATGAGACGCTGGTGGACCTGCTCTCCATCCAGAAACAGATCCACGCCGGTATCTTCGCCATCATGGACGGCACTACGGCAGGCAACGGCCCTGGTCCGCGGACAATGACACCGGAAGTGAAGAACGTCATCCTGGCCTCTGCCGATCAGGTAGCGATTGACGCCGTCGCGGCGAAGCTGATGGGCTTCGATCCCCTGACCATCGGCTACATCCGTCTGGCCCATGAGCGCGGCCTCGGCGTGGGCGATGTGCGTGAGATCGAAATGGTCGGCGATGACGTGTCGGGCGAGAACTGGGGCTTCAAGGTTGGCTACAACATGCATCGCATCCTGGCCTGGCTGGCCTGGTTCGGGCCGACAAAGGTCCTACAGAACATCGTGCTGCGCACCCCTTTGGTGGCCATCCCCATCTTCATCTCCGCCGTCAACCACGACTACATTCACTGGCCGTTGAGGGAGAAGCACATCTACGAGCACTGGCGGGCTACCACGCCCTGGGGCCAGTTGTTCCAGCGCTATCAGAAGGAGGGTGTCCTGGCGCCCGTAGCCCGTAATCCGTAGTCCGTAGCCCGTAGTCTGTCGTCGGATTGGTCGTTGGTCGTTCGTCATTGGAGTCTGCTGTGGGTTCTGCGAGTCTGATCGAGCTTGTCATCCTGGGCGTGCTGATCGCCGTCCACGCTTTCCTGACTGCTGCCGAAGTTGGCATCGTCTCCGTGCCCAAGGCGCGTCTGCGCCAGATGGACGATGACGGGGTGGCAGAGGCGCGTTTGATTCACGACCTGGCCGAGAACTCCAGCCGCCTGCTGGCGACTGTGCAGGTGGGCGTGACTCTGGCCGGCTTCTTTGCCGCGGCCACCAACGCGGTCACCCTCGGCCAGTCCGTGACGGTCGCCCTGGAGGCGACGGGCGTGTCCCTGCTGGTGACGTATGCCAAGCCGGTGTCTCTCTTTATCGTCACCGTTCTGCTTGCCCTGGTGATGCTGATCTTTGGCGAGCTGGTGCCCAGGAGCGTCGCCCTCACCCACAGCGAACGGGTGGCTTTGCTGCTGGCGCGGCCTGTGTCGGCTCTGGCTGTGCTCTTCCGGCCGCTCGTCCTGTTCCTGACCAGTGTGACCGACCTGTTCGTGCCTGCACTCGGTGGCCGCCCGGGCAGCATGATGCCCTTCATTACTGAAGACGAGATCAAGACGATGGTGGATGCTGGCCAGGAGGTTGGCGCCGTAGAGGAGGGCGAGAAGGCGATGATCTACGGCGTGTTCGGCCTCAGCGAGACGCTGGTGCGGGAGGTCATGGTGCCCCGTGTAGACATGGCCGCCGTGGAAGCCACGACCCCCTTGCGCGACGCGGCGACCATCGCTGTGGAGTCTGGCCATTCTCGCCTGCCGGTGTATGAGGAGAGCCTCGACCGGATTGTTGGTATCCTCCACCAGAAGGATTTAGTGGCCGCCCTGCTGGCCGAGACGCCGCCCGAATTGCGTTCTATTCTGCATCCGCCCTACTTCGTTCCTGAGACCAAGTGTGTGGACGATCTTCTGCGCGAGATGCAGAAGCAGCACGTACACATGGCCATCGTGGTGGACGAATACGGGGGCACCGATGGGCTGGTGACGATCGAAGACCTGCTGGAGGAGATCGTCGGCGAGATACAGGATGAGCACGATCGGGAAGAAGCACAGATCGAGCGGTTGGCCAATGGCTCGCTGCTCTTCGATGGCCGGGTCAGTCTGGATGAGGTCAATGAGCTGCTCGATCTGGAGCTGACGGGCGCAGACGTGGCGACCGTTGGCGGCTTTGTGTCGGTGCAGTTGGGGAAGATCCCCACCAAGGGCGACCGACTAGAAGTGCCTGGCGCAACCATCGAAGTCGTCGCCACAGCGGCTCGCCGGGCAAGAAAAGTGAGGATAACGCGGCACCCTGTGTCGGATAATGCGGTCGAAGAGGATATTCGGTAAATACGATGCTAAAGCTGACTGATGCAAACGTTCTCGAGCTTGTCGCCGCCGCCCGGGATGTCCGGCGGCGGGCCTATGCGCCGTATTCGCGCTACTCAGTGGGGGCGGCTGTGCTCACGTCTTCGGGACGTATCTACACCGGCTGCAACGTTGAAAACGCCATCTACGGTCTGACGGTGTGTGCTGAGCAGGTGGCCGTGTGCACGGCCGTGGCCGCTGGCGAGCGGGAGATCGTGGCTGTGGCGGTGGCGACATCGAATGGAGCGGCTCCCTGCGGGCCGTGCCGGCAGGTGCTGGCCGAGTTCCGCCCGCACACCGACGCAGGCGCCCAGGACATGGTGGTGATCGCGGCCGACATGAAGACTCATCGCGTGCTCAGCCTGGCCGATCTGCTCCCCAGCGCCTTCGGCCAAGAACACCTGCCGCATTCCTGATAGCCATCAGGGGGACGACATGAAGCAGAAGCTAGGACGTGCCGGGCGCGTCGTGCTGCATGTGCTGCGCATCCTGGTTTTTCTCACCGTCTGCCTGGCGGCACTCGCCGTCCTCCTCTTCATGGCCGGGGTGGTCGCCGATTACGCCGTGCACGAGGAGCCTGTGCAGCGCCGGGCAACGCCCTCCCCAGCCGAGTACGTTACCGTGGCGGCCGACGAGCGCCTGTTCACCCTCATGGCGGCCCTCAACGCGGCAGGCTACAACGAGGAGAACAACCCGGATGGCATGCACCCCGTGCGCCAGGCCGTGCGGGGGGAGCTGGCGAGCAAGGAGCTCACGAGCCTGCGGCGGTTGCGCATCCAACTGCGCCTGGCGCACCCGTACTCCTACGTGGTGTGGGCCTTGCAGCGCAGCAATCCGCCCGCCTTCGCCCGCCAGGCAGAAGGTTGGTGGGTCAGCGGGTCGCCGGCAGCGGTCTTCTTCGGGCTGGACGACCCCCTGCGGCAGTTCTACCTGGAAGCCGACATCGCCGCCCTCTGGCAGCGCTCCCTCGGTGAATACGAGGCTGAGAGTGCGCGCTATCGCGCCGCGGTGGGGCCAGCCGTGCAGCAGATGCTCGCCTACCTGCGGGTCAGAAACATGCCCACCGACCGCATCGTCGTCCTGCCCAACCTGCTAGACGCCTACTGGCGGGGCTATGGGCCGCGCATCGGCTCGGTGTCCTATGTCGTTGTCGGCCCAGGGGAGACCCCCAACATCGGTCTGGTTCAACACGAGGCCATGCATCCCATCATCAATCCCCTGGTCGATGCAAACCTCAAGGTCATCGAGAAGGACCGGGCTGACCAGCTCTATCGGGCCATGCGCCCGCATGTCGGCAGCGGCTATCAGGAGTGGAGTACCATCGTCAAGGAGTGTGTAATCCGTGCGGTTGGCGTGCGCCTGCTGAACCCTGCGGAGCGTGAGCAGGCCATCGCCCGCCACGAGGAGCAGGGCTTTCTCCTGGTGCGCCCCCTGGCGGAGAAGCTCGCCCAGTTCGAGCAGACAACCCTCAGCATCGCCGAGTACATGCCGCAGCTCCTGGCTTCCCTCAATGATGCGGAGCTGTAGGGCGACGAAGGACCAAGGACGGACGATAAACGACGGATGACCGAGGACCAAAGACGAAGGACGGATGTAGTGAATCAACCGCAAAGCACGCGAAGGGCGCAAAGCATCCCTTCCTTTGCGGTCTTCGTGACCTCTGCGGTGATAAATCCTCGCTCAGGAGAGTGTCATGGCCGGTCTGTCTGAGGCAGAATTGAATGAGCTGATACGGCGCACCCGTGAGCGGCTGGGAGCGCCACCCGTGCCGCCTGCGTCTAGGCCGCCAGCCCAGCCAGCGAACCTGGCGAGCCTGATTGACCATACCTTGCTGAAACCAGAGGCCACCGGCGAGCAGGTCAGCAAGCTCTGCGACGAAGCCATTCACTTCGGCTTCGCCTCGGTCTGCATCAATCCCAGCCATGTGAAGCTGGCAGCGCAGAGACTAAAGGGCACGCCGGTGAAGGTGTGCACCGTAGTTGGCTTCCCCCTGGGGGCCACCCTCACCGCCGTCAAGGTCTTCGAGGCCCGCCGCGTGATCAAGGATGGCGCGCACGAGACCGACATGGTGATCAATATCGGCGCCCTGAAGGCGGGGGACGATGCCCTGGTGCGCAAGGACATCGCCGCGGTGGTGCAGGCGTCCCACCAGGGCGGGGCCATCTGCAAGGTGATCATCGAGGCAGCCCTCCTGACCGACGAGGAGAAAGTGCGGGTCTGCGTCCTCGCCCAGTTGGCGGGGGCAGACTTCGTCAAGACCTCCACTGGCTTCGGCCCGCACGGGGCGACCGTCGAAGACGTGGCCCTCATGCGCCGCGCGGTAGGGCCGGGCATGGGCATCAAGGCCGCGGGTGGGATTCGAGATCTGGCCACGGCCCGCGCCATGATCCAGGCGGGTGCCACCCGCATCGGCGCCAGCGCCAGCGTCAGCATCATGCAGGAGGCAGGAGCGAGTTGAACGAACCGCCAAGACGCCACGACGCCAAGACTACCGATGTGGACTGCGACGATTCCTGTCGTCGCCAGGGCTCTTGCAAAGTCAGTGTGGCATACGTAGGGGGCGCCCCGGAGTGGTCGCCCGCCACGCGCTTGGGACGGCCGTCCGCCACGCGCTTGGGACGGCCGTCCGCGACTCCCCAGAAGCCCTGGTCATCGCAATTGCGGTTGACGCCACATGGCCGCGAGTAGTATAATGGCGGCAGGCATCTGGTCGCCGGATCCGACCGACCACGCAAGGACAAGCAGGAGATCCTGCACGACCTGGGCCGCATCCGGGATAATGTCTGGAGAGAGCAACATCCTGCTTGACGTGAATCGTTCGTCGTTCGTCGCCCGTCTTTTGTCCTCTTGCCACATCAACGTCATGTAAGGAGGTCTCACACCAACAATGAGCATCGAGCCTAGCCCCGCCGTTCAGCCCCGGTTACAGAAAGCCAGACGCCATTTCGCCCACTGGGAGAAGACCAAAGACCTGGTTGACCAGTTCATTGACCTGGCCCTCAACCTGCGCCAGAGCGGGCACCCAGGCGGCTCCCGCTCCAAAGTCCATATTCTCGTGACCCTGCTCCTGAGCGGGGCCATGCGCTGGGACATCCGCCACCCCGAGAAGCGCTTCGCCGACCGCTTCGTCCTGGTGGCCGGCCACACCAACCCCCTGGTCTACGCTACCCTGGCCGTGCTCAACGCCGCCATGCGCATCAAGTACCAGCAGACAGGCGACAAGCGCTATCTGGTGGCCCAGAACCGCGGTGTCTTCCCGGAAGATCTGCTCACCCTGCGCCACAACAAGGGCCTGCCGGGCCACGCCGAGATGGCCGGCAAGACCCTCTTCTTCAAGTTCAACACCGGCCCCTCGGGGCATGGCGGCCCGGCGGCAGCCGGCGAAGCCCTGGCCCTCAAGATGGCCGGCTGCGAAGACATCAAAGTCTTTGCGCTGGAGGGCGATGGCGGCCTGACGCCCGGTGCCAGCCATGAGATGAAGAACTCCTCCTGGGGCCTGGGGTTGAACAACCTCTTCTACTTGGTGGACTGGAACAACTTCGGCATTGACGATCAGCCCATATCCAGCGTTGTCTACGGTACGCCCCAAGTCTGGTTTGAGTCCTATGGCTGGCGTACCATGGGCACGGAGCAGGGGATGGAGTGGGAACCGGTGTCCTCGGTCATCCTGGAGATGGTCTTCGGCCCCAACCCCCAGAAGCTCCCCAACGCCGGTTGGTTCAAGACCCGGAAAGGCCGTGACTACGGCGTGTACGATAACAAGTCCCACGGTGTAACCCACAGCCCC
>DAOUCN010000068.1:0-10513 GCA_034431995.1 Chloroflexota bacterium | reverse complement strand
GGTCAAGGCGGCATAGTCCCAACCCTTACATACAGCTTCTGTCGGGGTGGGCTAGACGGCACGCTGTTCATCACACACCAGGCATTGTTCTGACCACCGAGAGCGCAAGGAGCGCAGAGACCCGTGAGACAGCCTTTGCGCCCTTCGCGCTCTCGGCGGTTGAAGAAGACGGTGCTGTGTGAGTCTACCGGTCACGTTACCCCCCACAGGCTCGGAGGTTTTCCCCATGGCGCTCACACTGTCCCGCGCCGACCACGCCGTCACCATCGCCGATAACCTGCCCACGGTGATCATCGGCGAGCGCATCAACCCCACCGGACGCAAGAGACTCCAGGCCGCTCTGCTGGCAGGCGACCTGTCTGTTGTCGCCGCCGATGCCACGGCTCAGGTCGAGGCCGGTGCCCACGTTCTGGATGTCAACGTGGGTGTGGCCGGGGGCGACGAGCCCCGCCTGCTGGTGGAAGCCCTGGGCACCGTCATGGCCGTCACCGATGTGCCACTGTCCATTGACACCGCCAATCCCCAGGCCTTGGCCGCGGCCCTGGCCGTCTATCCCGGCAAGGCCCTGGTCAATTCCGTCACTGGCGAAGAGGAGAAGCTGGCCCGCGTCCTCCCCCTGGTCAGCCAGTACAAGGCAGCGGTGATCGGCCTGTGCATGGACGACGCCGGCATTCCCACCACCGCCGAGGACCGCCTGGCCGTGGCCCGCAAGATTGTTTCCCGCGCCGAGTCCTACGGCATTGGCCGCGAAGACGTGGTTATTGATTGCCTCTGTCTGGCCTGCTCCACCGACCCCGCCGCCGTGCGCACCACCCTGGAAGCCATCCGCCTGGTACACAGCGAGCTGGGCGTCAACCTGACCCTGGGCGTGAGCAACGTCTCCTTCGGCCTGCCGGACCGCGGAAAACTCAATGTAGCCATGTTGACCATGGCCCTGGCCGCCGGCGTCACCTGTCCCATCGTTGATCCCACCATTCCAGAAATCCGCCAGGCCATCCTGGCCGCCGACGTGCTCTTGGGCCGCGACGAGTGGGCGACGAACTGGATCAGCGCGTTCAGAGCAGCAAGCAGGAAGCAATAAGCAGCAAGCAGCGAGCAGCGGGCAGCGAGTGTGGGAGGCGAGGACTCCCGATCGCAGGCTGGGGTAGGTCGGCGCTCTCCCTGGCCTGTCGGCCAGGGGACAGGCTTGCGCCGACAAAGGAGACGGTGTCATGCGCGTGAGCGGGTGTGTGGGGTGCAGGGACTTCCCGTGCGGTGACGTTAGGCACGAGTGCTACGTCGTGCCCGACGTTGATGTGACGCCGGGCAATGTCTCCATCGTCCTGATCTCGGAGGCGGCGCCACAGAGCAAGGCCGACTACTACTACGCGGGCGGCGAGGCGCTCTTCGAGCAGACAACGGTGCAGGCATTCCGCGACGCCGGAGCGGATGTGTCCTCGATTCAGGACATTCTCGGCCTGGGCGTGTACCTCACCACGGCCGTGAAGTGCGGCAAGACGGGCTACGGTATCGAGCGCAAGACCATCGAGGCCTGTTCGCTCATTCTAGAGAGAGAGCTGGCTTTGTTCCCCAACGTGCGGGCCTACCTGCTCATGGGCGACGTGGCCATTCAGGCCGTCAACGCCATCGCCCGGCGGGCGGGCGAGAAGCGGGTGATCGCCGCCGGCTCGACGTATAAGATCCGCGGCCAGGACTACCGCTTCCGGGGCATACGGGCCTTCCCGTCCTACCTGCAGGCCGGTCCCAGCTTCTTCATCGAGAAGAGCAAGCGCAAGATGATCGCGGAAGACATCGCAGCGGCACTACGCCTGCGGCCAATAGAACGCGGCGGATGAACGCAGACAAGGCGCCGATGAATGTGGATGCGAGGCGTAGGTCGGGCATGCTGCCCGACGCCGGTGCGGAGAATGGCACGCCGATGAACGCAGATGAGGCGCAGATGAACGCGGAAGATAGACGAGGTGAATCATGAAGACGTTCACGGCATACATTGAGTGGGATCCAGAAACGCGCCAGTACGTGGGCATCGTGCCGGGTATTCCTGGTGCGCATACTCAGGCGGAGACTCTGGATGGATTGCGTGAGAACCTCAAGGAAGTACTGGGGCTCTGCCCTCAAGAACGAGGGTCTCAGAGTTCAGCGGCCATGAGCGCATCTTCCGCGTGCATCCGCATTCTCTCGGGCAGGCGTTCGTGGTGGAGAATAACAGGGCACGTGCCCTGAATGGAGGATAGAACAATGACGTTTGCAAAGCAACCCCTGGGCGAGTTCATGGATGACCTGGCATCGTCCAAGCCGGCCCCTGGCGGCGGCAGCGTGGCCGCCCTGGCAGGAGCGCTGGGCGCAGCCCTGGTGAGCATGGTCGGCAACCTCACCGTGGGCAAGGAGAAGTACAAGGCCGTGGAGCCAGAGATCCAGGCGATGCTGGCCACATCCGAGAAGCTGCGCCACCGCCTGCTCAACCTGATCGAAGAGGACGTGGCCGCCTTCAACCTGTGGGCCGCCGCCGCCAAGCTGCCCAGGGACACCGAGGAGCAGAAGGCCGCCCGCACGGCAGCCATCCAGAACGCCCTCATCAAGGCCGCCAAACCGCCCATGGACATCGCCAAGTGCTGCGCCGACGTGCTCGACCTCTGCCGCCCCATCGCCGAGAAGGGCAACGTGCAGGCGGTGAGCGATGCCGGCGTGGCCGCGCTGCTGGCCGAGGCCGGGCTGCGGGCCGCCGCCCTCAACGTCCAGATCAACCTGGGCTGGATCAAGGACGAGGAGTTCAAGGCCAAGACGCGCAAGAAGCTGGACAAGCTGCTGGCAGGCCGCTCAGCGCAGAAGGAAGAGACGGTCAAGTACGTGGAGAGCAAGCTGTAGGGGGCAGAGAGCAGCGGGCAGTAGGGTGTCAAGGTGTCAGAGTATCAACGTCGGCTGCAGACTTGACACCCTGACGCTTTGACGCCTTGACGCTCTGACGCTTTGACGCATTGGCAGCCAAACACACCGTTTGACAGGAGACACGCATGACAGCACAACTGCTTGATGGCAAGGCAACATCGGCGACAATCCGAGAGGAGATCGCGGCCCAGGTGGCGGAGTTCAAGGCCAGCGCCGGCTTCGCCCCCAACCTGGCCGTGGTGCAACTGGGCAGCGACCGCGCCGCCCAGTCTTACGTGGGGCGCATCCAGAAATCATGCGAAGGCGCCGGTATGGGCTGCACCGTCCATGCCCTGCCCGCCGACGTGCCCCAGCGCAAGCTCATCGCTCTGATTCGTAAGCTGAATCGTGACAAGGGCGTGCACGGCATCATTATCCAGGAGCCGCTGCCCGACCAGATCAATCCCGAGGCCACGGCCCTGACCATTGACCCCAACAAAGACGTGGATGGGGCCAGCCCGGTCAACGCCGGACTACTGTTCCAGAACCTGGGGCGGCCCTTCGTCCCGCCCACGCCTGCCGGTGGAATGGAGCTTCTGAAGCGCTACAGCGTGCCCCTGAAGGGGGCGCGGGCCGTGGTCATTGGCCGCAGCAACATCGTTGGCCGGCCAATGGCTCTACTGCTGCTGCACCAGCATGCCACAGTGACCGTCTGCCATTCGCGCACGGTGAATCTGCCGGGCGTGGCGCGCGAGGCCGATATTCTCGTCTGCGCCATCGGGCGGGCCAGGATGGTGACGGCGGACTACGTGAAGCCTGGGGCGGTGGTGGTGGATTTCGGGGTGAACTTCGTGGATGGGGTGATGTGCGGCGATACCGACTTCGCAGCGGTCTCCCAGGTGGCTTCGTACATCTCGCCTGTGCCCGGAGGCACGGGGCCGATGACCAACGTCATGCTGCTGCGCAATACCCTGGAGGCCGCACGCCGCGCCGCCGGCAAGTAGACAGGGAGCCGTCATGGCCGCCGACCTGGAGCGCATTCTGCGTGGGGTGACGAGGCCCGCCCGCTACACCGGCAACGAGTGGAACAGCGTCGTCAAGGACTGGCAGGGTCGCCTGCACGTGGCCCTAGCCTATCCCGATGTCTACGAAGAGGGCGTCTGCGACGATCGCGCCCTGGCCCTGTACGCGGCCCTGAATCGCGACGACAGCATCCTCTGCGAGCGGGTCTACGTCCCCTGTCGGGACATGGACGAGGCCCTGCGGGCAGCAGGGATGCCCCTCTACGTCCTGGAATCGCGGCGCTCCCTGGCCGACTTCGACATCGTGCTGGTCGTCCTGCCGGATGAGCTGCACTTCCCGGCGGTGCTGACGCTGCTGGAGCTGGCGGGCCTGGCGGTGCGTGCCAGCCACCGTGGCGGGCAGTATCCCCTGGTGGTTGGTGTCGGTCCAGGCACAGCCAATCCGGAGCCGCTGGCAGAGTTCTTTGACGCTTTTCTTATCGGGGAGGTTGACGGACAGGTGGTCAGGGAGACGGCCGCAGCCCTCCGTTCTTCGGCTGCCCGTCTTCCTGCCGGTCTGTACGTTCCCAGTCTTTACCGCATCACGTATCAGGCAGATGCAGCGGTTGGCGCAATCTCTCCGCCGGCCCAGGTGATTGCCCGCGACATAGACGGGCCGCCTCCGCCCCTGACTAGGCCGATCGTGCCCTTCGTGGAGGCGAGCCGAGAGCGGGCAGTAGTGGAGCTGGCTCATCCGCCCGTCTATCCGTGGGCTGCAGGCAGCGCATGGCGCGAGCGGCCCCAGGACGAGATTCTGGCAGCGGTGGAGGCCGTGCTAGGCTCCACTGGTTATGATCATGTTCATCTGGTGGGCTGGCACGAGCGGTTCAGCGAGATCGCTGCCAGCCTGTCGGCTCGCTACCGGGGTCGGCACACGCACTTCACCGTTGGCCCGCTGGCCATGAAGCCGCACGTCGTGGACCAGGCCGACCGCCTGCCCCATGTTCGTCGCGGCGCGCTGAGCTTCGACCTGGTGGCCGGCAGCGAGCACCTGCGCTCTGTGCACGGCGGCGGCGAGAGCGATCAGGAAGTCCTGGATGCGGCCCGCCTGGCCTTCCAGTGTGGATGGCACATCCTGAAGCTCCAGGTGGGCGTGGGCCTGCCCGAAGAGACGCTGGCCGATGTGCAGAGCATCGCCCTCCTCGCCCGCAAGGTGGCGCAGGTGGGCCAGGAAGAGACACAGGGCCGGGCGCAGGTGCAGGTCGTCGCCAGCCCCTTCGTGCCCCGTGCGCATAGCCGGTGGGAGCGGCAGGGGCTGGTGACCGGCGACGAGTGGGCCCTGCGGGTGGAGACCCTGAAGCGTGGCGTGCGGGCGCCAGGGCTGCGCCTGGGTTGGCGCGGCCTTTCCACGCGGTTGGTGGAGGCGGCCCTGGCTCGCGGAGACCGTCGTGTGGGCTCTGCCCTCGAGCACGCCTGGCGGGCAGGAATGCGCCGTCCCGCCGATGCGGAGAATCCTGGCGGCTGGGAAGCCGCCTTTGTTGCGGCGGGGCTCGACATGGCCTTCTACGGCAGCCGGGAGCGGGGAGCGGACGAGGCGCTGCCGTGGGGACGGATAGCAGCGAGCAGAGAGCAGCGAGTTGTGAGCAGAGAGCAGTAGGCAGCAAGCAGTAAGTGAACAGCCTGGCGTCTTGGCGTCTTGGCGTCTTGGCGACTTGGCGGTTGAGACCAGGTAGGCTTGGCAGTGGAACATGCCAATGGCGGGGCCGAAACAGCGGTTGCGCATCACCTTCAGCCGGGGTGAGGAGGCGAAGTATATCACACACCTCGACTTGATGCGCCTGTGGGAGCGCTTACTACGGCGGGCTGGCCTGCCAGTGAGCTATTCGGCGGGCGAGACGCCGCGCCCGCGTCTGGCCCTGGCTGCCCCTCTAGCTGTGGGCGTCACCAGCGAAGGCGAGTTGATGGAGGTTTTTCTCGACACCCGTCTGCCCCTGCTTCCTCTGAGCAAGCGGCTGGCCATCGAGTGCCCGGCAGGCATCGCCGTGCGCGAAGTCCTGGACATCGGATTGGGTCTGCCTGCCCTGCAAACACTGGTACGCTTCAGCGAGTATCGAGTGGCCATTGCGCCGCTTGTGGCGCGGGAGGAGATGCAACAGCGCATGGCCGGCCTTCTCGCTGCCCGGACTCTACCGAGGGAGCGCGTGCGGGACAAAGAAATCCGCCGCTACGATCTGCGCCCCCTGGTGGACAGCCTCTGGCTTGAGAAATGGAGCGACGAGGAGGCGGTGCTGGGCATGCGCCTACAAACGGACCAGCGGGCCACGGGCCGCCCCGACGAAGTGCTGGCCGTCCTGGGCCTGAGCGACGCCGTGCGCTCTATCCATCGGGTCAAGCTGCTCCTGGCCGCGCTGGTGCCGACGAAACCACAGAGAGCACAGAGACCACAGAGGCCTTGAACCGCAGAGATGGCGGGGGGTCGTGGAGTGGCATGGTGCCCAGGCTCAGACCGGCCGCAGGTGGTGACACTGACCCAGCCTTGCGTCTGATGAGGGGCCTGGCTCAGAAGCCAACCCCAATGATCCGAATCGGGTCTCCTGGGCGGGAGGCAGGCAATCTTAGCGAAGAGGCCCCCAACGCATCGGGTCCTCACACGCAGAAGTAGCCAACTCCCTTCCTCCCAGGAGCCCAGTGTACACCATGCAGCAGATCTTGCAAGGCCCTGCACGTCATTGCGGTTCTTAAGGTTCAAACCCAAGTTTCAGTATACAAAGACACGAAGACCGTCTTGGTGTCTTCGTGTCTTGGTGGTAGACCGGTTCTATCAGTTGTGGACGCTGGTAGGCGCGCCGCTACGGATGGCCGGCGGTGAGCATGAGCAGCCAGCGCAGGGCCAGCAGGGTGCCCAGGGCATAGAGGACGAGGCGTTCTTTGGATATGCTGTGCCGTTGCATGATCTTCCCCCGCTTCGGGCAGCCACGTCGGGCCGCCCCTAGGGATGACGAAGCGCCGCCTTTCCTTCTATCATCCTAAACGTGCGAGACCGCCGAAACGTGACGGGCAGAGGCACACGATTTCGCCAGATGACGATTCTGTAAGCATGGGAAGGCCATCATAGACGCACGAGTCACCTACAGCGGGTGCCTCGTGTATCCCTCTCCACGCAGATACGTTCGGCGTCAGCCCTACAGAATCTCCAAATACCGTTGCAGTTCCCAGTCGGTGACCTGGATGCGGTAGGCGTCCCATTCCTTCCGTTTGGTCTCCAGGAAGCGGGGGTACGTGTGCGGCCCCAGGGTCTCGGCGATGAGGGGATCCTGCTCCATGCAGTCGAGGGCCTCCGCCAGCGAGCCGGGAAGCTGGTCAATGCGCAGCTCGGCCAGGCGCGCGTCGTTGAAGTGATACACGTCTTCCTCAACCGGCGGCGGCGGCGTCAGCTCCCGGCGAATGCCGTCGAGACCTGCCCGCAGCATGCAGGCAAAGGCCAGATAGGGATTGCAACTCGGGTCGGGGAAGCGCAACTCGGCCCGCGTAGCCGTTTCTCGCCCCGGCGAGTAGCGAGGGATGCGAATCAGCGCCGAGCGATTGATCTGTCCCCAGCAGATGTAGACCGGCGCCTCGTAGCCCGGCACCAGCCGCTTGTAGGAGTTGACTGTCGGTGCCACCACGGCTGCCAGGGAGCGGGCATGGGCAAGCTGCCCGGCAATGTACTGATAAGCCAACCGGGACAGGCGATACTTGTCATCGCGATCGTAGAAAACATTCTGGCCCTTAGCATCGAACAGGCTCTGGTGCGTGTGCATGCCAGAGCCGTTGATACCAAAGATGGGCTTAGGCATGAAGGTGGCGTAGAGATCATGGGCCTGGGCGACAGCCTTCACCGTGTACTTAGTGGTGATGACGTTGTCGGCGCTGGTTAACGCGTCCGCATAGCGCACATCAATCTCGTGCTGGCCGTGGGCAACTTCGTGGTGCACCATCTCGACTTCCATGCCCATCGCTGCCAATGCCAGCGCAATCTCCTCGCGCACCTCGGCAGCCAGGTCGCGGGGGGAGAAGTCGAAGTAGCTCCCCACATCGTGCGGCACTGGGGTGACCCGCTCGCCGTTCTTGCGGAAGAGGAAGAACTCGAGCTCCGCCCCTGTGTGAAACGTGTAGCCGAGGCTGGCGCAATCATCCACGGCACGCTTGAGAATGTACCGCGGATCGCCGACGAACGGCTTGCCGTCGGGATCATACACATCACAGATGAGCCGAGCCACCCGCCGTTCCGGCGGCGACCACGGCAGCACGCAGTACGTGCTGGGGTCCGGATGCAGCACCATGTCGCTCTCATAGATGCGCCCGAAGCCCTCCACCGATGACCCGTCGAACCAGAGCCCTTTCTCCAGGGCTTCGCCCAGGCGAGCAACGGGAATGGGAGTGCTCTTGACGATGCCCAGGATGTCCGTGAACTGCAAGTTGACGAACTTGATGTTGTCGGCGGCCAGGCGGTCAAGGACATCCTTGTGTGATGCGCTCGCGCTCATGTCGTGCCTCCTCTTGTGTGTTTTCTTCGCCTCTACCCAGAAAAAAAGATAACGTCCTCCCTTCTGGCCGGGCGAGTTTGGCTCTGCGACGTGCTCTATCGTCGCCATAGACCAGAAGTGAGGACGTTGCGTTGTCCTGGGCGCGTACCCCAACAGCGAGATACGCGTGACCTGCTACGATTGTAGCACCTTGCTCGTCCACCGTCAAGAGCTTACGGCAGCGTCAGCAAACCCGCTGCCTGTAGATACGCTACCAGCAGGCCCAGCGTGTTGTTGAGCGAGTGCATCACGATGCCCGGATAGATGGAACCAGTGGCGCTGTAAAGCAAAGCCAGAATAACGCCGAAGACACCCAGGGGGAGGAAGGTGTCCAGGCTCATGTGAGCCAGGCTGAAGACAACCCCGCTGCCAATGGCCGCGACCCACAAGCCCCAGCGCCGGGCCAGCCCAGCAAAGACGAATCCGCGAAAGAACATCTCCTCAATGAACGGCGCAACCAAGGACACGATCAACAGGGCCATAGCGAAGCCCGACAGGCCTGTGCCGAAGAGGGGCAAGATGTCCGGCTGCTCGATCTCGTGGCCCAGCCCGTACTTAACCACCAGGCCGTAGAAGGCATTGAAGCCCAGCGCCATGGGCAGGGCAAAGGCGGCATAGGCAAAGCCGGCGCCAGCCACGAAGGGACGCAACCCCAAGCTGCCTACCGGCACCCGATGCTTGCGCAGCCCGAAGGCCCAGACCCCCACCAGCAGACAGACATCCTGCACAATCAACAAGATCGGCACCAAGAGGGGGGTACGGCCTGACCCCACAACCGCCAAGACAACGAGAGCGGCAGCACCAAGTACAAATAGCAGCACCACCACCAGGATCATTGCCTTGACCACGTCACCCGGCCCCCACGGGGCCATCGCCCCAGGACTCTCGTCAGACATACCCCCTCCCCAATACGCCGGTTATCAGATACCGGTCACCAGGCACGAGACGCGCAACGCTGGATACCCGAACCCCGAAACCCGATGCCCGATACCCGAACCCCTAGAAATAGCGCAGTCCCATGGCCTCCTTGGCCGCTCGCAGGGTCTGCTGAGCCTCACGCCGGGCCTTCTTGCTCCCTTCTTGAATGAGCTCCTCGATCAGGCCAGGCTGCTGCACATATCTGGCTCGTCGTTCCCGCATTGGAGCCAAGAACTCGTTGATAACAGCCGCCAGGCGCCGTTTCACTTCCACATCGCCGATCTTGCCCTGGCGATAGCGCTGCTTCATGTCTTCAACTTCGGCCTTGTTGGGGTTGAAGGCGTCGTGATAGATGAAGACCGGATTCCCCTCCACATGTCCCGGGTCGGTGGGGTGGATGCGCGTCGGATCGGTGTACATGGACATGACGGCCTTCTGCACCGTCTTCTCATCATCGGACAGGTTGATGACGTTGCCCAGGCTCTTGGACATCTTCGCCTTACCATCAAGGCCAACGAGGGTGGGCACCTCGCCGATCAGGGTCTCAGGTAGAGGGAACACATTGCCGTACAGGCTGTTGAAGCGCGCCGCAATCTCCCGGGTGACCTCCAGATGGGATGCCTGGTCCTTGCCCACGGGCACGATGCTGGCCCGCACCATGAGGATATCCGCCGCCTGCAGAACCGGATAGGAGAGCAGCCCCAGCGAAGCCGCCTCGGCGTGCATCTCGCGTACTTTCTCCTTGAGGGTGGGCACCCGTTGCAGGCGCGGCACCGTGACCAACATGCTGAACAACAAGAACAGCTCAGAGACCTCGGGAATCAATGATTGGAGATAGATGGTGCTGCGCTCTGGGTCAATGCCCACGGCCAGGTAGTCGAGCACCAGGTCGTAGATGCTGTTCTTCACATCGCCGATGCGATCGTAGTGGGTGGTGAGCATGTGGTAATCAGCGATCAAGATGAAGCATTCGTATTCGTCCTGGAGGCGCAGGCGATTCTTCAATGAGCCCACGTAGTGGCCCAGGTGCATCTTGCCTGTGGGCCGATCGCCCGTAAGCAGACGCTTCTTCACAACTGACCCTCCTCGGGAATGGGTAGGCCGCCATCCGTAGTCCGTACTCCGACCGGAGGCCCGCGTCACCCCAGCAGACGGACTACGGAC
>DAOUCN010000067.1:0-1622 GCA_034431995.1 Chloroflexota bacterium | reverse complement strand
CAGGCCACGCAGGTGGCCTTCGCACCGGCCGTCTATGCGGCTGCGCCGCACACGAACGGGAATGAATAGACGGTTGTTCCTGGGAGGGCTGCGCCCTCCCAAACCCTCCCGCGGGCGGGGCGTGGGGAAACCCGGTTTCCCCCTACCCCTGCGTGAGAGCCAGGCCCGCCCGCGGGCGGGGCGTGGGGAAACCCGGTTTCCCTATACCCCCGCTTGAGGGGGTAGGACCACAGGACGGCGCGGAGTTCAGCAGCGCTATCGTTTGAACCGGTTTGGGAAACGCTGGAACACCGCGGGGATGGAGCGTTGACAAACCGGGCGCGGTGCGGTATCTCGGCGGTATGACCACCATCACCGACATGCCCGCCCTGTGCCCGGCGGAAGGAGTATGCCCGAACCTGGAGTGTCCAGCAAGCGGGCGCATGGGGGTCCATGCGCATCAGGAACGCCGGTACATCTGCCACGCCTGCAAGACGACCTTTGCGGCACCCACCGCAAGCCCGCTCTTTGGTCTGAAGACCCCGCAGTGGGTCGTGCTCATCGTGCTGACCCTCCTGGTCTATGGCTGTCCGGTGCCGGCGATCGTGGCCGCCTTTGGCCTGGATGAACGCGCGGTCGCCACCTGGCTGAAGAAGGCGGGCGCACACGCCAAGGCGGTGCAGGAGGAGCTCGTCTGCAGCGGGCAGGTCGACCTCGGACCGGTGCAAGGTGAGGAGCTGTACGTCAAACATCAGGCGGGGACGGTGTGGATGGCAATGGCGATGAGTGTCTTCAGCCGCTTGTGGCTTTGGGGAGCGGTCTCGCCCCAACGGACCACGGCCGTGACACCGCGGTCGTGCAGCAGTACGGGCTGCTGCGCGGCGAGGCCTGCCCATCCTTTGGGCGACCGATGGCGTTGCCGCCTGGGCCAGCAGCATCCTGTCTGTGTTCCGCGCCCCCCAACCGACCGGCAAGCCGGGACGACCGCCGTTGGTGGTGTGGGCCGATCTGCATATCATCCAGGTCATCAAGCAGGACACCAGGCGTCGGGTCAGGGCAGTCAGACGAACGCTCAGCTATGGCAATCAGTCTGCCGCCGAAGCGCTGGGGCAGGCTACGCAGGTGGGCGGGGGGTGTTCACTCCTGCCTCCATCGAGCGCCTGCGTGGCACCTTCCGCACCGGGATCCGTCCGCTGACCCGCCGCTCGCGAACCCCAGCCCGGGATGTGGCCCAAGTTGAAGCAGCGATGGTTTGGAGGGGCGTCGTCTACACCTTCTGCCGCGTCCACCGCTCGCTCGATGCCTCGCCAGCCATGGCTGCCGACCGCACGGATCATGTCTGGTCCATCCGCGAATGACTGCACGACCAAACTGCGTCGAAACAGGTCCACGCTGTCTTGTAGTGCTACCGCGGCAGTAGAGCACAGAGAAAGCCAGAAGTAAAACACATGTTCAGGTCGTGGATTGTGGCCGTGGGTGTCGCAGAGCCGTGGTAGGCTCATAGTCGGGACGAGCCGACGCCCCTGGGCTGCAGGGGCGCGTGCTGTTTCGGAATATGTTTGCCCACCTTCTCTATCTGCCCCTATAATGATCGCAGTGCAGAAAGGAGTGTATATGCGTGATCGTGTCGAAATTGAACTTGA
>DAOUCN010000066.1:0-2051 GCA_034431995.1 Chloroflexota bacterium | reverse complement strand
GGAACTACTCGCCTGGGGGGTGCAAGCCAGGCGATCAGCACGCCGATCGGGCCGGTCAGCATGGCGGTCAAGGCCATGACGATGTTACGCCGGCCCTTGCTGACGAACATATACTCGGCCACCAGCATCCACCCGTACCAGGCGAAGAAGACCAGGTCCGGGGCGTTGCCCACCAGGGGAACGGCGGCCAGTGAGCCAAGGCCAAGGCCAAGCTGAAGCCGGGGCCGATAGGCTGGGCGCGGTGCGGGCCGCGCATGCTTCGGCCAGAGAAAGAGGGTCCAGATGATCACCACTGGCGCTACCACGTTCAGCAGCAGAGCAAGAAAGGCAATCGGCCAGGGATTGCCACCACGCTGCCGGTAGATGTACCAGCTTGCCAGCGCGCTTGCGGTCCAGGACAAGAAGACCATCTCTGGCATGGCACCGATCATACTCCCACTGATCAGCGCAATGATTGCCAGGGCAGCTCCGAGGGCGTTCAGGCCCGGTATGGTCAGTGTCGTTGGGATTGGCGGAGAGGCTGGCATGCCAGCCACCGGCTGTGGCTGCGCAAGCGGGATCGTATTCCCAGGCGCCGGGCTTGCGCCGACCGCTACGACGGGCTGGGGCTGAAAAACGGCATGCGGCACCATTCGGCCCGGGCGCACACCCGCGCGGGCTATTGGCAGATCATCTGGCTGGTGAGCAAGAGTTGGCGCCGCTCCCTGAAGAGCACGCTTCAGGCTCGCAATGTCTGCATACCGCCTGTCCGCCTGGATCGCCATCGCCGTCGAGATGGCCAGGGCCATATGCCTGGAGATGTTCGGGTTGAGCTGGAGGATGGGCGGTAGCGAGTCGTCCGGCCCCGCAATACGGTCCGTTACTGGCGGCGGCTCCTGACCGGTGAGCAGGTGGAAGAGGGTTGCGCCCAGGCTGTAGACGTCGCTGCGCGGATCGGTTCCCCGGGCGCCAATGCCCCACTGCTCGATCGGCGCATAGGCCGGGGATAGGCTATGCCGCGAACTCTGGGTTTGCTGAGCGCCTTCCTTCAAGAGCCCGAAATCGACCAGTTTCACCAGACCCTCCGGGGTCAGGCGGATGTTGGCCGGCTTGACGTCCCTGTGAATGATCGGCGGTGCCTGGCTGTGCAGGTACGACAGTGCATCGCAGACCTGGAGCGCATATCCCATCACCTGGGACTCGAGGAGTGGGCCTGGTCGACGGGAAAGCACATCGTCCAGGCTCTGGCCCGGGACGTACTCCATCGCCAGAAAGCCATTGCCCTCGGCCTCGAACATCGCGTAATAGCGGGGTAGGTTGGGATGACTGAGCCGCTGGAGAACCCTGAACTCGTTGGCAAACGAGCGAATGCTATCCGGATGAAAGGTCTCCTTGAGCGCTACCACCAGTCCGTTCTGTTGCAGATCCTCGGCCTCGTACACCACGCCGAAGCCCCCGTGGCCGATGACGCGACTGATGCGATACTGCGCGACGAACGTCCCAGGGTCGCGCAACGTGAGCGCAAAGCGCAGATTACGGCCACAGGACCAGCAGTGCTGCGCCCCGTCGCGGTTCTCAGCGCCACATCCTGTCCCGTTCCTGAGATCCTGACAGATGACCATAATAACCCCATTACCCTGTTATGACCAGGCCAGGTCCAATGTGTATGGAATGACGCTCCCGATAACGTTTGTCTCCCTGAACGGTCATCCTACCGCTTTCTGGATCATTGTCCCTCCGCTTACGCACTGCGCTCCCGGCGCAGCCCGCCGCGTCGTGCGTCGGTGGTGATGGGAACGACGTCACGCTTCTTCCCAGAGCGTCACAGCGACGCCGCGCGCTCGTCAGCGCGGGAGCGCTCCTATCGCCTCGAGCGGCCATCGACAATCTGCAATCTAAAATCTAAAATGGTATCCGCCAGACGTCACAGGCGCGGGTGGGCCTCAGGAGCCGTTTGCTCGCGCGCCAGCATAGCACAGCGCTGCGACGGCGATCGTACCACGTAGCGGTGAATTCGCTGGCGTTTTGATCATTGCAGTTGCACTGGCTAGCGGTCGACCGTCACCCATCCG
>DAOUCN010000065.1:0-3291 GCA_034431995.1 Chloroflexota bacterium | reverse complement strand
GTATAATACTGGGGGGAGTGGCAGGCATGAAGGAAACGAACGGCGCACGTATGGAGGAGCAGAGGATACGTGTGCTGGTGGCGAAACCCGGTCTCGACGGACACGACCGTGGCGTGAAGGTGATCGCTAGGGCACTGCGTGACGCGGGGATGGAAGTCATCTATACCGGTCTGCGGCAGACGCCGGAGATGATCGTCGAGGCGGCCATCCAGGAGGATGTGGACGTCGTGGGGCTATCTATCCTGTCGGGTGCACACATGACGCTGATTCCCCGCGTGTGTGAGCTTCTGCGCCAACACGGCCTCGGTCATGTGCTCGTCTGCGTGGGGGGCATCATCCCCGATGAGGATGTACCAGCGCTGAAATCAGCAGGAGTGGCAGCGGTGTATGGCCCCGGCACCTCAACGGCCGACGTGATCGCCTTTATCAGGGAGCACGTTAGGCCTCGATGAATGATCTCATTGAGCGTTGTCTGGCCGGCGATCGCCTGGCGGTTGCCCGGCTTCTGAGTCTGCTCGAAAGCTCGCCTGCCAGCGCGAGGCGATTCCTCGCCCTTCTGCATCCCCACACTGGTCACGCTCATGTTGTCGGCGTAACAGGCGCGCCCGGTACTGGCAAGAGCACCCTTGTCAATCAGCTCGCGCTGGAATATCGTCGCCGAGGCCGAACGGTCGGCATCATCGCCGTTGATCCCAGCAGTCCGTTCAGCGGGGGGGCGATCCTGGCTGACCGCATCCGCATGCAGGATGTGGCGGGCGATCCCGGTGTGTTCATACGCAGCATGGCGACGCGCGGCAGCCTGGGCGGGCTGGCGCGGGCCACTGCCGACGCGGTACGAGTTCTGGATGCCTTCGGGCGGGACGTGATTCTGGTGGAGACGGTAGGTGTTGGCCAGGACGAGGTGGACATCGCCAAGACTGCGCATACAACCATTGTGCTACAAGTTCCGACCTTGGGCGATGACATCCAGGTGATGAAGGCTGGTATCCTCGAAATCGCCGACATACTCGTCATAAACAAGGCTGATCTGCCCGGCGTTGAGCGGGTACACACGGCCCTGGAGATGATGCTCGACTTTGGTGGACAACAGGCGGGTTGGAGGCCGCCAGTGCTGCACGCGGTGGCGACGCAAGGAGGAGGCGTTGTTGACATCGCTGACGCTATTGAGCGCCACCGTGTCTACCTTCACGATGGTGGGCGTTTGGCCGAGCGAGAGCGGCGCCGCGCGCGGGATGAGCTGACCAGTATGCTGAGGGAGGAGCTGACGACACGGGCATTGGCCGCCCTTCCCGATGGCTGGCTCGACCAGATGGCCGATAGGGTCGCGCGGCGAGAGATAGACCCATACACCGCAGTGCATGGGCTCATGCGACTGGAGGGTGTGTGACATTCTCGACAGAAGTGGGCGAGCGGGGAGGAACGGAGGCCAAGTTGGAGCGTCGTCTGGTTCTTGGCGCATTAGTGTTATGCGTGGCGGCGGTTGGTGCCGTCGTCGCTGCGTGCGCACCCGGCGGGCCTCTCCTGGTATCCGTAAGAGTGGCGCCGGATGCTATCTCACCCAACGGCGACGGCAGGGAGGATGTAGCTGCGATTGCATATCGGCTGGCCAGGCCATGCTTCCTGTCCATTGCTCTGGTTGATGAGAGGGGCACGAGTTACTTCTTTCGCGATCGCGAGCGCCGTTCTGCCGGTGAATACGAGGCGAAGTTCAGCGGAGTTGTCGAGACCCCTGTGTCGGTCACACCCTTCTACACGGTCACGCAAGCGAGTGTCCTGCCCGATGACCACTATACGGTCGTTGTCACTGCGGAGGAGGCCAACGGCCACCGGGAGACGGTGCAGGCCAGCCTGACCATCGTGGGCGGCGACGCGTCGCCGCCTGGCTTTGGCGATTTCTCGGTATTAACCCCCAGCTACGACCCCAAGTTCCAGGCGACGCGCGGCGACCGTATCATCTTCTCGCCCAATCGCGACGGCATCGGCGACCGCGTGGCCGTGAGCTACTGGCTGACCAAAGAGGCGACCGTCCAAGTGTACCTCGTCAGAACGGATGACCCCAAACATGTGGTGTACCCGATTGCAGAGGTCGCCAAGCTCAAACCCGGTCGTCATGACCACGACTACGAAGGCGGAGTGGACCTGGGAAATACGCCCCCGCCTAACGGTGACTACCTCGTGGTTGGGGAGGCGCAGGACGCCATCGGCAATCATGTTGTCGTCACTGCTCCCCTGACCATCCGCGATGGTGGCGTCCCGCTCGCGCAGATCGTCTCCTCAAGCATCTCGCCAACCACGGTCCCCATTGGCGGCCAATTGCGAATCGAGGTCATTGTGGAGAACGTGGGCACGGTGGCCATCCGTAGCCAGGGTCCTTATTCCGGCACGGTGTACACGACGGAAGAGAACTTCAACACGAAGGGCTTCTTCGAGAACCCTGGCGTCTTTCGGGTGGGCGTGGACTTCGAAGGGAACACGGCTGGACGCAAGTACCCCTTCCGCTGGGGCTTCGAGAACGACCAGCTCCTGCCAGGCGAACGGCAGACGATTGTCGGCTACATTCAGATCACCAGCAAGCCATCGGCGTCCTCGCTGTACTACTGGGTGGGCCTGGAGCATGAGCAGGTGCGCACCGTGAACGACAAGGTGAAGCCGGTGCGTATCACGGTGGGATTCTAGCGTGAGATGATTGACCTCTCCGTCATCATCGTCAGCTACAACACGAAGGAACTGCTGCGGGCCTGCCTGGACTCCGTGGTTCGTAGTGCGTGTCGCGTGATGGGTGATGGACAACGCACGGAATGTGACACGCAGCAGGCATCTCGTATCTCGCTGGAAGTCGTCGTGGTGGACAACGGATCGCTGGATGGCAGCCGCGAGATGGTGCGCACAGATCACCCCGCTGTCTGCCTGGTCGAGAGCGAGAACGTAGGTTTCGCCGCGGGCTGCAACAAGGGCATCGCCGTTTCGTCGGGGCGCTACCTGCTGTTGCTGAATCCCGATACCGTTGTTCTCGACGATGCCCTGACGGCGCTTGTCCGCTTCCTGGACGCTCACCCGAGGGCAGGCGCAGCGGGCGGACGGCTGCTTAATCCCGACGGCAGCTTCCAGCATGCAGCCTTCCGCTTTCCTAACCTGTGGATGAGCTTCTTTGACTTCTTTCCGCTCAATCACCGGTTGCTCAACTCCCGACTCAATGGGCGCTATCCCCGGCAATGGTACACCCACCCTTTCCAGATAGATCATCCCCTGGGGGCTTGCCTGGCCGTGCGGCGGGAGGTCGTGGATCAAGTG
>DAOUCN010000064.1:0-5440 GCA_034431995.1 Chloroflexota bacterium | reverse complement strand
CACCTCCGGCACCTACCTGCTGGAGGGGGTGGAGGTGGGCGAACTGGACGACTTCGAACTGGCGCGCATCCGCAACCGCAAGATCGGCTTCGTCTTCCAGACCTTCAACCTCTTGCCCCGCATGTCGGCCCTGGATCAGGTGGAACTGCCCCTGATCTATGCCGGCGCCAGCAACCGACGCCGCCGGGCATTGGCAGCCCTGGAGGCGGTGGGCCTGGCTGACCGCATTCACCATCGTCCCACAGAGTTGTCCGGTGGGCAGCAACAGCGGGTCGCGATTGCCCGCGCCTTGGTCAACAACCCATCCATCATCCTGGCCGACGAGCCAACGGGCAACCTGGATACCCGCTCGAGTGAGGAGCTGATGGCCATCTTCCAGCGACTGAATGAGGAGCAGGGGATCACGATCGTCTTCGTGACCCACGAGCCTGACATCGCCGCTCATACCCGGCGCATCGTCCGCCTGCGCGACGGCAAGATACAGAGCGATGAGCCTGTCGCCAGCCAGCGGAGGGCGACTGAGGTCTTGGCGGCCCTGCCCGACGAGCACATCCAGGAGGTGAAGGGCAGGTGAGCATCTTCCAGAGTATGCGCGTCGCCCTGGGCGGCCTGACCGCCAACAAGATGCGCTCATTCCTGACCATGCTGGGCATCATCATCGGCGTGGCGGCCGTGATTGCCCTGCTGTCCGTCGGCCAGGGGGTGCAGGTGGCCGTAACGGAGCAGATTCAGAGCACCGGCTCGAATCTGATTACGATTGTGCCGGGCGCTCTGAGAACATCCAATGTACAATACGCCGTGACCGGCGGGAGCACGCAGGGAGGCCTGACCTCGGAAGACGCGGCAGCCCTAGTGGATGCTGGCCTGCCCAGCGTTGCCCTGGTAGCAGCGGAGCTCTCCAGCGGCGGCCAGGTCGTCTATGGCAGTTCCAATGCCAATGGCCCCGTTCTCGGCGTGACGCCTTCCTACCCGATCGTGCGCAACCTGACCATGGCCAACGGCGAGTTCATTGATGAGATCCACATGGATGCTCTGTCGCGAGTGGCTGTCCTGGGGGCGAAGGTGGCGGAGACCCTCTTCGCCGACGAAGACCCCATCGGCCAGACCGTCAAGATCAACCGCATCAACTTCCGTGTCATCGGCGTGCTGGAGGCGAAGGGGGGTATGGGGTTCTCCTCTGTTGACAACAGCACCCTCGTCCCCCTCACTACTGCCCAGCGTCGGCTCTTCGGCGGCGGGCGCGGCTTCGGCGTTGGTCAGCGTGTGAGCGCCATCTACGTCTCGGCGGTCAGCGAGAACCTGGTGGACAGCGCCATCACTGAGGTAACGGAGGTCCTGCGGGAGCAGCACAAGATCGCCTCACAGCAGGATGATTTCACCGTCATCAGCCAGAAGCAGATCCTTGAGGTCTTCAGCGAGGTCACTGGTCTTCTGACAGCTTTTCTGGGCGCCATCGCCGCCATCTCCCTGCTGGTGGGCGGCATCGGCATCATGAACATCATGCTGGTCTCGGTCACCGAGCGCACCAGGGAGATCGGCATCCGCAAGGCGGTGGGGGCCAAACGACGGGACATTCTCTCTCAGTTCCTGGTGGAAGCGATTTCTCTTTCGCTCGTGGGCGGCGTGGGGGGTATCGCCTTCGGCTGGTTGATGAGCCAGATCATCAATAATATGAAGATAGGCTCGCCGCCCCTGGTCACGGTCATCTCGCCCGACGCCGTAGTGCTGGCCGTTGGCTTCTCCGTGGCCGTGGGGCTATTCTTCGGCATCTACCCGGCCACGCGGGCGGCAGCCCTCCATCCTATTGACGCTCTGCGGTACGAGTAATGAAGCCACAGAGGGCAGAGCGTGCCCCCTCTCCCCCTGGGAGAGGGGCGGGGTAAGGGCCGGCTGGGGGTAACGCTATGTTGCGCAGGCTCGTGCAGGCGGTAGTGCGCATCGTGCTGGCTTCAGCACTGGCGGGCATCATTGTGCTGCTGCCCACGCCAGCCGGCCTGCCGCTCTGGCTGGGCAACCTGCTGGTCGCAGTCGTCGTCTTTGTCATCGTGTGTTACATCGGCAAGACTCTATATGATACTCTGTTCTACGATCACTACTGGCCGTAAAAGGAGCAACACAGACATGAACTTCCTTTCCCGCAACTACGGGACGTTGATCATCCTCGCCCTGATCGGCGGCATTCTGCTGGGTGCTTCTTGGGCGCGCAATGGCGTTGATCCGGCAGCCTTCCGCATTGGCGGCAGGGAGCTGTCCAACATTCGCCTGGGCGGGGTCAGCCTCGATAGCCTGGGCATGCGGCCCGCCGCCAAAGGTGGCCCAACGCCTATCGTCATCCCAGCGAATCCGGCTGCTGCCACGGGTGCGCCGCTCAGTGGCCAGCAGTCGGCGCCTGCTTCCCCGTCTGGCGGCCAGACTCCCGCACCGTCAGGCGCACAGGGCGTGTTGCCCACAGCCACGCCCCAGACCGGTCAGGCCTCGCCGCGCGGCGCACAGTCCGGTTTGGGCGCTCTGAGAGGCGCTGCCGCCGGCGTAGTCCAGCAGATAGACGGCAAGACGATGACCATAGCGACCCAGGCTGGCGGCACAGCGAAGGTCACGGTCAGTGATACAACCACGTATCAAAAAAGCGTCGCCATCACCCTCGGTGAGATCAGGGTGGGCGATGCAGTCACCGTCGTTGGCCAGGAGGGAAGCGACGGTGTCATCGTGGCCCAGAATGTCCAGGTCGGCGTCACGATGCAGCAGGCGGCGGGGGCTCGCCAGATTGGCGGCATGCGTGTCATCTCCGGTACGGTGCAGAAGGTGGATGGAAACACGCTGACCGTGGCTGTTGCGGGCGGCCAGACCGCAACGGTCAAGACCAGCGGCGATACTCGCCTGAGCAAGATGGAGGCTGCAACTCTTGCCGATGTCAAAGTCGGAGAGCAGGTCACCATTCTGGGCCAGGCAGGGACAGACGGGATCATCGCCGCCACCGGCGTGCAGATCGGGGCGCAAGTTGGACTGTTCTCGAGGTAACGCCATGAGATACCTTCGTCTGCTCCTGCTGGCAGCCATGGCGCTGGCACTGACGGCGTGCAGCGCCGGTCTGGCGGCTCTCACTCCGACGGCGACACCCATCCCCTTGCCGCCGCGAACGCCAGTGCTCATGACCCAGGCGGGACCCGCCAATACGCCGACGCCAGCAGTGGCGGGCAGCCCGGCAACGGCAGCACGCTCGCCCACGCCCACTTGGGTGCTGCGCGCCCCCTTGCCAACGGGCATGCCAGCCATCCTGGACCGGCTCACCGCGCTCGTCACGCCTACGCCAGTAGCCACTGCCACGACGGTGGTGCAGCCCGTGTCCCATCGCTCGGTGCTCGCGGGTCGTCTGGTGGTGCAGACGGCCAGCGGCGGCGACATCGTGGTGGTTGATCTCGCCACGATGAAGGTCACGCCCCTCACCAACGGCCTCGATCCCGCTTGGTCGCCCGACGGGACACGAGTCGCCTTCACCCGCTGGACAGAACCCCAGGGCGTCTACGTCATCAACGCCGATGGCAGCGGCCTGCGCCTGGTGCATGAGATCAAAGGGCCGAAATCACCGACGTGGTCGCCAGACGGGAAGAGAATTGCCTTTACCTGGCGGTACAAGACAGAGAAGCGGGAGCCACCCAGGGGCGCGCCGCCGGGCTTCCCCGTGACGGTGCGTGACTTCTGGAAGGTGAGCGTGGTGGAGGTAGCCACGGGCAAGCGCACAGACATGCCGATGGACAACGATGGCTCTGCCTTCAGCCCGTCCTGGGGTGTGGATGGACGCCTGGCCTACAAGGGGATACGCGGCCTCTGGCTGACGGATGAAGAGGGGCCGCCGGTACGCCTGACCGACAATCCCTTGCACGAGAGTCCGGCCTGGTCCCCCGACGGCCAACGCCTGGCCCTGGCCTTGCGCCAGCACGATCACTGGGACATTGCCGTCGTCAATGGCGATGGCAGCGGCCTCGCGTCTCTCACCGCGCCCACTTCTCCCTTCAGCGATGCAAAGGCATCGAACAATGTGGCGCCCGCCTGGTCGCCCGATGGGCGGAGCATCGTCTTCCTGAGTGACCGCGAGGGAGACTGGGGGCTCTATGTGATGCAGGCCGACGGTTCCGGCCAGCGACGGCTGCTGGACATGCCGATCCGCTACGATTTCGCCAGCGAAAGGGTCGCGAGCTGGAGCAACTAAAGGTGTGAAGGTGTCAGAGGATCAGGTGCCACGATGCCAGGACGCCTTGACGCCTTCGCATAACGCCGTCGCCACTCGTTCGTTGTCCAATGTGGTGGTGCTATAGTGTCTTGCAGGGGGAATCACAAGGAGGAAACGACTATGCGAAACGTTCGTATGATTGTTGTTCTGGTGTTGGCGCTGGCTCTCTTCGCCGTCGCCGGCACCGCTCTGGCACAGAACGCCAGCCAGCCTGTGACCACCGGCGTCGCCTTGGCCGCTCCGACCCCAGCAGCGGAGGGCAAGGCGTGGCTGGGCCTCACGCTTGTTAACTTGACCGAGAAGCTGGCCGAGCGGTTCAACCTGAGCCAGAAGGAGGGCGTGGCCGTCGCCGCTGTGACGCGCAACAGCCCCGCCGAACAGGCTGGCGTGCAGCGGGCCGACATCATCACCGCTGTCAATGGACAGACCGTAAAGACCAGCAAGGAGGTCGTAGACCTGGTAGCCGCAGCCAAGCCTGGCGATGTGGTCACCCTGAGCATCCTGCGCAAGAACGAGAGCCTGACCATCAAGGTCACCGCCGGAACGGCCCCACAAGCTGGACGCAGGTTGCCCCTCCTGCCGACCAAGCCTGCTCAGGTCGCTCCCTCTCTGCCGCCCGAGCTGAGGGTCCTGGAGGGCATCCCCAGCGGGGAGATCTTCAACCACATCTATGGCTTCACGTTCACCTTCGCGGACAAAGACAACAAGGTCGTGGTGGTCAATGTCATTCCGGGCAAGGTGACGGCCATTAGCCCCACCAGTATCACCATCGCCCCCAACAATCCCCAGGCCAAAGGCGGGCCCTTTGGCATTGACGGGACGACCCGCATCATCGCCGGTGTGCGCGCGGGCGGCACCGATAGTATCAAGGTGGACGACAAGGTGGCTATCGTCGTGGTGGGCGATTCTACCCATGCCTCGATGATCTACCGGGAGGCGCAGGTGCCTGGCGTGCCCGACTTCCTGCGGCCTGCGCAGCCCAAGGGCTGGCAGTGGCCCCAACTGCCCGACTGGAACTTCCGTTTGCCTTTCAGGAATCCACTGGAACGCTTCATCGCGCCGCAGCCCCAGCCCGCGCCGGGCAGTGGCGCCTAGGACTCGCTCGCAGATAGGCTCGTGGTTCGTAGCGCCCTCTCCGGTCAGGCGCCAGCCGCCGACGGTGCGCCCGACTGCGAGAAATGGTTCCGGTAGAGACGCCCCGTCGGGGCGTCT
>DAOUCN010000063.1:0-11663 GCA_034431995.1 Chloroflexota bacterium | reverse complement strand
GCCACGCCACTCTTGAGCGGCCGCTCTATATGAACCACAAAGGGCACAAAGGACACGAAGAAAAGAGACAATCGTTTGCGTTCTGTGTGCTCTTTGTGGTTCATCAAGCGTTTCGCTAGATCAGCCTTCTAGGGGTATCGGTTATGACCCGCTATATCATCCGTCGCCTCATCCAGATGATCCCGCTGCTCTTCGTCATCTCGGTCTTGTCCTTTCTTGTCATGCATCTGGCGCCAGGCGATGCCACAGCCTTCTACCTCGACCCGTCAAAGGCGGGCGGGGATATTGCAGCAGAGATGGCCCGCCTGCGGCAGCAGCTGGGCCTGGACGACCCCCTCTACCTGCAATACGCCAAGTGGCTGGGCAACACCGTGCGGGGCAACTGGGGCTACTCCCTCGTCAGCCACAAGTCAGTTCAGGGCGAGATCGGCGAGCGCCTGCCCAATACGCTGCTCCTGGGCAGCGCTGCCTTGCTCATGGCCTTGGTGGTCTCCGTCCCCGTGGGCATCCTATCGGCGATCAAGAAGTATACCATCTTCGATTACACGATTACCTTTCTTGCCTTCATTGGCATTTCCGTGCCATCGTTCTGGTTTGCCCTGCTCCTGATGCAGGTTTTCGCTAATCAGTTGCATGTATTGCCGGCCGTCGGCATGCATTCGGTGCGGGAGCAACTCACCGGCCTGGACGCCGCCATAGACGTGCTGCGCCATCTGATCCTGCCCGCCACGGTGCTGAGCATGCAGTCCATGGCCAGTTGGACCCGCTACCAGCGCTCCAGCCTGCTGGAGGTGGTGGGCATGGACTACATCCGCACAGCCCGGGCGAAGGGACTACGGGAACGGAGCGTGATCGTCGGCCACGCCCTCAAGAACTCGCTCATTCCGATGATCACCCTGCTGGGCATGAGCCTGCCCCATCTAGTGGGCGGAGCCTTCATCACCGAGACGGTCTTCGGCTGGCCAGGGATGGGGCGGCTGGGCGTGGGCGCCATCATCAACCGCGACTATCCGGTGGTGATGGGCGTAACCATGATCTCGTCGCTAGTGGTGGTGATGGGCAATTTTCTGGCCGACCTGGCCTATGCCTGGGCCGACCCGCGCATACGCTACGAGTAGGGATTCGCCCTCACCCTATCCCTCTCCCGCCGGGAGAGGGTCAATGCCGGGTAGGGGCGAACCTTGTGTTCGCCTAGACGAGAACCGACGGAACACCGAGGACCAAAGACGAAGGACGAATGGCTGTGAAACGTGCAAAGGGCAAAACGTTGGACAATCGAGAGGGCGCCAGCCTTAGCCAGTGGAGCCTTGTCTGGCGGCAGTTCCGCCGGCACAAACTGGCCCTGGCTGGAGCCGCCGTTCTCTGCGTTCTTTTCCTGGTGGCCATCTTTGCCGATGTGATTTCGCCCCACGACCCCAACGCGGTCAACCCTCAGTATGCCAAAGGCTATCCCCAGCCGCCAACCCGCGAGTATTGGCTGGGGACGGACGAGCTGGGACGAGATTACTTCTCGCGGGCGCTGTCGGGGGCTCGTATCTCCCTGTCGGTTGGGTTCGTGGCGGTGGGCATCTCAATCATGGTGGGCGTCATCATCGGCTCCATCGCCGGCTACTCCGGCGGGCGGGTGGACAACCTGATCACCCGTATCATTGATATCTTCCTGTCCGTGCCCACCTTTTTCCTGATTCTGACTGTGAACGCCTACCTGCCGCCCAGCATCTACAACATCATGGTGGTGATTGGCCTTTTTAGTTGGATGTCCACGGCCCGCCTAGTGCGCGCCCAGTTCCTATCACTCAAGGAGAAAGAGTTCATCATCGCCGCCCGCTCGGTGGGCGTGCCGGGACTGAGGCTGGTGGCGCGGCATCTGCTACCCAATGCCTTCGCTCCGGTGATCGTGGCGGCAACTCTGGGCATTCCCGGCGCTATCCTCACCGAGTCTGGTCTCAGCTTTCTGGGTCTGGGCGTGCAGCCACCGCAAGCGAGCTGGGGCAGCATGTTGGAGAACGCCCAGGGCTGGCTGACCACCGCCTGGTGGATGTGGGTGCCGCCGGGGGCTTTGATCTCCATCACGGTGCTGGCCTTCAACTTCGTGGGCGATGGCCTGCGCGACGCATTGGATCCCTTCCTCCGGCAGTAGATGAGACGCGGGGACACGGGGACGTAGGGACGCGGAGAATCCTGGAGACGGGATCCCCAAGTCTGTCATTTGTCGTTTGTCCTTCGTCGTGGCTATCACAAGCAACATCCGAGGATGCACGTGAGTTATGTGACCAGTCTGCGCTGCCTGTCCTGCCGGCGCACAGTGGACAGCCAGCCTTTTCGCTACTTCTGCCCCACCTGCGGCGGCTACCTGGACGTGGAGTACGACTACAGCCGGATGCGGGCCGACCTCGCGCCCGCGGCCTTCGAGGGGCGGCGAGGCTCGATCATGGAACAGTGGCAGGAGTTCCTGCCTATCGAGCGCCCCGACCTGATTGCCAGCGTCACTCTGGGCGAGCGCCCCACGCCCATGATCCCTGCCCGCCGCCTCCCCCCACCCGCCGACCGAGCGCAGGTCTGGCTCAAGGATGATACCCGTTTCCCCACCTGTTCCCTCAAGGACCGCTCCATGCCTTTGGCCGTGCTCAAGGCCCTGGAGCTGGGCTATCGGGCGGTGGGGATCGTGTCCAGCGGCAACGCCGCGGCATCCCTGGCCGCCTACGCTGCCCGGGCCGGGCTGAAGGCCATCGTCTTCCTGCGGGCCGGAGCGCCCATCAACAAGCTCTACAAGACCCTGATGTATGCCCCCGTGCTCTTGCAGGTGAATGGCCCCTACGAGGTGGCTGAGGAGCTTTTCCAGCAGGCCCGCGATGAGTTCGGCTTCTTCGACTGCAACGGCCTGGTCAACCCCTACCGCTGTGAGGGCAAGAAGACCTTTGCCTACGAGGTGGCCCGCGACCTGGGCTGGTGCGCGCCGTCGGCGGTGTTCCTGCCGGCTGGTTATGGCAACGGCGTGACGGCGGCCTGGAAGGGCTTCCAGGAACTGCACCGTCTGGGCTTTATCTCATCGCTGCCGGCTATCGTCGCCGTACAGCCCGCCGTCTGCGCCCCTATTGCCCGCGCCTTCGATCTGGGTCTGCCGAAGGTGGAGGCCGTGCCCCAGGCCGAATCCATCGCCGATGCGGTGGTCGTGGCTAATCCGGTGGTCGGCGGCCAGCGGGTGCTGGAGGCGGTGCGGGCCTCTGGCGGGCGGGCAGTGGCCGTGTCCGAAGACGAGATCATGACGGCGACACGCCTGCTGGCCGAGAGGGAGGGGCTGAGTTGTGAACCGACGGGAGCGATTGCCCTGGCGGGTTTCCTCAAAGTGATGCGGGAGGGGAATCCCTGGCTGGGCGGGCCGCAGATCGTCGCTCTGACGGGCCACAGCCTGAACGACCAGCGGATCGGCAGCATCCTGGGCCTGGCGGCGACGCAGGTCGAGGCGACGCCGGAGGCGGTGCGAGCAGCCTTGGGGCGAGACGCGGAGATAGGGAGACGCGGTGACGCGGTGACGCGCGGATAGGGAGAGGAAGAGACCAAAGAGTAATCCGCTAATCCCCAAATCCCAGCTAATACATGAGCCGCACCATGAAGTCATCCATGCCCTGGTAGGGCACAACCAGGCATGAAAACGCACCAGCAAGAAACCCTTGGCGTTCTTCGCGCCTTGGCGGTTCATTTTCAACTTGGACAGACAGACCAAGAGCGAGAACTTCGTGTCTTCGTGCCTTTGTGGTGACTTTGGACGTAGGAGCGTGTCGTGACAATGATTGACGGTGAACGGGCCTTTGGTCTGCTGCAACGCCTGGGCGGGGAGAGGCTGGGCGGGTCGGAGGCCGAGCGGCAGGCCGCCCTGGTGATCGCGCGTGAGCTGGCCGAGATTGGCTTCGTGCCCAGCCTCGAGGAGTTCGAGGTGTGGACCTTCGGCGAGGCATCGGCCAGGCTGGAGGTGCTGGAGCCATATGCCGCCTCTATCCCCGCCTCACCCATCGGCCTGAGCGGCCAGACGGCAGAGGGCGGCATGGTCGGCGATCTCGCATACCTGCACAACGCCGAGCCGATGTACCTGAACGATGTGCGCGGGCGCATCGCCCTGGTCAGCGGGAGGCTGTGGGGCATTCAGTACCAGGCCCTGGCCCGGGCCGGGGTTATGGGCATCGTCTGCATCGCCGATCCCGGTAAGAAGCCCCTGAGCAATGGCCTAGAAGCGGAATGGTTCGAGAAACACGGCAAGATACCCGGTGTCTGGATCGGCTTCGAGGACGGCCTGCGCCTGATCAGGAGCGGCGTGACGCGCGTACGCCTGACCGTGCGCCAGAAGGAGTGGCGGGGCACATCGCGCAACGTGGTGGCCGAGATCAAGGGCAGCGAACCCGATGAGGTGATCGTGGCCGGCGCCCACTACGACAGCCACTGGCGTCTCTATGGCGCCCACGACAACGGTGCCGGGTCCGTCATTCTTGTAGAATTGGCGCGCACCTTCATCGCCAACAAGCCCCGGCGCACGGTGCGCTTCGTCTGGTTCGGCAGCGAGGAGCTGGGCGGGCGGGGCAGCCGCGCTCACGTGGAGCGCCACAGGGATGAGCTTGCCAACGTGCGCTTCATGCTGAATCTCGACGTGAGCGGCAACATCATCGGCTACAACGCCGCCTGCGTCATGGGCCCGCCCGAACTCAAAGCCTTCGTGGAATGGGCCGACAAGGAGAAGGGCTGGGGCATGAGCCAGGGCCGTCACATCGAGGAGCGGGTCTACGGCGGCGACAACGTCTTCTTCCTGCGGGAAGGCATCCCCGCCCTCTGCTTCTATCGCATGGGCGGCAGCGCCTACTACCTGCACACGCCCGACGACAGCCTGGAGTTTGTGGACGGCGCCCACCTGGCCATCACCGGCGAGATCGCTCTGGACTTCCTGGGGCGCATCGCCAACGCCTACGAGTTCCCCATCAAGCGCGAGGTGCCGGCGAACATCAAAGAGCAGGTGCAGACCATGCTGCGCCAGTATTGGGGAATCAAAGAGTAGGGACTCATATCACCGCTGAGGCGCCGAGGACGCGGAGTTCAATGCTGTTTCTCTCTGCTCCTCGGCAGTGAATCCATTATGCCCATCACGTTTGGCGGGTGTCATCGTTTGTAAGCGTGATAGGGCTTTATGTGCCGGAACGTCATCTACTTGACTCGCACAATCCTCTCGCAGGTTCGCCTGCCCTGGACGCAGGCCAGGGGAACCTGCGGGAGGATAGGGTGTGATTGGCAGAAAGGCTGCACATGAGGCACAATCTCCCGCCGAAAGTGATTCGCACCAGAAGCCGGGGCGACTGGGAGCGGTTGCTCAAATGGCTGCGGCCCGGCATGCACGTCAAGCGCTGGCTGGTCATGCTCTTGCTGGGCATCCTCTGCCTCAGCCTGGGCATCGGCTACGAGATGGTGCACATGTACCGCACCCAGCCCTTCCCCGCCGAGGCCTACTACGTCACCCTCCAGTTCATTGACCGCTTCTGGCGCGGCGTGCTCTTCATTGCGGTGGGGATCATCCTCTCCGCTGTGGCCTTCTGGCAGCTGAGCCGATCGCTACTCGTCCCGCTCATGCCCAACGGCACCGGCGAGCTCTCAGACATCGTGTACCGCTATCGCGCCCTGGCCCGTGGGCCGCGCATCGTCACCGTGGGCGGTGGAACGGGGTTGTCGTCCCTGCTGCGAGGCTTGAAAGAGTATTCCACGAACCTCACGGCCATCGTCACCGTGGCCGATGATGGCGGCAGCTCTGGGCGACTGCGCCGCGAGCTGAAAGTCCTGCCTCCGGGCGACTTCCGTCAGTGCATCGCGGCCATGGCCGACGCCGAACCGCTGATGACCGAGCTGTTCCAGTACCGCTTCGGCGAGGGCAGCGGGCTGGACGGCCACAGCTTTGGCAACCTGTTCATCGTGGCCATGTCGCGCATCACGGGCAACTTCGAGCGGGCGCTCAAGGAATCATCTCGCGTCCTGGCTGTGCGCGGGCAGATTCTCCCCTCCACGCTGGAGGACGTGACCCTGTGCGCCGAGCTTGACGACGCCTCAACCGTGGAAGGCGAATCCCAGATTCCCCATGGCGCGGCGCCCATCAGCCGCGTCTACCTGCGCCCGGGCGATCCCAGCGCCTATCCCGAAGCCCTGGAGGCCATCGCCCAGGCCGACATGATCGTCATCGGCCCCGGCAGCCTCTACACCAGCATCATGCCCAACCTGCTGGTGGATGGGATCGCCCAGACCATCCGCGAGTCGAAAGCGCTCAAGGTCTACGTCTGCAACGTGGCCACCCAGCCGGGCGAGACCGACGGCTACGCCGTGACCGATCACGTCAAGGCCCTGCACAAGCACGTGGGCGCAGGTTTCTTTGACTACGTTCTGGCCAACAACCGCTTCCTGTACTACAAGCCGGAATGGAACCAGGTGGCCGTGCAGCTTGACGATGGCCAGGCGCTGGGGGTCGAAGTCATCCAGCGGGATGTGGTCGAGGAGACCTTCCCCACCCGCCACAACACGCAGAAGCTGGCCCAAGCCCTGATGGAGCTCTACGCCAGCGTGGGGCGACCGGGCAAGGGGCGCGGGAACGGAGTACACCTTACGTCCTGATGAATTCGTCCCGTAGCACGCCCATCCAGATCTCGTCGTGCCACTGACCGTGGCGGAAGATATGCTGGCGCAGGCGGCCCTCCTCGCGGAAGCCGCACTTCTGGTAGCAGCGCATACCGCGCGGGTTGAAGTCGTGGACCCGCAGGTATACCTTGTGCAGATTGAGCTCCTCAAAGGCATAGCGCAGCAACGTCTTGATGGCGTCGGCGCCGTAGCCCTTACCCCAGTAGTCCTTCTCGCCAATGACGATTCCCAATTCAGCATGTCGGTGAATCTGACTAACGTTGTGCAGGCCACAATTGCCAATGGTCACGCCACCTTGGACACCTGGGATGTCTACAGCCTCGATGCACACCACCATCTCGTGCTTTTCGAGCATGTCGTCGAACCAGCGCTCCTCGGCCTCGGGAGACAGGGGCCACATGTTGCCCGCCAGGAACTGAGTGACCTCGGGGTCGTTGAACCACCTGACAAAGGTGGGAAGATCGGCGCGGGTAGGCGCCCGCAGGAGCACTCTCTCGCCACGTAGCATGGCGGCACCTCCTGGGCCAGTTTCAACCACGAAGACACGGAGGCACGACGTCCCTACCTTCGTGTCTTTGTCGTAACATGTGTAAGAGTATATCACAGGCATGGACGAAACGAAAGCGGGCGCGTCGTCGCACGCCGATGGACCATCACAAGGATCGCCTCTACACCAGGGGACCATAGGGGCGAACCTTGTGTGCGCCCACATCTCCCACGCATCCGCAGATGCCCGGCCCAAGAGACGCCCGGCCCCCCTGACCTTTGGCTTTGCCCTGGGCCGCCACCCGCTGGTGCGCGCCTTGTTCGATCGGGCCGAGGGTATCCTGGTCCGCACCCTCTACCGGCCGCTCATGCGCTACCTGCCGCCGCTGGTCGAGCGCGTCGCCGTGCCTATAGCTGGGCTACCCGCAGCCCTGGACGGTTTCACCTTCGTTCACCTCAGCGATATTCACCACAGCTTCATCGTGCCCCTGGCCGTCATCGAGCACGTCGTCGCCCTGACCAATGGCCTGCAACCCCGGGCAGTGTTCGTCACCGGCGACTATGTGACCAATTCGGCTGCGTTCGCTGCGCCCTGCGCTCGTGCCCTTGCGGCCCTGCGCGCCCCACTTGGTGTCTATGCCATCCTGGGCAACCACGACTACTGGACTGATGCCGCCGCAGTCAGCCGCCAACTGCGCGAGAACGGGATTCCCGTGCTGCTGAACGAAGCACGGCCCCTCGTGCCCGGCCTGTGGGTGGCGGGCGTGGACGATCCCTGGGCCGGCCAGCCCGACCTGAACAAAGCCCTCGCTCCTATTCCGGCAGATGCCGGTGTCATCCTGCTGGCCCACGAGCCAGACTTCGCCGACCAAGTGCACGACCAGCGCGTTGTCCTGCAGCTCTCCGGCCACAGCCACGGGGGGCAGATTCGCCTGCCCATTCTGAGGCGCCCGCTGCTCCCACACCTGGCCTGGAGGTACTACGAAGGCCTGGAGCGAGCAGGCAACCTGTGGATCTACGTGAACCGCGGCCTGGGCACCATGCAGCCCCCCCTCAACTTCACCTGCCGGCCAGAGGTGACGGTGCTACGCCTCGCAACATAGAGGCAGTGCTTAGGCGGGGCGCGGTGGCATGTGGTGTCAGGTATCAGGGCCCACGGGCCACGGGCGACCGTTGCCGCGCGCAGCAGGCGCGCCATGGTGGTCGGGTTGTCCCAGACATCAGCCTGGACGGTCATGGCCTTGCCGCGCAGCTCGCCATAGACGGGCAAGCGCTTGAGTCCCCAGGCTCCGACGGTGGCGTTGCGGCTCTCTAATGCGCTGCACGGAGCCAGAAACTGCTTAGGGCTGATTCCTTCTGCTGCGAATGCCCACACGGGATTTCGGTTGACATGGCTGTCGCTTCGCGCTATAATGCCATCCGACGGAGATCACCATGCCTGGTATGTGGAGAACGCCCCAGTATGCCTACGCCAGGCGTGCCCATGGATGATCGTTCCGCCTGAGGCGGGGCGCAGGGCAGCCCCAGCTTCAGGCTGAGTGGACTCTCTATGGCCATGGGCACGCTGGATACCCACCTGCGCCCGTGGCTTTTCTATGACTGTTGCCCGAAGCCACGGACCATTCGTGCCCGTGGCTTCTGTGTGTCTGGACTCTACTGCGGAAGAGTCAAGAGGGCCGTGTCATCCTGAGCGAATGCAGTTTGGGGGCGAAGGATCTCTGCTAGTTCATACAAGATTCTTCGCTCGCGAAGGGCACTCGCTCAATAGTGACAGCACGCGACATGCTTTTTGCAGTGGACTCATGTCTGCGGACAAGGGGAGAATGATGTTTACAGGCGACACCCTGCACAGATTGCTCAGGCGGGGCGTGGCGGAGATCGTGGGCGAAGAAGAACTGGTAGGCTGGCTGAAGAGCGGGCGCAAGCTGCGCCTCAAGCTAGGCTTCGATCCCTCCAAGCCCAATCTGCACGTGGGCCATGCCGTGGCCTTGCGCAAGCTGCGCCACTTCCAGGAACTCGGCCACGAAGTCGTGCTCATTGTGGGCGATTGGACGGCCCAGATCGGCGACCCCAGCGGGCGCGACGAGAGCCGGACGCGGCTCTCCATAGACGAGGTGCACCGCAACGCTCAGACCTATATGGACCAGTTCTTTCGCGTCGTAGATAAGAGCAAGACTGAGGTGCGCTGGCAGAGCGAGTGGTTCGGCAAGTTCACCCTGGCCGACGTCTTCGATCTGACGGCGCGCTTCACTCTGGCCGACATGATGGCCCACGAGACCTTCCGCGTCCGCTGGGAGAACAAGCAGCCGGTCAGCCTGATGGAGCTTATGTACCCCTTGCTCCAGGGCTACGACTCGGTGGCCATTGATTCCGATGTGGAGTTCGGCGGCACCGACCAGAAGTTCAACATTCTGGTGGGCCGCCAGCTCCAAACCATGCTCGGCCAGCGCGGGCAGGCGGTTTTTCTTGTGCCGCTCCTGGCGGGGACCGATGGCCGCAAGATGAGCAAGAGCTTCGGCAACACCGTGGACGTGGTTGACGCACCCGACGACATGTACGGCAAGCTCATGCGCATGAGCGACAGTGTGCTGCCCGACTACTTCGCCACGCTGACGGATATCGCTGATGCTGAGCTGGCCGCGATGCAGCAGGAGATGGCCGCCGGGCGGCTAAATCCTCGTGATGCCAAGATGCGCCTGGCGCGTGAGATCGTGGCCCAGTTCCATGGGCGCGAGGCAGCCGCACAAGCGGAAGAGGAGTTCGTCAAGGTCTTCCAGAAGCGCGAGACGCCCACGGACATACCAATAGTGCACATCGCAGGGGGGACATCAGTCGCGGATTTTCTGGTGGCCAGCGGATTGGCCGCCTCCAAGAGCGAGGCGCGCCGTCTGTTGCAGCAGGGCGGCGTGAGCGTGGACGGCGTGAAGATCAGCGACGGCGCCGCACCGGCCGTGCCGGGCGTCTGGCGCGTGGGGCCCCGCCGCTTCGTCAAGGCAGTCCGCACATAGGGGCACGGCGTGTCGTGCCCAGAAACCCTCCCGCGGTTTGGAACCGCGGGAGGGTACTGATTGATGCCGACACTCATTGCTTCACGGTCCACTCGAGTAGTTCTGCACGACCGCGGGCAGGTAGATGCGGTACTGCACTGCTCCGCCTCCCCAGAACCCTCCGGCCAGCGTGTAGCCTCCGCCGGCCACCAACGCAGCGTCAGGCTGGCCGATGGTGCCACTCAGGGCGTAGCCCCCTCCGCTGCTGGTGCCTCCGCCCCCGTCCACTGTCCACCAGGAGAGGTCATAGCCCATCCCGTTCCAGGCCAGAGCCAGCGAGGCGACGGCCAGCAGGGGCAGCAGCGCAAGAACAAGCGCGCGTTTCATGGCTAACCTCCCGCGCGCCAGCGCCAGACGCTCAGCACTCCCGCCACTGCCAGCCCACCCAGGCCCAGCCAACCCAGGGGCGCGCCTGAGGGTGCTGGCGGCGCGCCCTTGCCTGCGGCTCGCTCCAGGGCTGCCAGCCGTGCTTCCAGGTCTGCCGTCTTCTGCTCCTGGGCCTTCACGCGTGCTTCCAGGTCGGCGATCTTGGCGTCTTTCTCAAGTACCATCTCATGCAGCCCCTGGATGGCGGCCAAGGCCACGCCATCTGCATCCACGGTGCTGATGGTCTTGTCGTCCTCGCCCAGGCCGAAGGCCGCGTAGAAGTCCTGGGCTACGGGGCCTATATGGCGAACCGAGGAGTCCTGGCTCTTGTAGTTCCAGATGGTGATGGGGATGCCGGCCAGTCTGTCGAGGATATCCCGGCCATCTACCGCCACGAAGTTCTCCTTGGCTTGCCGGTCGCTGATGGACGACCAGGCGCCGCCACCAGCGGGCAGTTGCACGCCCGTCGTGGCAGCACTGTTGGAGAAGAACTTGACACCGCCTGAGGCGCGGGCGACGAACTGGTTGTCGGTGCTGCAGGTGATATCGGCGCTGGTCGAATCGCCCCAGACGAAGCAGCCTCGGTTATTCGCCTTGGCTTGGCGACCGGCGGCGAAGCTGTAGGCGCCCTGGGCGGCGTTGTTGAAGCCACCGGGGACAGCAGCCCACTCTCCATCAGCTTTGTTACCGTTTCCACCGGCGATGGTGGCATAATTGTTGTTAGTGGTGTTGTACCAGCCCCCGCCAACGGTAGCGGCATGGCCGCCAGCGATGTTGTGTGAACCTCCACCGACGGTAGCATAGTTCCGGCTGGCTTGGTTGCTCTCGCCTCCGCCCACAGTGGCATAGTCGCCGGTGACGGTGATCCAGGAGCCGCCGGCGACGGTGGCCGCCTTGCCCGTCACGCTGATGTGCTCCCCGCCGCCGATGGTGGCGGTCATGCCGGCAGCCACATTGAACCGCCCCCCGCCGATGGTGGTGTAGGGGTAGAGAGCGGTGTTGCCTTCGCCCCCGCCAACGGTCGCGTTGTCTCCATACTCAGAAATGACGTTGCTCTCACCCCCGCCGATGGTAGCGTGACCAGCCGTACCAGAAATGACGTTGCTC
>DAOUCN010000062.1:0-5914 GCA_034431995.1 Chloroflexota bacterium | reverse complement strand
GACCTGATCCGCATTACCGAGATCTGCATTCGGGTCAGCAATGGTGTAGAGCCGCCCGATGACATAGACCATCTGGGCAACCGGCGCATCCGATCGGTGGGCGAGCTGATCCAGAACCAGTTCCGCATCGGTCTGCTGCGCATGGAGCGTCTGGTGCGGGAGCGTATGAGCATCCAAGACCCGGAGCAAGCGACACCGGCTGTACTCATAAACATTCGTCCGGTCGTGGGCGCCATGCGGGAGTTCTTCGGCGGTAGCCAGCTCTCTCAGTTCATGGACCAGACGAATCCCCTGGCCGAACTGACGCACAAGCGGCGGCTGTCGGCGCTGGGGCCGGGTGGCCTCAGCCGCGATCGGGCCGGCTTTGACGTGCGCGACGTGCACCACAGCCACTATGGGCGTGTCTGCCCTATCGAGACGCCCGAAGGCCCAAACATCGGCCTGATCGGGTCCCTGGCCACCTACGGTCGTATCAACGAATATGGCTTCATCGAGACGCCGTACCGCAGAGCCGTGAACATGGTCAAGAACGAAGCGACGGCCCTGATCGGCCACACGTTGCGTGAGGACGTGGTAGAGCCCGCCACGGGCGAGGTGATCGCCCGTAGGGGTACGATCATTGATCGAGAGCTGGCGGAGCGCATCGCGGCTGTTGCCAAAGAGACTATCAAGATCGTGCCCGTGGTGACCAACGAGATCATGTGGCTGTCTGCTGACGAGGAAGAGCAGTATGTCATCGCGCAGGCCAACGCCGTGCTCGATGAGCACAAACGCTTTGTGGGCGACCGCGTGTCTGTCCGGCATGGCAAGAGGTTCCTGTTGGAGCCGCCTGAGCGTGTGGATTGCATGGACGTGGCGCCGCGGCAGATCGTCTCCGTGGCCACCTCGCTGATTCCTTTCCTGGAGCACGATGATGCGAACCGGGCCCTCATGGGCTCGAACATGCAGCGCCAGGCTGTGCCGCTGCTTATCCCAGAGGCGCCGTTGGTGGCGACCGGCGTGGAGGCGCAAACGGCGCGGGACTCTGGCCAGATCGTCCAGGCAAGGAAAGCTGGCATCGTGACCAAGGCAGGTGCAGACCAGATCGCCGTCAGGAGTCCGGATGGGGAGACCATTGTCTATCCGTTGCAGAAGTATCTGCGTAGCAACCAGGGGACATGCATCACGCAGTACCCCAGCGTCTACAAGGGACAATGGGTGGAAGCAGGTCAGGTGCTGGCTGACAGCAGCTCGACCGATCATGGTGAGCTGGCGCTGGGGCAGAATGTACTGGTAGCGTTCATGAGTTGGGAGGGTGGCAACTACGAAGACGCCATCCTGATCAGCGAACAACTCGTGCGGGATGACAAGTTCACATCTGTGCACATTGAGAAGCACGAAGTCGAAGCCCGGGACACGAAGCTGGGGCCAGAGGAAATCACGCGCGACATCCCGAACGTGTCTGAGGATAGCCTGCGCAACCTTGATGAGAATGGTATCATCCGTCTCGGTGCGGAGGTCAATCCGGGCGATATCCTCGTCGGTAAGATCACGCCCAAGGGCGAGACAGAGCTGACGGCCGAGGAGAAGCTGCTGCGAGCCATCTTCGGCGAGAAGGCGCGCGAGGTCAAGGATACGTCTTTGCGGGTGCCGCATGGCGAGAAAGGCAAGGTTGTGGACGTCAGGGTCTTCTCGCGCGAGAGCCGTGATGAGCTTCCACCCGGGGTGAACACGTTGGTGCGGGTGTCCATCGCCCAGAAGCGCAAGATCAGCGAAGGCGACAAGATGGCCGGGCGGCACGGCAACAAGGGCGTGATCTCGAAAGTGCTGAGCATTGAAGACATGCCCTACCTGGCCGATGGAACGCCCGTGGACATCATTCTGAGCCCGCTGGGTGTGCCAGCGCGCATGAATGTGGGCCAGCTCTTGGAAACGCACCTGGGATGGGCTGCGCAACGTCTGGGCTTCCGGGTTCTGTCGCCTGTGTTCGACGGAGCAAACGAGCCCGAGATCGAGGCGGCGCTCGCCCGGGCCTGGTTGCTGGAATCTATGCGCAATCGGGACTACATGCGGGTGCCAGATGAAACCGGCGATCCTCAGGAGCAGCAGGTGCGCGCGGTGCTATTGGAGTGGCTGGCTCTCGGCAACGGCCCCGCCGATCCTGCCGCGCTATCGGATGAGGAGATTGACGAGCGGGTCAAGAAGCTGGACTCACTGAAATCGCCGGACGTCAACGCCATGGCTGTGCGTCTCTGCCTCAAGGGTTGGCTGGCCGAGAATGGATACGACGTCAGTGAGCTGCCTGATGATCAGGTCGAGATGGTAGCAACACGGATGAGTCTGGATTGGGGCCTTCCGACGCCCATCTGCGGCAAAGCAACGCTGTACGACGGGCGCACGGGTCTGCCTTTCGACCATCCGGTGACCGTAGGCAATATCTACATGATGAAGCTGGCACACCTGGTGGAGGACAAGATCCACGCCCGCTCGACCGGGCCGTATTCCCTCGTGACGCAGCAGCCGCTGGGAGGCAAGGCCCAGTTCGGCGGACAGCGCTTCGGAGAGATGGAGGTCTGGGCACTTGAGGCCTATGGCGCGGCGCATATCCTGCAAGAGATGCTCACCGTCAAGTCGGACGATGTGATGGGGCGCGTGAAGACCTACGAGGCCATTGTCAAGGGCGAGGAGATCCTTGAGCCCGGTGTGCCGGAGAGCTTCAAGGTGCTGGTCAAGGAGTTGCAGAGCCTGGGGCTGTCGGTGGAGGTGTTGAATGAAGACGAGGAGGCCATCAAGTTCGCCGAAGATACCGGGGACGAGATGCCTCTGGACCTCGGCATCAACATCGAGGGCCGAGAGACGGATGAGATATAGCTTGGGATGCGGGATACAGGCTACCGGATGTCAAGGGTTTGTGAGTGCCAACCCGTGGAGGGTGTGAGGAATGCTGGAAGTCAATGACTTCAATGCTGTACGGATCAGCCTGGCCTCGCCAGAGCAGATTCGCTCGTGGTCCTATGGCGAAGTGACCAAGCCGGAGACGATCAACTACCGCACGTTGAAGCCAGAGAAGGATGGGCTGTTCTGCGAGCGCATCTTCGGGCCAACCAAGGACTGGGAGTGCTACTGCGGCAAGTACAAGCGCATTCGCTACAAGGGCATCGTGTGCGACAAGTGCGGCGTGGAGATCGCTCGGGCGAAGGTGCGCCGGGAGCGCATGGGCCACATCGAGCTGGCGACGCCGGTTAGTCATATCTGGTATGTGAAGGGCACGCCGAGTCGTATCGGCCTGCTCTTGGATCTCTCGCCACGAGAGCTGGAGCGTGTACTCTACTTCGCCCAGTACATCCTTACCGACATTGACGAAGACCAACGGCAGCGCGTGCTAAAAGACATCCAGGAAGAAGCCGATAGCAAGGTAGCCAAGCTGGAGCAGGCGACCCATGATCGCAAGCAGGAGATCGAGCATCGGCTCAAAGAGGAGATCGCCGCTCTTGAGAAGCAGAAGAAGGCGCGGCTGAAGGTCCTGGAGACGGAGCGCGAGAAGCGCGTTGAGGCAGTGGTGGCGGCGGCACGGGCGCTCGAAGACCGCCTGGTAGGCGAGGAGAGCCAGATCGCCATGGAGGCGATCGTCTTCACTGTCCCAGGCACGGACTACGCCGAGGAGATCGTGGGCCGGCGCGAGGTCATCGCCAAGATGCACGTGCAGCGCCTGCGCCAGGTCGCGCGGCGCTTCGTGGAGGCTGCCGAGAAGAGCATCGTTGAGGAAGAAGGGCGCGTGCGGGCGCCCCTGGAGGCGGAGGAGGACCGCCTGCGGCACGTGGCTCAAGAGGAGATCGAAAGCCTGGATCAACGCTGCCGCGACGACGTGGATACGGTGCGCCAGGATGCCGAGACCAAACGCGATGAAGTGGAGAGCCTGGAGAAGCTGCAACTCCTCAGCGAGAACCGCTACCGGGAACTCCATGAGAAGTACGGGCGGGTGTTCAAGGCGGCCATGGGAGCCGAGGCTATCCACGATCTGCTGAGTCGCATAGACCTGGACGCCATGGTGGCTGCACTGCGAGCTGAAACCACCTCTTCGTCTGGCCAGAAGAAGAAGAAGGCAACAAAGCGTTTGCGCGTGGTGGAGGCCTTCCGCAAGTCAGGCAACCGCCCCGAGTGGATGGTTCTGACGGTGCTGCCGGTGATTCCACCTGATCTGCGACCCATGGTGCAGCTCGATGGTGGCCGCTTTGCTACCTCTGACCTGAACGACCTCTACCGGCGGGTCATCAACCGTAACAACCGGCTCAAGCGACTGCTGGAACTTGGCGCGCCCGAGATCATCATCCGCAACGAGAAGCGTATGTTGCAAGAGGCGGTAGACTCCCTGGTGGACAATGGACGGCGCGGGCGGGCGGTTTCCGGGTCTGCCAATCACAAGCTGAAGAGCCTGTCGGACATGCTCAAGGGGAAGCAGGGGCGGTTCCGGCAGAACTTGCTCGGCAAGCGCGTGGACTACTCGGGGCGATCGGTGATCGTCGTAGGGCCCGAACTGAAGCTGCACCAGTGCGGCCTGCCTAAGAAGATGGCCCTGGAGTTGTTCAAGCCCTTCGTCATGCGCAAGCTGGTGGAGCACAATCATGCCCAGAACATCAAGAGTGCCAAGCGTCTGGTGGAGCGAATGCGGCCCGAGGTATGGGATGTCCTGGAGGAGGTCATCCATGACCATCCCGTGCTCCTGAACCGGGCGCCCACCCTGCACCGTCTGGGCATTCAGGCCTTCGAGGCTGTACTCATCGAGGGTAGCGCCATTCAGATCCACCCGCTGGTGTGCCCAGCATTCAATGCCGACTTCGACGGTGACCAGATGGCTGTCCATGTGCCTCTATCGGCCGCGGCCAAGGAGGAAGCGCGCACGCTGATGCTCTCGACGCGTAATCTGCTGTCGCCCTCCAACGGCGAGCCGATCGTGGCCCCAACAAAAGACATGGTGCTTGGGTGCTACTACCTTACCCTGCGGCGACCGGGAGCCCCGGGCGAGGGCAAGGCATTTGCCAATCCAGAAGAAGTGCTGATGGCCTACCACATGGGGTGGGTTGACCTGCAGGCTGAGGTTACTGTCCGCTTATCCAATGGTGAGATCGTGCGCACGACCCCTGGGCGGGTGATCTTCAATGAGTCGCTGCCGAGCGCCCTGCGGTTCAAGAACAAGGTCATGGACAAGAAGGCCCTCAAGGACCTGATGGCGGAGTGCTATCGGGTGTACGGGACAGAGGAGACCGCGGCTCTGGTGGACGAGATCAAGCATCTGGGCTTCCACTACGCAACCGTGTCGGGGACGACCATCTCCATCAGCGACATCACTATTCCAGAGCGCAAACGCGCGATCATCAGCGAGACGAACACCACGATCGCCGAGATTGAGCGACAATACCGCCGTGGCCTGATTACTGAGGAAGAGAAATACCAGGCAACGGTGGAAGCGTGGACCAAGGCGACGGATGATGTGACGAACGCAGTGGCGCGTGGGCTGGATGAATTCGGGCCGATCCACATGATGGCGGTGTCCGGTGCCACCCGGGGCCAATTCCAGACAGTGCGGCAGATCGCGGGCATGCGTGGCCTGATGGCCGATCCGTCGGGCCGTATCATTGATCTGCCCATCACGTCCAATTTCCGGGAAGGTCTGTCGGTTCTGGAGTACTTCATCGCCACGCATGGTGCACGCAAGGGAGCAACCGACACGGCTTTGCGCACAGCCGATTCGGGCTACCTGACCCGGCGTCTGGTGGATGTGGCGCAGAACGTGATCATCCGCGAGGAAGACTGCGGGGTCAAGAGCGGCATCTGGGTACGCAAGGGCGACACCAAGGCCTTCGGCGAGACGATGGCTGAGCGGCTTATCGGACGCATTGCCGCGAGTAGCGTGGCGGATCCCAAGACAGGGGAACTG
>DAOUCN010000061.1:0-7059 GCA_034431995.1 Chloroflexota bacterium | reverse complement strand
GAAATGGATCGAATATGATATCACCCTGTCTGCTGGAATTATGTCAGAATCCATGACCGGATGACAACGGGATTGACCGCTCGGGGTTCGGGGTTCGGGGGTCGGGTATCGGGGCAGATGCCACGCCCGACACCCGATGCCCGATACCCGAGACCCGAGTGCCGACCGGATGACAACGGGATTGACCGCTCGGGGTTCGGGGGTCGGGGGTCGGGTATAGGGGCAGACGCGACGCCCGACACCCGATGCCCGAGACCCGACACCCGAGTGCCGACCGGATGACAACGGGATTGGGGAGCAGCTATAGGGTGTAAACCTCAGGGCGGAGGGCAGCATGGACGATTGTGGCTTGGTCAGTCTGGTTGCCTTGCTCCACGACGTGCCCCGTCTCCTTCCTGGAGAGACGACTCGCTGGTACCAGACGGCTATTGAGCGCCTGGGAGGCGACGGCGCAGCCGCGGCCCGGATCCTGAATGCCTTTGCCGAAACATCTGCCCCACAGCCGGACGACTCTGCAGGCGCTTCGCTCCTGTCGCTTGTCGTGCGTGCCGAGGGCTACTCTGCTCCCGAGAGCATCGAGTTCCCTCCTCTCGTACAGATCGGTCCGCTCGTCTCTTCCTTCAGCCACGTTCGCCTGCAAGCAGGCGGTGAGCCGCCACAGGCTGCCGTGCCCCTGACGCCTCTGCCGTCCACAGCCCAAGAGATGGCTGCCCTCTTTCCAACGGGGCAGGCGTCCGCCAGAGCAGATTCCCTCTACACGGATCACCTCCGCGCTCTTGAGCGGGCTCTGGAAGACGTGGCGAGACGCGCACAGACATTCGAGGGGCTGTTCGCACACACCCTGTCCGCTGTGGAACGCTACGGCTGGTGTCTGCCCGCCCACACAGCATCGGTCTCGTTCGCGGAACATGCCCGCCTCACCAGCGCCCTCGCCGCCTGCCTGTGCCGCCAGCAGGAGAACGAGGACGCCTTCGGTCTGCTGGTCGGTGATCTCTCCGGCATCCAGGAGTACCTCTACGGCATTACTGCCATTGGGCCTGGTGGGGTGGCGCGGCGACTGCGGGCGCGCTCCTTCGTCATTGCGCTCATCTCTGATGTGCTCGGTCATCGTGTCCTGCACTCCTTCGCTCTCCCCCTGAGCTGCCTGCTCATGTCCTCGGGCGGCAAGTTCTATGTCCTGCTACCGTGGCGGCCTGACACAGAAGAGATCTGCCAGCGCCTGCAGGCGGAAGCAGACAGATGGATGCTGCAAGAGTTTCAGGGCGTATTGTGCGCCAATTTGGCATGGATTCGCTGCGATGGGTTGGCCTTCGCTGCTGCTGGAGAGGGACAGCGTGGCTTTGGTGATGTGGTGGCCGACCTGATGGAGCTCTTGGGGCAGCGCAAGCAGCGGCGGCTGGAGTATGCTCTGCAGGAAAACGCACAATGGCAGACGGCTCGCTTTGTCATCACGACAGAGTACCCTCATGGCGAGTGCAAGAGCTGCGGCCGTTTTCCCGCTCAGGCTGCGAGCGACGTTTGCCCGTTGTGCGAACAGGATGCTCGCCTGGGGAGCCGACTGCCTCGCGCTGCCTGTGTCGCCTACTATGGCGATGAGACTGGCGATATCAAGCTGATGCCCGGCTACTCGGTGGCAGTTGTGGATGCGCCGGGCAAGATCGCCGGCATGCCTTACCTCGTAGCCCGGCTGAACGAGCCGGACCTGCAAGATCTACGAGCATATCCGGCCACGTTCCGCTACCTGGCCAACCACATACCGCGCTTCGGACAGTGTGGCAACTGCGATGCTCAGGGGCCAATCTGCTCGCTGCGTGATGAGTACCGTTCGGCGGATGATCCTCTCTTCTTTGAGTGTATCGCTGCCCATGCTGATGGGCGGGCGATGTTGGGCTATCTCAAGGCAGACGTGGACCATCTCGGCAAGATCTTTGCCTTTGGCCTGAAACGGGACGGGGGCGCGACCGGCTATGACTCGGCTGTTCAAGTGATGATGCTCAGCCGTGCCCTCGATCGCTTTTTCTCTGGCTGGATGGAAAGCACGATCAGCACGAAGTACCCATTTTGCTACACCGTGTACTCGGGCGGGGATGACCTGCTCATCGTCGGTCCCTGGGATCAGGCCATCGCCCTGGCCGTTGAGATAGCCCAGAGCTTCGGACGCTATGTCGGAGCGAACCCCGAAGTGACGATCTCGGCGGGGATTGCCTTTGCCAAAGACCGCATACCCGTCGCGAGGGCCAGCGAGTACGCCGAGGACAGACTGAAGGAAGCCAAGGACGGCGGACGCAATCGCATCAGTCTACTGGGTCTCAAGGCTCCGTGGGAGCACCTGGAGAACGCCCTGGCGCGGGCGCGAGAGTTGCGACAAGGGGCGCAAAGGGGGGCCACGTCGGCGCTGCTCTACAACCTGATGGCCTTCGCCAACATGTACCAGAGCTACCTGGGTGGTGACAGTCTGAGCATTCGCTACAAGGCATTGCTGGCCTACACCGTCGCCCGCACTATTGGCAACCAGAGTCCCGAGATCCAGGCCTGGGCCAGTCGCCTCGTGGACAGCGTCCTGCAGCAGCGGCAAGCGCGCATTTCGGCAATGGATGAGTTGGGCTTCGTGACACGGTATCTCATCCTGGCTCGGCGCCAGCGACAAGAATAGTGACCAGTGAGAGCACGAGGGAGGGGATGTACGATGCAGCAGCGACCTGGGGGATACCAACCACCGAGACAACCCTGGGATGACTATCTGAAGGAGGGCTATTTTGATGCCAATGGCCATCTCCGGGTTGAGGTTGTGGAGACCGAAGCCGTCAAGGCGGCCAAGTGGCTGGGGAATGCGGAGCCCAAGATGACCTCGCACCAGCTTCGCCGTTTCTTCAACAAGATGAGGGCCCTGGAACAGAGACTGGAGCGCGAACCTGACTTCGGCGCCATCAGAGCGGGCATTGCCGCTTTTGGGCGAGACGCGGCCTACGCTGTGGGGCGCGGGGTGGCACCGGAAGTGCTCAAGGTCATCGTGGATCGCAACGTCGCGCTGGCCCAGAGGGACGAGCGGAGCTTCCGTGAAGGCTTCATGGAGCATTTCGAGAGCATCGTGGCGTACTTCGTGTTCTACTTCAGAGACCGGGAACGGTCTGGCCGGTAGAAGGAAAGGAGAGTAAACCATGCCTGGCAAATTGAGCCACTACAAAGTGATCCGTGGTACGCTGACCTGCGAGACGGGCCTGCGCATCGGCGGCTCGAAGGAAGACATCGAGATCGGCGGTATGGAGAATCCCATCATCCGCCACCCGATCACGGACTTGCCCTACGTACCAGGTTCGTCGCTCAAGGGCAAAGTGCGCTCGCTGCTCGAGCACAAACATGGCAAGATCGGACAAAATGGGCAACCGTGCGGCTGCGGGCAGTGCGAGATCTGTCGGGTCTTTGGCCCGCACAAGAACGTTCGCCATACCCTGGGGCCCACGCGCGTGCTTTTCCGAGATGGCAGCCTGACCAAGCAGTCACAGGACGTCCTCGAAAAGGCGCGCATTGAGAAGGGCATCGCTTACGCTGAGGTGAAGACCGAGAACCTGGTGAACAGGAGCACGGGCACCGCGGAGCACCCGCGCACCGTTGAACGCGTTCCGGCTGGCACGCAGTTCACCTTTGAGGTCGCTCTGCGCGTGTTCGATGGGGACAATGAGAAAGCACATCTGGCGCTGGTGGAAGAAGGGCTGACCCTCTTGCAGCAAGACTATCTGGGCGCATCTGGGAGCCGTGGCTATGGCAAGGTCAGGCTCGAATATGTCATCACCTGACATGGGCACGTTTCGCCTGGAAATCCGTTCCCTGTCGGCCACACTCACACCCTGGCAGGCGGATACTATCTTTGGCCACCTGTGCTGGACGATCGTGCGCCGGGCAAACGGCGAGACGGAGCTGGCAGAGTTCATCCAGACGTATCGGCAGGGCAACCCCCGGCTGCTCCTATCCGATGCCTTCCCTGCCGACTTCTTGCCTGTCCCTGTCCTGCCATACTCTGCACAGCCCAGGCCCGCCAATAAGGCCGAGGGCATGGCCCGGGTTGAGAAGGCCAAGATGTGGAAAGAGGCGGCCTTCCTCACCCCAGATGAGTTCCGCGCTGCCTGCCAGGGGCAGATGCCTGACGTTCAACGCGCCCCCATTTCGCGGCGAGACCGCACCGTCTTCAAGAACCAGATCAACCGACTGACCGGCACGACCACCGGCCCCGAGGAAGGGGCAGGGGGCAACCTGTACAGTGTGGACGAATTGGCGCTTGCGCAAGAAAAGGGGCCCGGCAGGTTCGACGCCATGCCCTTGTCGCTCTATGTGCGCATCGCCCCTGGTTGGGAGGACTGGACGCGCCAGCTTTTCAATGATATGGCACTGGCAGGCTATGGGAAGAAGAAGTCGAGTGGCTACGGCCAGTTCCGCATCGCGTCTTTCCAGCCCTTCGAGGGCTTTGCCCGGCCGCAGGGCGCCAATGGCTTTGTGAGCCTGTCCAACTTCGTACCAGCAGGGGATGACCCAACGCGGGGGGCGTACCGGCTGTTCATCAAGTATGGGCGTCTGGGCGAGGACTACGCGGTCAGTGGCGCTCCGTTCAAGTTGCCGCTGGTCATGATCCGGGCTGGGGCGACCTTCTACGTTGAGCGGCCAAAGGCCTTCTTCGGACGGCTGGTGACCGGCATTCATCGCAGCAAGCCAGAGGTCGTACAGTACGGTTTTGCCTTTGATGTGCCCATTGTCCTGCCCAGCGTCTAGCTGAGCGCGTGTTGTGTACTGGAGCTAGCTGTGGAGAAGCTGCGTGTGGCGCGCTTCCGCTTCGAGGTGCGCGCAACCACAGAGACCTTGCTGCCCGTCCACAAGGGGAGCACCCTGCGAGGCGGCTTTGGCGCGGCCCTGAGGAAGACAGCTTGCCTGAATGGTAGCCAGAGCTGCGAGCGCTGTCTGCTGCGCAGCCCCTGCCCATATACCTACCTGTTTGACACTGCGCCGCCTGCCGACAGCGTCGTGCTGCGCAACTATGGCGAGGTGCCCCGTCCCTTCGTCATTGAGCCTGATCTTGACAGCCGCACCATCTACCGGCCTGGTGACACGTGGCGGTTCGACTTCCTGCTCATCGGCAACGGGATCAACTATCTGCCCTACGTCGTGCTCGCCTTCAGGCAGTTGGGAAAGATGGGCGTGGGCAGGGACAAGGACGAGGGCAAGGGCCGCTATGAGTTGGCGGCGGTGCATGCTGTTGACATCAGATCGCAGCGGCAATCTCGGATCTACAGCGCAGATGATGAGGTGCTCCACAACAGCAACATCGTGTTCAGCGGCAGAGATGCTCTGCAGCAGGCAAAGGAACTGCCCGGGGACCACCTGAGCCTGCACTTTGTCACACCCACACGCCTGGTCTTCAATGACCGGCTGGTCGAGAGGCCAGAGTTCCACATAGTGGTGCGGGCGCTCCTGCGGCGCATATCGTCCCTTGGCTACTTCCACTGCGGCGAGGAGTGGGACTACGATTTCAAGGGCGCCATCGCCGCTGCTCAGGAGGTGCGCACGGCCGCCTGCACCACCCGTTGGGTGGACTGGGAACGCTATTCCGGCCGCCAGCAGACGCGCATGAAGCTGGGAGGCTTCGTGGGGCGAGCAACCTATCAGGGAGTACCGACTGCCGTCCTGCCGTTGTTGCGCATCGGTGAGCTCGTCCATGTGGGCAAGGCCTGTACCTTTGGCAACGGCCAGTACAGACTGGAGGGACCTGGAGCGGAGGCCGACAAGGAGTTGGAGTCGCGCTAAGTGGTTCATCCGGTAAGTTCGCTGTTATGAACCGCAGAGCGCAAAGACGCAGAAGGACGAATACTATACGCCGCTTGGCGGGCAGTGGGCAATCGCCGGGTGCATTGCCGTGCCTTTGCGTCCTCTGCGCGCTTTGCGGTTCAACCAAGCATTTGCCGGATGCACCACTAAGCAAGGAGGTGTACGGGTGGACATTCTGCTCATCATCAATGTCCTGGCGGCGATTGCCAACATTGCCGTGTTCATCGTTGGTGGGCGCGGCGTGGTTGATGGCATCCGTTGGCTTCGTTATCGCTGGCGTCTCCGGCGCGGCGTGGCCGTGCAGCCGGGCCTGCGCGTGTTGAACTTCGCCCACCCCTTCACCGAGAAGCAGCTGCAGGGCCTGGAAACACTGTTGCGGCAGAGCATCCCGGCACAGGCTGTGCATACAGTGGGTCCGGTCAACCTGGATCACGCCGCTGACTTCGACGGCCAGATAGATGCCATGGTGGTCAAGGCGGGGATAGCCGCACAGGAGTGGGAGACTGGCGTCTTCGTCGTCAATTTGCCCGGATTCAGTCCGGCGGCCGGCGTGCTTTTGGCAGAGCTGCATGGCCGCATGGGGCACTTTCCAATGATCGTGCGCATGCAGCCAGCGGACGGGAGGTACGAGGTGGCAGAGGTGATCAACTTGCAAGCGACGCGGGACACGGCTCGGCGGGAAAGGTAGCCTGTCCAGTACAGCGTCTTCGAATGCCTCCTCGACGACAAGACCCTGGACAAGATGTGCCGCATGGTGCGCCGCACCATCAAGCCCAGGCTCGATAGCGTGCGCTACTACTTTCTGTGCCAGGCCTGTCGGGGCAAGATCGAGACCACCAGCGGCAGCAAGGAGGTGACGACAGAGAAGAGGGCTGTTGTCGTGTAAGGCATGAGCAGTGCAAGACGATCTGCACGGGCATTGGTGTGTCGCAAAGACGGCTTGCCATGTCCCATTCCAGGCGGGAAGGCACGGTAAGAGCGCCTGCGTGTCCCTTTTCTGGGCGTGCGTGTCCCACGCTCTGCGACCGAGCCGGGGGGTGTCGTGCCTTGGGAGTCGGTCGCAACTGAGCGTGATCCGTCGCAATCCGTGGGGCGAGACACGGGTAAGAGGGCGCGTTTGGGGGCGAAGAGGGCAGAAATAGGGCAGAATCGAGGGTCAAATGGGGAAGGATAAACGCGGCTTGCGACCGACCCCCCCGTTTTCGAGGCATAGGAGTCGGTCGCAAACGAGCGTGATCCGTCGCAATC
>DAOUCN010000060.1:0-1651 GCA_034431995.1 Chloroflexota bacterium | reverse complement strand
GTATGCTCGAGCGTGTCGTCGTCCCCGACCTGCAGCAGGCCATCACCCAGCAAGTGAAACGCTACATCATCGAGAACGGCCTGCGTGAGGGCGATCGGCTGCCCACCGAAGAAGAGCTGGCCCGCACCCTGGGTACCAGCCGCACCGCCATCCGCGAGGCCCTCTCCGGCCTGGAAGCCCTCGGCCTGATTGAGGTGCGCCACGGCTCCGGCCGCTACGTCCGCTCCTTCAACTTCAGCGCTATCCTCGACAACCTGGCCTACAGTCTGCTCTTTGACGTGCACACCTTTGAGGAAATCCTCGACGTGCGCGCCTCGCTCGAGTTGGCCTTTCTGCCCCGCGCTCTGGTCACCCTCACCTCGGATGACCTGGCCAACCTGCGGAGCATTCTCCAGGACATGGAGAACCGAAGCCGCAGCAGCGGGTGGAGCGAGACGGTCATGGACGATGACATCCTCTTTCACCGCACGCTCTATCAGCGCGTAGGCAACGATCTCCTGCTCAAGCTGCTGGAGATCTTCTGGACCGTCCACAAGAACCTACGTTCGCGGCTTCCCTATGAGACGCGGGACGTGCCCCGCTATCTCCAACAGCACCATGCGCTCTACGAGGCCATCGCCCAGCGCGATGTTGCCCTCGCCCGCCAGCGCCTGATCGAGCACTTCGAGGGCGTGCGCGAGTGGATTGCCCTGGAGAAGGCAGCCCAGGCATAGTCTCCAAAGTGTCCAGGCGTCAGAGTGTCAGAGCATCGGGTACTACGTGTGCGGCAATGGGAAAGGAGGTGAGACGCTGCCATACGAGTGTGTGAGAACGAGATGGAGCGAAGTCGGTTGTCAAAACGCAAAAAGGGGAGGGAACCACAATGAGCAATGAAGCTAAGAACAAGACGCGTCTCAGTCGCCGCAGCTTCCTGAAGGTTGCTGCCGCAGTGGCCGGCGCCGCCACCTTCGCCGCCTGCGGCGCAACACCGACACCCACACCAACCAAAGTACCGCCCACGGCAACGAAGCCGCCTGCCACACCAGTCCCACCGACGGCAACACCCAAGCCAGCGGCCCCGGTCTCCATCAAGTACTGGTACTGGGGCGATCCGCCGGTTCTGCCGGCCTTCGACTCGCTGATCAAGAAGTTCAATAGCACGCATCCATCCATCAAGCTGGAGGCCGAAGCCATCGGCTGGGGTGATTACTACACCAAGCTGATCAACGCCATCGGCACCGGGGCCCCACCCGATGCTGCACGCCTCAAGGAGTGGTGGCTGGGCGAGTTCGTCAAGGCCGGAACGCTGGAGAAGCTCGAACCTTTCATCAACACCTGGAAGGCCAAGGACGATATCGTCCCCAGTCTGTGGAACCTGCAGAAGGCCAAGGCTGACGACCCCATCTACATGCTGCCTATGTCGGGCGTCTATCTATACCTGTATTGCCGCACCGACTGGTTCAAAGAGGCCAACCTCAAGCTGCCCGAGACGCTGGACGAGTTTCTGACGGCGGCCAAGGCGCTCACCAAACCCCCAGACCGCTATGGCTTCGGCATGCGCGGCGCCCGCGGCGGCCACGATCCCTGGGCCATTTTCACCTGGCCCAACGGTCTGCGCTTCTACGATGCTGCCGGCAACATCAACCTCAACACCGAGGACGCCGTCAAGGCC
>DAOUCN010000059.1:0-8847 GCA_034431995.1 Chloroflexota bacterium | reverse complement strand
TCGTACTTCGGCGCCGTGTTCCACGTGCCAGAGGCCAGGCATCCTGACTTCTGGCCTCTCTTCGTTCTCAGCGGCGTGCTGTCGGGGGTTGGCTCTCTGAACTTCGCGGCGCCGGGCGTCAGCGGCAAGAGCGCCCGACTCTATCGCGCCCTGGTGGAGACTGAACTGGCAACCTCTGTAGGCGTCTCCTTTGGGCCTAGTATTGACCCCGACCTCTTTGGGATCCACGCTACTGCCCGACAAGGAGTATCCCTCGGTCGCATTGAAGCGGCTATCCTGGCGGAGCTCGACAGGCTGACCCGCGAGCCGCCCACCGCAGAGGAGATCGCCGCGATCAGAAAGCAGGTCAGGACCCAGGTGGTGTACACCGGCGACGGGGTAGCCAATCTCGGCTACGTGATGGGCGTTTTCGAAATCGCTTCCTCATATCATGACTATCTCTCCATGCTGGACAGGGTGAACGCCGTGAGGCTGGAAGATGTGCAGCGGGTGGCTGCCGCCTATCTGACGGAGCGGAACCGTACCGTGGGCTGGTTTGTGCCAACGGACGCGGGCGGCGGAGGGCCGACCCCGACGCCGCCAGCGGTCAGGTCAGGGCCGAGGTTCTATCTGTCACCGGGCAGAGCGGGCCTTTTCCCCGACCAGCGTCCAGCGGGGCACGGCGGGGCCAGCGGAGAGCGCATAGCCGACCGGCGCGGAGGCAGCAGCGGGGTAGACAGGAGCGGCATCATCACGGCAGACGAGATCGTGCGCACGGTGCTCCCCAATGGCATCGTGCTCCTGGTACGCGAAAACCGAAGCACTCCTTCCATCTCCCTGCGCGGCCTGATCAAGGCTGGGGCCATGTATGATACGGATGACAAGGCTGGGCTGGCCCAATTCACAGCCGGTGCTCTGGAGCGAGGCACGGAGAGGCACACCTATCAACAGATCAACGCTGCGCTGGACGCGATGGGGGCGACCCTGGGCGTGGGGGCAAACGATGAGTCGGCGGGATTCTATGGCCGCTGTCTGACAGAGGATTTCGATACTCTGCTGGGGATTCTCGTCCAGGTGCTTGTCCACCCCATCTTCCCAGCGCGAGAGATCGAGAAGATGCGTGGCGAGATTCTGACGGGCCTGCGCGAAGCCAGGAATGATACTCAATGGGTGGCGGATGACGGCTTCCATCGTGAGATGTATCCGCCTGGGCATCCATACCATCGTCCCTCGGAGGGGACGGAAGAGACGGTGTCCTCCATCACGCGGGAGGACCTGGTTGCCTTTCACAGGACATACTATCGCCCAGATGCGGCTATTGTCGCCATCTCAGGGGACATCGGGCCGCAGGAAGCAACGGAGAAGATGGAGGCTGCCTTCAGAGGTTGGCAGGCGAATGGCCCTCCGCATCCCTTTGTGATTCCAGACATTGAGCCCCAGCCGCGACCGCGCCGGAAAAGCTTGCCGGTTCCGGGCAAGACGCAGGCAGATCTGGTGCTGGGTGTGCCGGGCCTGGCTCGGACGAGCCCAGACTACTACGCCGCGTATGTGGCGAACATGATTGTGGGCGTGCTGGGTCTGTACGGGCGGCTAGGCGACAATGTGAGAGACAGACAGGGCCTAGCCTACTACGTCCTCAGCCAGCTCCAAGCCGGCGTCGGGGCTGGGGCGTGGTCCGTAAAAGCAGGCGTGAATCCGGCCAATCTGGACAAGGCGATCGCCAGCATCGAAGCGGAGCTGCAGCGACTGGCTAGCGAGCCAGTCACGGCGGATGAGCTAAGCGAGGCACAGGATTTCCTGACAGGCTCCCTCGCTCTGCGTCTGGAGACCAACGATGGCGTCGCGGGGAACCTGATCGGCATGGAGCTGTTTGGTTTGGGACTGGACTATCTGGAGAGATACAGCCGCATCATCCGCAGCCTGACAGTGGATGACGTGCTGGCGGCGGCAAGGAAGTACCTGAATCTCGATCGGCGGGTGGTCGCGGTGGCCGGGCCGGTGTAGCTCTCGCCGCGGCTGCGCCGCCGGAATCGCAGGGGGAGGGCGGCGGAGAGGAGGATGGCGTGGCCAGATTGCTCTTTGGGCCGGCGGGTGTCCCGCTGAGTGCCAGGAAGCCGACCAGCCAAGAGGGAATTCGGCGCTGTCGAGAACTCGGCCTCGGTTGCATGGAAATGGCGTTCGTACAGCGCGTGAGCATGGGCGAGCAGACGGCAAAGGAGGTCGCGGCCGTGGCGGCCGCCGAGGGCATCGCCCTGAGCTCGCACGCTCCCTACTACGTGAATCTGAACTCGCCGGATGAACAGAAGGTGCTGGACAGCATGAAGCGGGTGCTTCAAGCGGGGCGGATCACCGCCCTCTGTGGAGGTACTGGCACCGTCTTTCACGCTGCGTTCTACCACGACGACCCGCCAGAGGAAGTGTACAGCCGCGTCAAAGGCCACCTGGAAGCGATAGGCATGGCCCTACGCAAGGAGGGGTTTGCCATCGTCCTGCGCCCGGAGACGACCGGCAAAGACAGCCAGTTCGGCACGGTTGACGAGCTCTTACGCCTGAGCACGGAGGTGGCCGGCGTGCTGCCGTGTATTGACTTCAGCCACCTACACGCACGCTCGCTTGGGGCATACAATTCCTACGACGAGTTCATCGCTGTGTTGCAGCGGGTCGAGGCCGTCCTGGGCCGAGCTGGCCTCGAAAACATGCACATCCACGTGTCGGGCATCGAGTATGGCCCGAAGGGCGAGCGCAAGCACCTGGTGCTACAGGAGTCCGACATGAACTACACGGACCTCCTCCGCGCCCTGAAGGATATGCAGGCGGGAGGCATGGTTGTCTGCGAAAGCCCGAATCTAGAGGAGGACGCCCTGCTCTTGCAGGAGACGTACGCGCGCCTGTAGAACAACGACTGTGGACAGAAGCATAGGCGACAAAGGGCATGAGATAGAGGGCAGGGGACTTGATCCCCGTATTGACGTTGTACTGCTCCTGGCCATGGCCGTTGGACTGCTGCTGCGCTGGAGTCTCAACGGCACGTGGCGGCTCAGTCCCGATGAAGCCCTGTACGGATTCTGGGCCCGCCAGGTGGCTTCGGGCAAGGACTTCTGGCTGGCTGCCACTCCCGGTGTAGACAAGCCGCCCCTGGCTATCTACGCCATCGCCCTGACCATGAAGCTGTACGGCTACACCGAGTTCGCCACCCGTTTTCCTGCCATCATAGCCGGCACCCTATCCATTCCTCTGACCTATGGCATTGCCCGCAGGCTATGTTCAGATTCCTTTGTTGCCCGCCTGGCGGCTCTTCTCCTCGCCCTCTCTCCCTTTGCCGTCCTCTTCTCTCCCACTGCGTATCCTGATATGCTCATGGTCATGTGGCTGCTCGCGGCGTGCCTGCTGGCCATGAGCGACCGCTGGGCGTGTGCGGGCGTGCCTGCGGGCCTGGCGATCCTGACGAAGCAAGAGGCGCCGCTCTTGCTGCCGGTGGTGGTTGTGTTGGCACTGGCCGCTGGCGCAGGCGGGATGCGCCGCGTCGCTGGCTTGCTGGCTGTGTGTCTGGTTGTCGCTGTCCTGCTCGAAGTGGGCTGGGAATGGGTGCGCCCGGGCCAGCCCTCGCCCTTTGCCCTGGGCCTGGCGCACTACGGTGGACTCGGTCTGGTTGAGATTGGGGAGATCCCTGCGCGCCTGGCAGCGTGGTGGCAGATGGGCCTGTGCTATGCCTTTGCCTCGTGGCCGCTGAACCTAGTGACTATCGTCGGCGGGCTGGCTCTGGTGGTGTGGCCGCGCCATCACGGCGGCACAGGGGACCGGGCGCTGGTGCTTTGCATCGCCTACGTTGTGCTTGTTCGGTCGGTGCTCGGCTTTGGCCTGTGGGAGCGGTATGTGTTGGTTGCTGTGCCGCTGATGTGCATTGTGCTGGCGCGGGTAGGGGAGGCCCTGACCCCGGCCCTCGGCGCTCTTCTTGGCACCGTTCAGCGCCTCACCCTGGGGGTCTTCCGGGGGGACAGGAGGCCGCTGCAGCGGGCTTGTGCACGCACCGCGCCTGGGCTCGCGCAGTGCGTGCTGGCGCTGGTAGTTGTGGGCCTGCTCGTGCAGCCCGTGCGGGAGGGGCTAGCTGGGCGCATCCCCGTGGGCGGCGACCACGGGCGCTATTGGGGCATCGAGGACGCTGCCGACTACCTGCGTGAGAACGCGCCGCCCGGCGCAGTGGTCTATCACCGCACCCTGGGGTGGCAATTCTCGTTCTACCTGTATGGTGCGGTGCTGGATTTCTGGTGGTATCCGTCGCTGACATGGCTGGCAGAGACGGCAGCCGCACGCGTGGAGCACAGCCAGTGGATCGTGGTGCCCTGGTGGGAACCCATGGATCCCCTTGTGTCGGTGCTGGGGACACACGGTCTGGTGTTGGTGCCAGTTCACGAAGCGAGGCGTCCCAATGGAGATGTTGCCTTCACAACGTACAGGATTGCGCCGCGCCTGCCACCGGGTGAGGTCCATGGATCCCTGCACAAATAGCCAAGGCGGCTGGTTGCGGCCACGGTGTTTGTCGGCATGCGCAGGGCCTGGGCAAAGTCAGCCCAACCTCCCGCAGGTCGAGCCCCAGCACACCCGGAGTTGCGAACTCCCGTCATGGTCTGTGGTTGGAATCAGCCTGCGAGAGGTTTTGCGCTCGCCCCCCGCGACTTTGCAGACAGCGTGGGACATGCGCGGGTCTTTCTTGACAGAAGGAGTGAAGGGCGGTATAATAGCGGCGGCAAGAAACGGTGTGGGGTTGGACTCAGGGGTACGAGGGAAGCCCCGCAACACGAGAGACTGACCATGTGCCGGACGAAAGGAGGGAGCGTATGTGACAGAGGTCATCGTGGCTGAAGGAGAGACCTTCGAGAGCGCACTCAAGCGTTTCAACAAGAAGGTCCAGCAGGACGGGATTCTGGCCGAGGCCCGTCGGCGTGAGCACTATGAGAAACCCAGCGTGAAGCGGAAGAAGAAGGAAGCGGCTCGCCGACGCAAGGCCCAGTCAGCGTCTCGCCGGTAGGTGATCGTTCCAGAGGAGAGTGTCGTGAGCCTGAAGGAGAAGCTGCTCGAAGATCAGAAGGATGCCATGCGCAAGAGAGACGCAATCCGGGTGTCTACCATTCGCATGGTGCGAGCAGCCATTGCCAACGCTGAGATTGATCAGGGCCATGAGCTGGACGACACGGGGGTTTTGGCCGTGATCAACCGTGATGTGAAACGCCATCGCGAGTCAATATCGGAGTTCGCGAAGGCGAGCCGCCAGGACTTATTGGAGAAGGAAGAGGCCGAACTGGCCATCCTACTCTCCTATCTTCCCCAGCAGATGAGCGTTGAGGAGGTTGAGGCCGCTGTCCGGACTGCTATTGCTCAGGTTGGGGCAAAGGGCCCCGGCGACATGGGCAAGGTGATGAGCGTGCTCATGCCGCAGGTGAAGGGCAAGGCAGACGGCCGCACGGTGAGCCAGACCGTACAGAGGTTCCTGTCAGGCGCAGCATAGACACTCACCCGAATACAGACAGAGACCATGAACCACCGTTGATGGCGGCGCTCACATTCCCTCAGCGCCGCCGATGTTTTTGTCTTGCCATGTCCCGTGCGTCTGTGCTACAATGGGCAACGCCACATGCCAACAAGGAGGTTGAGCACATGCGGATGCCTTTTCAGAATGAGCCACCGACTGATTTTGCGCAGGGAAACAATAGGAGGGCGATGGAAGATGCCCTGCGCGAGGTAGAGGGCAAGTTGGGACGCCTGTATCCGATTATCATCGGCGGCGAACACATCACGACGTCGGCCACGTTCGCCACCATCAATCCGTCTGATCCTGATCAGGTGGTGGGGCGGTTTGCCAAGGCGGACATCGCGCTGGCCAACCGGGCCGTGGAGGTAGCCGCAGAGGCGTTCAAGACATGGCGGGAGGTTCCGGGCCACGAGCGGGCGCGCTATCTGTTTCAGGCGGCGGCCATCATGCGGCGGCGCAAGCTCGAGTTCGCGGCATGGATGGTCTACGAAGAGGGGAAATCCTGGGCCGAAGCTGACGCCGATGTGGCGGAGGCCATTGACTTCTTGGAGTTCTATGGGCGGGAGATGGAGCGCCTGTCCGAACCGCAGCCGCTGACGCCATATCCGGGCGAAGATGTCGAGTTGCAGTATGTTCCCTTGGGCGTGGGGGCCGTGATTCCTCCCTGGAACTTCCCGTGCGCTATCATGACGGGCATGACGTCGGCGGGCATCGTGGCAGGCAACGCCGTTGTCCTCAAGCCGGCCAGCAGCGCGGCCACGGTGGCTGCCAAGTTCGTCGAGCTCCTGGAAGAGATCGGTCTGCCTGCAGGGGTACTCAATTTCCTGCCTGGGCCAGGGGGCAGCATCGGCGATGCTCTCGTTGGTCACGCGAGGTGCAGGTTCATTGCCTTCACCGGCTCCAAAGAGGTGGGATTGCATATCAACGCTCTGGCTGCACAGCAGCAGCCTGGCCAGCTCTGGATCAAGCGTACGATCCTGGAGATGGGCGGCAAGGACGCCATCGTTGTGGATGAGTCCGCCGACTTGGCTGCCGCAGCCGAGGGAGTCGTTGTCTCTGCCTTTGGCTACCAGGGCCAGAAATGCTCGGCCTGCTCGCGCCTCATTGCCGTGAGCGGCGTGTACGACGAGATCGTCAGGCGCGTGGTGGAGGTCGCGAGCCGCCTGAAGGTGGGGCCGGTGGTCAATCCTGAAAACACCGTGGGGCCGGTGATTGATGAAGCCGCCTTCAGGAAGATGCTCCACTACATCGAGGTCGGCAAGCAAGAGGGACGGCTGCTTCTTGGTGGAGAGCCTCTGGGCGGCAAGGGATACTTCATCAAGCCGACCATTTTCGGCGATGTTGCACCGACGGCACGCATCGCCCAGGAGGAGATCTTCGGCCCCGTGCTGGCCTGTATTCGGGCCAAGGATTGGGAGGAGGCGATTGAGATTGCCAACAACACGGAGTATGGGCTAACCGGCGCCGTCTACAGCAAGAACAGAGCACGCCTCGAGGATGCTCGCCGCCGTTTCCATGTCGGCAATCTCTACTTCAACCGCAAGTGCACGGGTGCCCTGGTCGGCGTGCACCCCTTCGGGGGCTTCAATATGTCGGGCACGGACTCCAAAGCCGGCGGGCGCGACTATCTGTTGTTGTTCACCCAGGCCAAGTCCATCGCCGAACGGCTTTGACCTGGTGGCGCGAGTGAATGAGCACCCTCGTCATGCACGGGCGGGACTGACAGTGTCCGAAGCGGCAACTAGTAGCACGCAACGCAGTCTGGTGGACAGACGGAGGGGCAAAGGAACGTCAGAACATGCGGATTCTCACGATCAGCGACGTCGTCGAGAATAGGCTGTATAGCACAGGGGTGAAGGAGCGCTTCGGCGCAGTGGACTTGGTCCTTTCGTGCGGCGATCTACCCGCGTACTATTTGGAGTTCATCGTCAGCATGCTCGACGTGCCGCTGTACTACGTCTTCGGTAACCATCCGGATGAGGCAGCAGTGACAAGCGAGCCGAGGAGGCAGGCGCAGCGACGTTGGAGCGAACCCACAGCCGTGGCAGTTTCTGCGTCTGAGGACAAGCCGAGTGGGCCGTATGGCTGTGTGAACCTGGATGGGCGGGTCGTCAATCACAAGGGGCTGCTCATCGCGGGCTTGGAAGGCAGTCGGTGGTATAACGGCGGGCCGCACCAGTACACTGAGCAGAATATGAGGTTCAAGATCGCCCTGCTCTGGCCGCAGCTCATGTTGAACAGGCTTCGCTATGGTCGGGCACTTGACATCTTGATTACCCATGCACCGCCGTATCGCATTCACGATGATGTTGACGTTGCCCACCACGGTTTTGAGGTGTTCTTGGGGTTCATGGATTCCTTCCGGCCACGCTATCTGATCCACGGTCACAAGCATGTGTATCACCATGCTGAGGCAACGGAAACGCAGTACAAACAGACGACGGTGATCAACACGTATGGGTTCCGCGTCTTGGAGGTCTGACCCAGGTGCAAACCTCGAGCACGTACCGGCACCAGTCTGCCCTGGATTTCGAGCGGGTGCGCAATCGCGCCTTCTTCCGTCGGGTGATAGCCATCCTGCTGGGCAGAGAGGAAGACACGCGATTGCTGTCCTTCGACGAGGTGAGGACGAAGGCGCGCTGCCTGGAAGAGCACTACGTCGGCATGCAGACGGTGCCGCTGGACGCCATCATCGGTAGCGTGGGGCGCTACCAGGACTTCGATCGGGAGTTTCTGCCGGTCCACTCCTCCAGTCGCGAGCGTTGGCGTCGCATTGACGAAGCGTACTACGACAGCATCACGCTTCCTCCTGTGCAGTTGTACAAAGTGGGGGATGTGTACTTCGTCAGGGACGGCAATCACCGTGTCTCGGTGGCCCGGGAGCAAGGGGTGGCGTTCATTGATGCCGAGGTGGTGGAATGTCGCTCAAGGGTGCCCCTTGCACGAGATATGGACGCCGATGACCTCGAGGCCATCGGCGAGTACGCGGATTTCCTGGATTGGAGCAAGCTTGATCAGCTTCGCCCCCGCGCCGATATTCGCTTCACCATTCCCGGCGGTTACAAGCAGATACAGGAGCACATCCGGGTGCACCGATACTTCCTGGGTCTGGAGAAGAAACGCCCCATTGGCCGCGAGGAAGCCGTGGTCAGTTGGTATGACAATGTTTACATGCCCGTCGTGCGAGAGATACGCGAAGACCACATCCTGGATCGCTTCCCCAATCGTTCGGAGGGCGACCTGTATATTTGGATCATGGATCACCTCTACTTCTTGCGGCAACGCTACGGCGACAAGGTGGGTGTTGACGACGCTGCCGAGGATTTTGCCGAGCACTACGG
>DAOUCN010000058.1:0-1854 GCA_034431995.1 Chloroflexota bacterium | reverse complement strand
GAGGTCACCAAGGGCTTCCGCTTCATGGGCCAGCGCTTCATCCCCGATTCCTACATTTTCCAGCAGCTTGTGTACGACAAGGTGGGGGTGCGCGCACGGCCGCGGCTGTTCCCCAGAGGTCTGGACGTGCTGGCGGTCTTCGGCTCAGCGCGGGCGTACCAGATTCTGGATGAGGTCTACCACGAAACGGCGTATGACAACTACAAGGAGCAGATGAGCAAACTGCGGGCCGAGTTTGCTGCCCTGCCAGCCAGCGGTTGGGTGCAGAACCTGTACTGGGGGTGGCTGTACTCGCTGCTTCCCCTCACCACGGCAAAGGGGCAAGGGTACCCTGCCTTCATGCAGACCACCGCCTGGACGGACAAGGAGCTGCACACGGCCCTCGGCTCCTGGGCAGAATTGCGCCATGATACGATCCTCTATGCCAAGCAGAGCACCACGATCAAGGCCACCGGCCTGCCCCCCCAGCCCAGGATAGTGAAGGGCTATGTGGAGCCGAATCCGGAGGTATTCGCCAGACTGGCGGCTCTGGCCGCCCAGACGCGGCAGGGGCTACAGGAGCGAGGTCTGCTCGGCGGCGAGTACGCCGACAAGCTGGCCAACTTCGAGAAGATGCTTCTCAACCTGAAGGTGATCGCCGAGAAGGAACTGGCCGAGCAGCCGCGCACAGAGCAAGAATACGCTCTGATCCGAGACATTGGGAGTTTCCTGGAGAACGTGACCACGTTCTCGGCACAGGAGGCGGGCAAGCTCACCAACGAGAGCGATCGGCGCATGGCCGTCATTGCCGATGTGCATACCGATACCAACAGCAATCAGGGGCTGGAGGAGGGCGTTGGCGATGCTTTCCCCATCTATGTGCTCGTGCCCGTGGAGGGCACGCTGACGCTGACCAAGGGCGGCGTCTTCTCCTACTACGAGTTCACCGTTCCCCTAGCCAAGCGCATGACGGACGAGGCATGGCAGCAGCTCACGCCCAAGCCTGAGCGGCCGGTATGGACGCAAAGCTTCATCCGCTAGGGGAGCCTGACATGACGTGTGGGGTAGGAACACGGTGCCCCGTGCCCCTATCCGATGTCGCCAAGAGAGCACCAGACGCTCATGCGCTCGCCTACGACGAAGCCCCCTCGCTTTGCTCGTGCAGGACATGGCAGCGCCCTCCACATCCCCGTGGACAAAGCGACCAAAGGGCCGGGGGCGCTGGCTAGTGCGGATCAGTGCCGCAGGTACAGGCGCTCCAGCAGATCCACCACGCCCGCGGCATCGTCCAGGCCGAACTGGGGAACCGCGAGGGGGAAGCGCTGGTCGCTGACGACGGCGATCAGCTCCTGCTCCGTGCAGAGGAGTTCATCAGAGACGATCCGACGCGACACCTCTATCTTTGGGGCAGAGCTGCGGCGGTAGCCCTCTGTCAGGATGATGTCGTAGCCTTCACCGAGGGCGGCGGCAACATCGGCGAGCGTCGCTGTCGCGGGCCAGGCCCGGATGAGGGCCAGGCAATCGGACGATGCAATGGCGACGGCGTGGGATCCTGCTTGGCGGAAACGCCAGGTATCCTTGCCCGGGTGGTCAATGTCAAAGCCATGGACATCGTGCTTCACGGTGGCCACCCGGTATCCCCGTCGGCGCAGTTCGGGGATCAGTTTCTCCAAGTACGTCGTCTTGCCAACGTTCTTCCTGCCTACGATTGAGACGATTGGTATCACCGTCACTCTCCCTTCTGCGTGACCAGACGCCATTATAGCGTCAAGAGAGCGTCTTGACAAGCCAGAAAACCTGGTGATTGGACGCATCTCTGCGGGCGGTTGGCCTGTCCCCTGGACTGCCAGCCTGAGGGGCGCAGTCCACCAGGAG
>DAOUCN010000057.1:0-5995 GCA_034431995.1 Chloroflexota bacterium | reverse complement strand
ATAGGCGGCGCCAGCCCTCTGGCCTACGCCCTCCGTCTCCCAGCGACTGCCGACGAGAGGAGCATACGGATTCGATCCCCAGCACAGGAGATGGCCGCAGCGCCGCTTCTCCACCCACCAACGATTCCACGTCAGGAGCAGGGGGAAGACCTCAGCGAGGAACCAGCGATCGCCGAAGCGGCGATAGAGCTCACGCACGACGAAGGAGCCAACGGGTGGCTGCGAGCGGTCGCGGCTCTTGAAGCCTGTGGCGTGGACGAAGTTCGGCACGAAGCCCAGGTCTTCCGCCTCTCTCGTGATCGCCAGGGCGTTGGCGTAGGCCAGATCGCGGTTGTCAAGGGCAGCCATGTATGCGGCGAGATATGTGTCCCAGCAGAAGAGGACGTAGCCGCCGGCGCGGCAGCTCCACAGGCGGCTGACGGGCGAGATGACCCGCTCGCCCTGTGGGTCGAAGATGGTGTTCCAGGCCAGGCAGCTCTGAACTGCAGCATACGTCTCGCTCAAGCCGCCATATCGCTGTGCCCGGGCATCGTACTCGTTCCGAGCGCGCTGCACCAGGGACTGTATCTCGGCCTCGCTTCTCCGCCGGCCAGCCGACACGCCGATTGGGCCAGCGAGGGGCACGGCAAGGAACGGCGTCTGAGCCGGGATGTTCGTTTCCGGGACATGGGCGCTCGTGCAGTGCACGGGAACCTGGCGATGAGGCAGACGGGCCAGCAGGGTGTTGTCCCCGCGGGCGAGTGAGCCGGGGCGATTCCAGAGCATGCCTGTCTCCACCACAAGTAGGGGAGGCTTCCGGTGACGGCTCAGGGGTGCTGCCCAGAGGACCAGTGTCTCGCCATCGCTGGCGCTTTGGATGGTGCATGCAACGCCATGCCATCGAATGTGCAGCTCAGTGTAGCTGCCGTCGTAGGCATGGCGACCTGGCCGGATCTGCTCGTCATCCTGGCCGCGGCGCCCCAGAAGCGCCTCATGCAGGTATGCTCCGCTGGCGTAGTCCTTCAGGCGCAGGTTGAGAGCGAATCCGTCTGGCAGAAGGACGTGGCAGAGAACGCTTCGCGTATTCCACGTGTTCCACCCACGTGATAGCGGTCGCTGCAGTTCATCGCACTCCACCATACGGTATCGTCCCATCGCGACGGGTCAGGCGGTCACGCACAAGGGGTCAGCCGAGCGGCCAACATGATGGACGTGTAGGCCGGCAACAGCACAGCCCGCCTCAGGGACCGAGTGCCCGGGCAATTGTGGCCAGAATGTCGGCTCCGTATGTCCGGCGGCGCCATGGGCCCAGGCCGGGTATGGTCTCCAGGTCGGCCAGGTTGCGCGGTCGGAGACTAGCCAGGGTCAGAAGCAGGTCGTTGGGAGCAACGATGTCCGGCTCGGTACCCCGCTGGGCGGCGCGCTCCTTGCGCCAGACGCGTAGGGCTTCGTGCACGGTGATCGTCGTGGCGTCGAGAGGCGGGCCTTCGCGGCGGCGGGTGGGCCGGCGCACAGGCTCGCGGGAGGCGAGGGCTTCAGCTACGGTGGCGACGATGGCTTCGCCGTAGCGCTCGACCTGGAAGCGCGAGAGGAGAGCGCTGCGCCGCAGGGCGTCCACAGACGTGGGCCGCACCCGCGCTAGGGCCAGGAGGGCACGGTCGCCCACGATCTTGAACACCGGTCTGTCGGCGCTGCGGGCCTGCTGGTCGCGCCAGAGCCACAGGGCCCGCACCACGCGCAGACCGGGGGCGTCCAGCTCGCGCACACCAGCGAGGTGCCAGAAGCCATCGGGGTCGAACGCCTTGGGTCGAGGTTCAAGAAACGCCAGGTCAGCGAAGATCTCCTGCGCTTCCTCCTCGCATCCGGCGCGGCGCAGTTCATCGCGCAGCAAAGCGTGAAGCCTCAGGAGATGGCGCGTATCATGGCAAGCGTAGGCAAGCTGGGCAGAGGTGAGAGGACGTTGACCCCAGTCGGAGCGCTGCATGCGCTTGTCGAGGGTAATCCCAAGATGCTGGGACAGGAGAGAAGAGAGACCGTAACTCCGGTATCCCAGGATACGGCTGGCTACCATAGTGTCAAAGATGCTGGCGAAGCGAAAGCCATATCCACGCTTGAGAGAAATGATGTCGTAGTCGGCGCCGTGGAAGATCTTCTCCACTGACGGGCTGGCGAAGACTTCCGCCAGGGGATCGAGACTGCCGATGCTGAGGGGGTCAATGATAAAGTCGCTGTCTGGGAGGGAAAACTGGACCAGGCAGATCTTCTCGTGGTACGAGTAGAGACTGTCGGACTCCGTGTCCACTGCCACGGCGGGGCTGTTCAGCAGGCGAGCGGAGAGGCGGCGCAGGGCAGACAGGCTCGTGATGAGACTGGGCGCGCACGGCAAAGGTGATATGGGTTCAGTTGATTGTGACATGTGTAGGCGTCTGGCGCGGCGCCAGGTGAGCCGCTCTTTCAGTGGCTGTGCTGCGGGCTGGCCTCACATGCGCATGCTGAGGACAGCCTGCACAAGTCGCTCTTGCTGTTCCGGTTCCAGGCCATCGAGGGCCTTGCTGAGTTGAAGAATCAGTCTGTTCTGTGTGCAATAGCGAACCATGTCCTCAAAGCGCGCCTGGGCCTCTGCGCGATTCTCTTCGACCTTGCGGTCAAACCAAACCGTTGCTGACCCGGTGACGAGAGACAGTGCTCCTGCGCTGACACTTGCGCTGAGGAGACCGAGCATGGTGACTGTCATGGTCACGCCGATGGCCGCCACCGTGCCGATGCCCAGGAGCAGTTGCCAGAATGCCCACTGGTCGGCACGCTGGCGGGCGGTCTGGTAGGCGCGGCTGGCCTCTTCACAGAGGTCGCCGAAAGAAGCCCCCACGGCATCGAGCACGGCTGCCGGATCCATGGCTCGCATGGCGGCGATGATGTCCCCGCCCTCTCCCGTGAGAAGCATCGTCTGCATGGCCCGTGCCAGGGCCGGATCCTGCCGAAACCATCGCCAGGGATTCTCGGCGGCCTTGGTTGTCCGTTCCATAGCCTCGCTCCTCTCCTCAGGCTCCAGCAATTCCGAATACCCCGGTCGCTGTAGGGCAGGTTTCCATACCTGTGGCTTCACGTGACAGACCAGAGCCTGTGTCGGGTATGGAGACCAGACCTACGGCCTGACCGGCCTACGCCATATTCGGGATTGCTGCCTCAGGCTCAGTTGGCCTTGACACCCCTAGCAATCAATGATACAGTACGAGTGATCCCGTAGAGCAAGGATAGCCATGAGCGAGATATTCCTGGACGTGGAGACGCAGCGCTTACAGCACGAGGTTCCCGGCGGCTGGAACAACATCCGGGGCTTCGGTCTGGCCCTCGCTGTCACTTGGGATCAGGAGGCGGGATTCCGTACCTGGACCGAAGACCAGGCTCAGGAACTCGCCGACGAATTGCTGCGTCTGCCCCAAGTCGTTGGCTACAATGTCCTGCGCTTCGACTATGCTGTCCTTTCCGCCTACCGGCCAGACATCGTATCCCTGCTGCAGGACAAGACCACGGATATGCTGGTTGACCTTGCGCGCCGGCTCGGCTTTCGCCCCTCCCTGGAGACCGTGGCACAGGCCACCCTTGGGCGGACCAAGTCGGCCTCCGGTTTCGACGCCGTGCGCTGGTTTCGCAGCGGTGACATCGCCAAAGTGGTTGCCTACTGCCAAGACGACGTGATCCTCACCCGTGACATCTTCTACTATGGGCGACGCAATGGTTACGTGTTGTACCTGGATCGTGGTCGCCCAACCAAGGTCCTCGTGCGATGGTAGAAGCGCACCCCGCTACCTGGTATCTCATCCGTCATGGCGAATCCGAAGGCAATGTGCGCACCGACCTCTGGGAGTGGACCGATTGCAGCCTAACCCCGCGCGGCCAGGCGCAGATGGAACACCTGGCAGACCGTTTGCGCGGCCAACCTCTCGACATCATCTATGCCAGCACAATGCGGCGGGCACGCCAGTCGGCAGAGATCCTGGAGGCCGCCACCCATGTGCCTGTGACCTACGTTGACTGGCTACGCGAGATGGACTTCGGCGACCTGGACCTGATGACAATGGACGAGATCCGTCTCAAGCATCCGGGTCTGCTGGAGGGGTTCGTCTCATCGTGGGATGACACCTTCCCCCATGGGGATTCTCTGCGTACATTCTACGACCGAGTGACCTCTGGTGTCAAGTGCCTCCTGGACGACCCCGCTCGCCCGCCGCATGTCGCGCTCCTGGGCCACGGCGGCAGTCTCGATGTGACCCTCAACTATATACTCGATCTACCCCTGATTCCCCTTGAGCGCTTTGAGATCGCCAATGGCTCCCTGTCCATTCTGCGGTATCGGCGCGTGGGGAGCGCGATGCGCTGGGTGTTAGCCCTCCACAACGACACCTGCCATTGGCGGCTGGCGGGAGTGTGACACCATGACCCATCATCTCGATCGGGGGGCGATCCGCTCCCTGGCTGCTCAGCAGGCCCCCGCCATGCTAGACTTCGCTCGCCGCCTGATCCAGACGCCCAGTCTGCCTGGCGAAGAGCAGGATGTGGCTGACCTGACCATGTCCGAGATGCAGGGCCTGGGCTATGACGATGTGCAGAGAGACCACGCGGGCAACGTCATTGGCCTCATGCGCGGCCAGGCGCGGGAGCCGGCCCTCCTGTTGAACTCGCACCTCGATCATGTGGATTCCGGCGACGCGGCGCGCTGGCCGTTCCCTCCCTATGCCGCCGAGACCCATGACGGCTTTCTGTGGGGACGCGGCGCCAGCGATGTCAAAGGGCCCTTCGCTGTGCAGGTTCATGCCGTAGCTGCCCTCAAGCGAGCGGGCGTGCCCCTCCCCAGCGACGTCTACGTGGTGGGTGTGGTGATGGAGGAAGTGGGCGGCCTGGGCACCGTTGAGCTACTCACGCAACTTCGCCCCCATTGGGCGATTCTGGCTGAGCCGACGGGCAACACGCTGGCTCGCGGCCATCGCGGTCGCATCGAGATCATTCTCACGATCACTGGCCGCTCGGCCCACGCCAGCGTCCCGCAGCGAGGCGTGAATCCACACTACGCGGCGGCCCGCTTCCTGCAACGCCTGGAGACGATGCCGATGCGCTCCGATCCTGTCCTCGGCGCGGCAACGGTGGCGCCTACCCTGTATCTCACCGATCAGCGCAGCCCCAACGTCATACCTGGACGGGTGGAGCTTCATCTTGATTGGCGGAACGTGGCGGCGGAGACAGAAGATGCCGTTCTGTCTTCCCTGTCTTCGCTGATGGCGGAGGCAGCGCAAGATGTACAATGGAATCTTGCCGTCGAACAGCGTGTCTTGCAGGCATACACTGGGTTTTCTCGTGGGATGAAGACGATTCATCCTTCGTACCTGCTGCCGGAGGAGCATCCTTTGCCGCGCCGGGCGGCGCAGATCATTGGGGGCGTAGTGGGAAGGGCACTCCCCATAGGCATTTGGTGCTTCGCCACGGACGGCGGTCATCTCATGGCGGCGGGCATCCCGACCATCGGCTACTCGCCGGGGGATGAGGCAGTCGTCCACACAACGGAGGAACGGATCTCCATCGCTCTGATGGAAGAGGCCCTGGCAGGGTACATCGCCCTTTGTGCACAGCTTGGGGGTGCAGATGGCTAGCATTGTGGCCGCGCTCCTTGCGCTGCTGGTAGCGGGTATCCTAGTCGTGGCGTGGGGCATTGCCTGGCGCGTGACGCGACCTGGCCGCCACACCTACTGGGACGAGTACACGTTCCGTCCCCTTGACATGGGGATAGCGTACGAGACCGTGCGCTTCGCCTCGTCTGATGGCATTGGCCTGGTCGCCTGGCTGATGCGCCAGGGTAGCGGCGGTACCATCATCATGGGCAGCGGCTACCGGGAGCGCAAGGTGAGCCTGCTGCCCATTGCGGCTGGCCTGTGGCGGCATGGCTTCAATGTCCTGCTGCTCGACTTCCGCTGCCAGGGCGACAGCGGGATGGACACGGCGCAGACCATGGGCTGGCGCGAGCTAC
>DAOUCN010000056.1:0-12834 GCA_034431995.1 Chloroflexota bacterium | reverse complement strand
CGGGCGAAGGCACTCTCCATGGCTGGAGACAGCAGCACAAGCCCAGCCGTGGCCAGGAAGGAAAGCTGGTAGCTCACATCCCAAAGCAACAGGGGCTGGAAGGCCACCAGCAAGGCGCCTGTGAACGCGAGGGCCGTGAAGGCATCGCCCTCCCGTCCTACAGCCCGCGCCAGCAGGGCCATGCTCACCATGATGGCTGCCCGCACCACCGGTGGCTCGGCGCCGGTCATGAGTGTGAAGATGACAATGCCGACCAATCCCAGCAGATACGCCCAACCCCGACCCAGGCGCTTCTCGGTCAGGTGCTGGAAGAGCGCAGCCAGAACCGTCAGATTGTAGCCAGATACGACAATGATGTGGGTGAGACCAGTGCGCCTGAGGTCTTCCCGCAGGTCGTCGCTGATGAACGCCCGCACGCCGAGCAGAATGCCTTGGACAAGGCCAGCCTGGGGCTCTGGTAGATAGGTCGTCAGAGCGTCTTGCAGCCGCCGCTTTGAGGAGTAGAGAGCAGCCAGGAGCGCATTGCCCTGATTCCTCTCCACGATCTCCACTCGCGGCTCGTACATGATGGCATAGATGCCCTGGCGGGCCAGATAGTCCTTGTACGAGAACGTGTCGTGAGCGGGAGGTTGATGGAGTGTCCCCGACAGGAGCAGGTTGTCGCCGTAGCGATAGTCGGCATAGCGGGGCACGCGCACCTGGACGGCGCCGCGTATCTCGTAGCTGTCGGCGCCGCTGCCAATGTGATAGGCGCTCACCACCAGGCGCACGTCGCGGTCGCGCACGTCGGGCTCGGCGGTGACGATGCCTGCGAGTTGCACTGGACGTGGGCCAACATACTGGGCGACCGAGTAGTCTGCGGGCGAGGGCAGGGCAGTCTCGTAGCGCAAGCCGCCTGCAGCCAGCACGAGCAGGCACAGCGCAGGCAGGCGCACGCGGTCATCTTTCCACCACAGGATGGCCGCCGCGAGGGGAGCCAGGCTGATAAGCAGGATAGTAGGTGCCGGCACGCGCAACTGAGAGGCCAGATAGACGCCTGCCAGCCAGGAAAGACTCAAGTAGACAAGGGTCATCTACTCTCTGACCTGCATCGCTTCTCCTCCTACACGACGACCCCAAGAGCGACCTGCTCAGGCGGCGGGTCGGCCGCGGCAGGCTCCTTGGGCAGGACCCCATCGGCGACAAGGACCCGCTTCAGGGCCTCCACGGCCACAGCGATCATGCTCTCATCTGGTTCACGGGTGGACAGCGCCTGGAGAGCCAGAAAAGGTGACAGCAGACCGCGCATCACGGCCCGGGAGTAGGCGGCAGCGCCGAGGCGCAGGAACTCGTAGGAGACGGCGGCAATCACAGGGACGAGCACAATGCGCGACACAATGCGCAGAGCCATCGGCGGTCGGCCCAGAAGGGCAAACACGAAGATGCTCAGAACCAAAACCTCGAAGAGGAAGGTAGTGCCGCAACGGGGATGCGCCCGGCTGTAGGTTGCGATGGCCTGCGCTTCCAGGGGCGCACCGGCCTCGTAGGCGTTGATCGTCTTGTGCTCGGCCCCGTGATAGGCGAAGACGCGCCGGATATCAGGCATCAGGCCGATCAAGGCGATGTAGAGGACAAACAGGCCCAGGCGAATCAGCCCCTCGATCACGTTGCTGGCAAACGAGGAGGCGATGTAGCGGTCCACGCCGCCCACGAGCAGGAGCGGCAACACGAAGAAGACACCGACGGCGAAAGCCAGCGAGATAGCCACCGTGCCGGCCATCATTGGCTTGGTGAGTTCCACTTGCTCTTCGGCCAGGGCGACGTTGGCCGAGAACATGAGGGCCCGCACGCCCAGGTTCAGCGTCTCCCAGAGCAAGGCGAGGCCGCGGACGAAGGGGATCTTGCGCACTGAGGGGCCGTAGACAGCCCCGGTCAGCTTCTCTTCTTTGGTGACGACTTTGCCGTCTGGCGCGCGCACCGCCACGGCCCACGCCTGGCGACCACGCATCATCACGCCTTCGAGGACAGCCTGCCCACCATAGTAGAATTGCGCCACCGCGATAATCCTTTCCATTGTGCAGTGCGAGGACTCCGTCATCCAACCTGACATGGCACGACCAAGCCGCGTTCCCACCCCATGCGGAGCTAGGGCAGGCGACGAAGTCGCGCCAGTGCTCCGCCGCAGTCCAGGTGGAGCGTGGACCCCACACTCAGGAGGAAGAACTCTCCGTCTCGCCGCGCGGAACCTGGTGACAGGCGCGGCAGCGGGCTTCGTACACCTCGCTGGCGCCGACCAGAATCACCGGGTCTGTGTAGGAGGCAGGGCGGCCATTGATCAGGCGCTGGGTGCGGGTAGCGGGCGCGCCGCACACCACACAGATGGCCTGTAGCTTGTCCACGTACTCCGCCTGGGCCATGAGGAGAGGCATCGGCCCAAACGGTTCGCCGCGAAAGTCCAAATCCAAACCAGCCACGATCACCCGCACGCCGCGGTCGGCCAACTCGTTGCAGATGTCGGCAATCGTCCAATCAAAGAACTGTACTTCGTCAATCGCAACGACGTCCACATCTGGGTCCAGATGGCTGCCGATCTCGCTGGCCTCGCGCACGGGGATAGCGATCCACGAGAGGCCGTTGTGCGATGCGACACGGGACGTGGAATAGCGGTCGTCCAGGCTGGGCTTGAAGACCTGCACCCGCTGCTTGGCGATCTGTGCCCGACGTACCCGACGGATGAGCTCTTCGCTCTTGCCGCTGAACATGCTCCCGCAGATGACCTCAATCCAGCCACCCCTTCTGTCGCCGTGTCGCGCTCCACGAGGAGCGGAGACGCTGCCAAGCATCGCTGTCCATCCTCCTCTGGCGAGCGCCCTCTGTATCACGACAGCACGGCGTTCGCCGTGTCCGAAAGAGACAAAAGGCAGAGTGGCGAACCACCCTGCCCCGACGGATCTTGAGGCTCCTACTCGGTGGGCGCTGCCGGTGTCGGAGCCTTGCGCTCCAGGCGTCTCATGAAGCGCTCAACCTGCCCGGCCGTGTCCACGATACGCTGTTCACCTGTGAAGAACGGATGGCACTTGGAGCACACATCGGTGCGCAACTGCTTCTTGGTCGAACCGGTCGTGAACGTATTGCCACAGGCGCACACAACGACGGCGTCAGTGTAGTATGGGGGATGGATACCCTTCTTCATGTCCTCATCATCCTAGCATGGTAGGGCGGACATGCTGTCCGCCGGTGAATGTCGTCGGGCCACATGCGTGACCCACCGAATATGCTCTCTACGCATCGGGCGCGCCGACGCTGACCTTCTGCTTGTCACGCCCGATGTAGTCGAAGCGCACGACACCGTCTACGAGGGCATACAGGGTATGATCACGTCCCATGCCGACGTTGACGCCTGGATTGAACTGCGTGCCGCGCTGGCGAACGATGATAGTCCCGGCGCGCACGTTCTGGCCAGCCGAGCGCTTGACGCCCAGCATCTTGGGCTTGCTGTCGCGCCCGTTGCGCGAGCTGCCGGCTCCCTTCTTGTGTGCCATGATCTGCCTCCCTACGATGCAACGATCTCTCTGATGGCCAGGCGCGTGATGGTCTGGCGGTGGCCCGTCTTGCGGCGGTAGCGCACCTTGTTCTTGTACTTGAAGACGATGACCTTCTTGCCCCGCAGCAGATCAACGATCTCAGCCCGTACGCGCGCGCCAGGCACGGTGGGTGTGCCAACGGTGACGCCGTTCTCGCCGGCAACCAACAGCACGCGGTCAAGCTCCACTTCGTCGCCCGGCTCGACAGGAAGGTACTCAACGTCCACGATGTCGCCGGGTGCTACGCGGTACTGCTTGCCCCCGGTCTCAATGACGGCGTATTGCTCAGCCAAGTTCCACTCCTCATCATAATGGCTATGCGTGACCAGTGGCGCATTATAGCAGACGAGCAGCGCCTTGTCAAGCTTGACGGCGGGCCAGCTGGCATGTATACTTGCGCTGTCCACACCATGCATTCATGGGCAGGCCCATCTGCCTGCCCGCAATCGGAGGATGCCATGCCAACCGCCCTCGATCGCCTCTTCAGGTCACGCACACTGCACCCAAAGACCCCGCCACCCCACATTGCCTACGACCAATACAGCATGATCATTGACGGCCAGCGCACCATCATCCGCAGTGGTGCGTTCCATTACTATCGTCTGCCTGCGCCTGATCTATGGAAAGACCGCCTGCTCAAACTCAAGCGGGCGGGCTATAATACGGTTGACCTCTACTTCTTCTGGGGCTACCATTCACCCGCCGAGGGGGTCTATGACTTCACCGGCCCGCGCGATGTGGACAGGCTGCTGGACGTGTGCGAAGAATTGGGATTGTACGTCATCGCCCGCCCCGGCCCCTACATCAACTCCGAGCTCGATGGCGGCGGCCAGCCCGCCTGGCTCCTGGCCCAAACCGACATTCCCCTGCGCTGCGTGAAAGACGGAGCTTACATTGATTCCCCTCGCTACCTGGCCTACACTCGCCAGTGGTATGGGCACATCGTGCCCCGCCTGGCCAAACGAAAGAACGTCATCCTCTTCCAGATCGAGAACGAGTACTTCAACGACGACATGAACCCGGCCTACATGCGCTTCCTCTACGACCTCGCCCGTGAGCTAGGCATCACGGTTCCCATTTGCCACAACGATGGCTTCAAGGAGGGCTGCTGGGCCGATCTGGTGGATGTCTACGGCGTGGATGACTACCAGCTCATCTTCTTTGCCGACGACTGGCGCGGCGATGGGCGCTTCCTGCAAACCCTCGACAGGCTGGAGGAGGTGAAGAGGCAGTTTTGTGCCAACTCGCCCCTGGCCATCTTCGAGCTGCAGGGCGGCTGGTTCGATCCGTGGACGGGCATCGGCTACGACCAGATGCGCCGCCGCCTGGGGCGCGAGAGCCTGGAACTCACGACCTGGACGGCCATCGCCCAGGGCACGACCATCTACAGCCACTACATGTTCGTGGGTGGCACCAACTGGAACCACATCGGCGCGCCGGTGGTGTACTCATCCTACGACTTCGCCGCACCGGTACACGAATGGGGCGGCGTCTCCGAGCGCTACCACGCGGCGAAGGCTATCGCCACTCTCGTGGGCAGCTTCGAGGAGCTTTTCGCCCTGAGTGAGCCTGCCGACGACGTTCAGGCCAGCGACGCCCAGCTTTTCTACAAAGCCCGACGCCAGGGCGACGCCCATCTGGTCTTCCTGCGCAACCTGAGCGGCGAGACCCGCAGCACCACGTTGACAATTGGCGGCATCGAGACGCCGCCCGTCGCCCTCGGCCCCTGGAGCATGCGCCCGGTGCTGGTGAACGTACCCTTTGTGGACGCCCGCGTCACGGCAACCTGCAACGTCTTCACCGCCTTGCACAAGGAGAATCAGCATCTGGTCGCCTTCCATGGGCTGGGCCGGGTCATCTGGACTCTGCCCGCTTCTTGCCGCCTCCTGCGTGACGAACTGCACAGCACGGTGGACGGCAATCGGGTGGCCATCTCCTACGACGGCCAGGGCTGGAAGGATGTGGTCTTCTCGTCCGGCGGCCACCGTTATCGCTCGGTCTTCATGCCCACCGCCGACGACGCCTGGCGTGTGGACGACTACCTGGTGCTGGGGCCGAGCTACGTGGGCGAGAGCCGCCGGAAAGGCGGTGTGACGGACTTGCCGCGCGACGAGATGCGCGTGCAGTCACCAGGCCCGGGGGAGAAGACGATTCGCGTCTACTCGGTCGGCCATCTCAATCGAGCCGAGATCAATGACAAGATGGTCTTCGCCTCGTATGATAGCATCGCCGGCTATCTGCGCTTCGATCTGCCCCGCGTGCCAGAGGTCAAGCTGCCCGCCCTGGGGCCCTGGCGGGTCACGGGGGCCGCGCCGGAACTGGGGACGGAGCAGACTGCTGGCTGGACCGCCATTCCCCCCGACGGCTCGCTGGAGATGGACCGCCTGGGGATTTACCGGGGCTTTGCCTGGTATCGGGGGACGTACAGCGGGAGAATGGCCAACATGAGCCTCTGCATCCGCCACAACGCCGCCGTCTACCTGAACGGGCGCTTCGTCACCCGTCTGGACAACTACTCGCCGGAGCAGTTCTACGCCGAGCCGGAGAGCGCAGAGCCGCAGCCAGTGGACGTGGCCCTACCAACAGAGCTGCAGCACGAGGGCGAGAACGCGCTGGCGGTGTTGGTGGAAAGCCTGGGGCACAACAAGGGCTTTCTGTACAACGAACGCTTCCCGCGCGGGATCCTGGCCGTGCGGGCCGACCGGCCTATCGCCTGGTCGGTACGGGCCGGCGTCACCGGCGAGGCCGAGGGATACTGGCAGCCCGCCTGCGATGACAGCGCCTGGGCAGAGGCGAGCGATCTCGGCCAGACGCCCGCCGACGACCTGGTCTGGGCGCGCACCCGCTTCGCCCTCGACCTGCCGAAGGACGCCTACGCCCCCCTGGGCCTGTGGCTGGAGGGCGTGGCCCACAAGGCACATATCTATCTCAACGGCGTGCTGGTGGCCCGGGACTGGAGCGTGTGCCCCCAGCGCCACTTCTACCTGCCCGAGGGTGTCCTCAACCTGCACGGCGAGAACGTGCTGGCGCTGCTGCTTTGGCGACGCGGTGACAAGCCCGCTGCGGGCACTGTGCGCCTGCAGGCGTATTGCGTGCAAGCCACCAACTACGTGAACGTGCTGTAGGAGATTGGAGCGCCGAGTCGGGAAGACGCCAAGAGCATCCGGCCAACCGCAAAGGGCGCGAAGAGCGCGAAGACAGCCATTGATCCTTTGCGTGCTTCGCGGTCTTTGCGGTTTTGTAACAGCAATCGCCAAGACGCCAGGTCTAGCATGTCCGGACATTCATGCGTTTTGCACATACAAACCCCTTGCAACGCTGCTCATAGCATGTTATAATACAGACGTTCTACGGCATCCCGGCCCTGGTCTCCTGCCCTATCCAGGAAGCCCAGCCATCATCCACTCCATCACGCACGCCGCTCTTCCTGCCACAGGCAGGAGGGGCGGCCTTGTGCTTGACGGACGGAAGGAATTGCCCATAGCTCGCTCTGGAGGTCTCAGGGGGGAAAACCCGAGAATGGAAGCTGCGGTGATAAAGGGGCGAGAAAGGAGCATGATTCTATGCTAACCGTTGCATTGGTCGCCCTGATGCTGATTGCTGTGGGTTTATTTCTGGCTTCAAAGAAAGGCTGTATTCATGATCAGACTCTATCAAGGCTCGCCAATACTCTAGCTGTCATTGCTTCGCTAGCAGCGGTGATTCTCCCTATCGTTTCTGATCTTGCGCGTGATTCCCCCCCATTGCCCACACCCACACCGGGTCCCACTGCAACTGTGACACCCACCCCGATGGCCAGTCCGACGGCTACGGTCACGGTCAGTCCGAGCCCCACTCCAACAGCCACATCTACAACTACCCCATCCTGCCCAGTCATGGCGGCCTCCGACGCGGAGACAATCAGGGCATTGGTTCAGGCTGAAGCCGATCGAGTGCTGCATCAAGACCTGGAAGGTGTGCTAGCGCTCTTCGAGCAAAATGCGCTCAAGTGGGACAAGGCGCGAAACCAGAGCTGGCAAGGCAAGGCGCAAATTGGGAGGTATTATTCAGATGCCTGGCGCGACATCGAGTATCTCCAGGTGCTGCACACGAACATCGTGATTGCTGTCACAGGAACAACGGCAAGGGCCAGGAATGATAGTTACGGCTCATTTCGCGACAGGAAAACGGGGCAAATCCAAAGCTGGAGCAACCCTCGAGGAGACAGTTGGACATTTGTTAGAGGTTCAGATAGCTGCTGGTTGATCACGAGCCATCGGTTTAACTTATCGCCTGATGATCCCTGAGGAGGGCGTGATGGGAGCCTCATTGTACCACCGGGGGTCTGTGCGTCCCCGAGTTAGTTGGGGACTTCCTTTGTTGGCTCTCTCATTCTTCTTTGCACTGAGATGGACCGGCTTCAGTCATCCTGCAAACGTGGTTCCAAACGTGGCCGCAGAAGCAACAGGGACTCCTATCAACATCGTTCCTAGCCACATGAAGCTGTACGGAGATGTGACATCCTGTGATGGTGCCAATCCCCCTGTTGATCCTACTGTCAGGTCATGGTGTCAAACAGCGCCGCCGGAGACCATTATGTTAGGTGTGGCCCCAGAATCTCCTTACCCCGGGGATTGGAACGGGGGTTTGGCCACCGCAGAGGTCTACATCGGCGGCATCATCTCTCCCACCATCGGGGTGCTCACGATCTCCTGGCCCGACCGCAACGGCAAAGGTATCCACTCGCCTAGGCCAGGGATGACAGCAACCATCGATGTCGATGGATACCCTCTATGGACCAAGCGATCCCTTCAGCAGAGCACGTTTGGGGATTACTACGCCGTGCAGCAACCTCCGGTGGCTCTGACCTTCGTCGTAACGCAGTCTATGACCCATACCTTGACGTTCCGTGTTGCCCCACATACGGCCTGGGACATATCCCAGATCACAATCGAACTCCGCCCCATGCTGCGAATGCTCCGGGGCTATGGTTACAGCCCCTTCCGTTATTGCCAGAGCCCAAACGCAGGCATCTTCCCTACGGTGGACGAAATTGAAGCTGATATCCCCTTCCTATTCCACAACTCCAACGGGATTCGGACCTACACGTCATGCGGAGTCCAGGGAAAGATCCCTGAGTTTGCAGAAAACTACAGCCTGAGTGTGGAGGCAGGGGCATGGCTGGGAGGTGACATGGCGGTCAACGAGCGGGAGATTGGTTGTGTCATCACCGTGGCAAATCGGTATTCCACCGTTGACTCCGTTATTGTCGGCAACGAGGTACTACTGCGCAACGATCTGACGGAAGCGCAGTTGATTGATTACATAAACCGTGTGAAAGAACAGGTAGATGTACCTGTTACGACAGCGGAAATATGGGACATCCTTCGTGGCCATCCTGCTGTGATTGATGCGGTGGACTATCTTCTTGTACATATCTACCCGTGGTGGGATATGTGGTATGGCAGAACAATCAGCAACCCCACGGAGTATGTGATTAGCACCTATAAGGAGATCCAGCAGCAGTATCCGAGCAAGCGGGTTGTCATCGGGGAGACCGGCTGGCCGTCCGGTGGTCAATCCCGGGGCCAAGCAGTTCCAAGCCTAGAGAACCAATGCAAATTCTACACCGAGTTTTTGCGCCGAGCCATTCAAGAAAACGTCGAGTTCTACTACTTCGATGCTTTCGACGAATCGTGGAAGGTCGAAGAACCAGGTGGAGTAGGCAAGCATTGGGGTCTGGCCTACGGAGACAGAAGTGCCAAATACAAGATCCAGGGGGTGCTCTTGCCCGAGTGGGTATTGGGCCTCGGCTCCATCTGTTCCCAACCAAGCCGTGTAGTCTATCTACCAATAGTGCTCAAGGACTGGAACGATTCGGTCCCTACACCAGTGCCCATGTTTACCCCAACCGCTAGTCCTACACCGACAGCTCAGGCCTTTAACGTCTACAATGAGCATGAAGGTCCCCTCAACCACTTCTTCCCAAGTGGCTGGATGGGTGATATTGAAGACATCGGTCTTTATGACTGTTGTCCTGGTGCCCCCCATTCTGGCGAGACAGCCATTAAGGTTCACTACTCCGCAGAAGGCTCCCGTGGAAAAAGATGTGCTGGAGTATACTGGCAGGAGCCAGAAAACAACTGGTGCCAACTCCGAGGAGGCTATGACCTCACCGGCGCGACGGATTTGATCTTTTGGGCTAAGGGACAGCAAGGTGGCGAACAGGTTGAATTCTTGACAGGGGGCATTTGGTGTGACCTCTGCAAATCCTTCCGCAATCCTGATTCACTGCAACCGGCCCTCTCGACCGACATAATCACTTTGACAAACACGTGGCTGCAATATACCATTGATCTCAGAGGGAGAAATCTTGGCAACGTAATTGGCGGCTTCGCCTGGAACAGCAACCAATGTCTCAATCCCCAGGGTGCGATCTTCTACTTGGATGACATCAGGTACATTTACGGCGAAGACTGGGCAACGCGGACGCCAACCCCTAGTCCAACCGGGCAGTACTTCTTCAATATCTACACCGACAAAGACGTGGCCGGCAACCATTACCTTCCCACAGGATTCATGGGAGATTACACCGATATTATCCTCGACGAGTGCTGGCGGGGGGATGTACAGTCTGGCTCAACAGCGATACGCGTCCACTATGCGGCCACTGGATCGGAAGGGAACAATTGGGCTGCCGTAGCCTGGGTACATCCTGCTGACAATTGGGGGGATCGCCCTGGGGGCTATGATCTGACTGGCGCAGATGCCCTATGTTTCTCGGCCAAGGGTGAACAGGGCGGCGAGAAGATCGAGTTCAAGGTCGGTGGCATAGGATACCAGCCAGGTACCTGTACCCGCCAGAAACTCACATGCGACCTAGAGATGCCCTATCCTGATTCTGTCTGCCCACCCGTCTATGAAGGGGTCTTCACGCTCACGAGCGAATGGGAAGAGTACTGCCTCACTCTGGATCAGAGCGTGGACCTAAGCCATGTGGTCGGTGGCTTCATATGGGCAGCCAGCCGAAGTAGAAATCCGGATGGTGCCACATTTTACCTCGATGATATCCGCTACGTTTTCAACCGGTATGTTACACCTACACGCACATCTACGCCAATGAGCACCTCTACCATCAGTCCGACATCAACCGCAACACATGCGCCCACGACGACGAACACACCACGTCTAACGAACACTAGGACGCCCACAAAGACAGCAACTATTACCCAGATACCTACAGCAACGCCAATCGAAACATCAACACCCTCTCGCACGGTTACTATCACCACAACGCCTACATCCACATCTGTGCCGAGTCCGACGCCATTCTACGTTTATGCCGACCGAGGGGCGCCGGTCAATCATTTCGTGCCCTCGGGCTGGATGGGGGACACCGGTGACATTAGCCTCAACGACGGGTACACCGGAACTACTTGTGGGGGGACAACAGCCATTCGTATCTCTTATAATGCGCAGGGGGATGGACCTTCCTATGGCTGTGAGTCCTATGGGCCACCTTGTTGGTGGGCTGGTGTGTATTGGCAGGAGCCTGAAAACAACTGGGGATTTATGCCTGATGCAGGCTTTGACCTGAGCGAGTACAGCAAGTTGGTTTTCTGTGCCAGGGGTGAGTTGGGCGGAGAGCATATCGAATTGGGCATGGGTGGCCTGGGCCGCGATGCCATGACGTGTTATCCAATTGCCCCGTATCCTGATTCAACCTGCAAGATTTCCAGGTGGATAACGCTCACAACTGAATGGCATGAGTACACAATTGATCTGACCAATCGGAATTTGAGCTATATCATCGGGGGCTTTCTCTGGGTGACTAACCGAAGTGGCAACTTGAATGGCGCTGTGTTCTATTTAGACGAGATCCGGTTTGAGCATAGGTAAATGGAATCTGCAAGGAAAGAGAAGCTATGTCCCGCAAGACTATCCTGCAAGGGTTACATGTATGAGTCGTACAAGCTCATTCGCGAGTTCCAGGAGATCTATGCCGCTCGCGCAACCCGAACTAGCACGCACGACTCGGGCACGCTATCTCTGACTAGGCCAGCGCTCTCGCCACTTGGACAACCACCGCCATCACCGTCCACACGCCCCGGCCGCCGAGCTTGCCGTCCGTGCCACGCCGTTTCGATCCCGCGTCACCGCATTGCTCAGCGCGCCCACTGGCACTGCCGGCTGGCTGGGGGCGTCGCCTCAAGCGAAATCGGGAATGGCGCACGTGGGCACGGCGAAGAGGTTGCCGCCCGCCACGGGGCGGAAGCACTTGTATCCTGTTGTCCGCCGTCTAGCCACCGCGGCCAGCCTGTGCGTCATTCTGTCGCCCGATCCATCAGTCGCGCCCCGTCCGTTCGAGGATATTCAGGAACTCTCGGGGGCTGACGATCTTGCTGCCCGCGTACTGGCCGAGGGCAAGGAGACGCCGATCGCCGGTGACGAGATAGTGGGCCCGCGCCAGGCGCGTGGTGGCCAGGACGTAGTCGTCTTCAGCGTCGCCAGTCACAGCCACGACATCGCGCACTCTCACGGCCACGACCTCGGCCTGTGTCAACAACAGCGCACGCACAGCGCCGGCGTCCTCGCTGCCCACGCCGTAGCGCCCGCCGACCTTGGGATCGCGCAGCTTGTCCCCGATCTCCGCGACAATGCCCTCGGACGTCACAAGACAGAAACGCGCGTCCCGCCAGGCAGAAAGGATCTGCCGCGTGGCGCCCCGGGGCGCCAAGACCGCGGCCACGACCACGTTGACATCAAGGACGGCGGTGATCATGCCTTCTTTGCTGGGCCTTCTTCGCCGTCGCCCCGCTCCAGGTCATCGAGCACTGCGTCGGCATCGAGCTCTAGATTGCGGGCGGCGATCCCCATGACGCGCCGAAACAGCGCCTGGCGCACCTCCCCACGCGTGCTGTTGGCGGCGATGAATGCTTCGAGATCCTCCCTGGGCACGCGATACGTGCGGCCGATGCGCGTTGCTGCCAGCTTTCTACGCCGGATCAGCCGGTAGACGGTATCTTTGGTCAGTTGCAGGTATCCGGCCACCTGCTCCGGTGTCATCATGTCACTCATGCTGCTCACCTCGCCGGTGGGCATTGCACCATATTTCTCTTGATTTGTCAAGCGTCTTGTGCGTTGCAGAAGATCAATGTGGACTCTGGTTGACGGAAGCCAGGGACTTGTCCTATCCGGTGGGGTTACGTCACGCCCACATCCCGCAGTGATCCCTCTGTCACTCCCTGCCTGCGGGCTGCTGCTCCCTCAGCATGTCGCGGTACAGATCTAG
>DAOUCN010000055.1:0-4204 GCA_034431995.1 Chloroflexota bacterium | reverse complement strand
GACCTGAACGGTGTGTATTGGATTGAGTTGTTGGCCCGCAGAGCTGATGGTTTGCTCCATTTCCGTAACCTACACGCCATTGGACGACATCAGGTTTCGCCATACGAGGGATGGATCGAGCCCAGCATTGTCTTCCCTGTCGTCAGAGGTCGCGACGCCCGTCCCTTCTATGTACTGGATTCGCACATCTACGTCATCGTACCGCAGGAAGGCATGACGGGCTTTCCGGAAGCGACCATGCGAGAATACCGCAACGCCTTCGACTATCTTCGACGTTACAGGGACCAACTCGAGAATCGTGCCTCTTACAGACGCTACCATTCCGGGATGAAGAGAGCTCAGGCAGCACCGTACTACTCCCTTTGGAACGTGGGACCGTATACGTTTGCTCCATACAAGGTCGCCTGGCGCGAGATTCAGGATCCGACTCAGTTCTGCGTCAGCTACATTGGTCCCAGAAATGACCCTTACCTCGGACAAGTTCCTGTGGTGTTGGATCACAAGCTCTACTTCGTCCCGTGCGACACCGCCGATGAGGCTCACTACCTCTGCGGCTTCCTCAACTCGACAGCGGTGCGCGCGTTCGTTGTCGGCTACGTGGTCGGTACTCAAGTCGCGAGTCACGTAACGGAATACATAAGCATACCGGCCTTTGACCGCACAAACCCGCTTCACGCCAAGCTTGCCTCTCTGTCTGCTGCCATCAGTAGCAGCCGCCGCGCTCCGACCTCGACGGAGCTGGCGGTGATCGAAGAAATCGTCGAGAGCCTTCTGGCATAGGATGGAACGATGTGCAGTCCCGCTGATCTCATCAGCCCCATCCGATGCCGCCTGGCACATCACGAGCAGGCTATCATCCGTTTCCTGCGCGAGATCGTGGCCATTCCCAGCACAGATGGCCAGATCGGGCCGGTGGCCCAGCGGGTAGCCCACGAGATGCGTAGCCTGGGCTTCGACGAGGTGCGCTTCGACCGCATGGGCAATCTCCTGGGCCGCGTGGGCAACGGGCGGCGTATACTCCTCTACGATGGTCACCTGGACACGCTGGGTGTGGGCGATCCGGCGGCCTGGCGTTGGGATCCCTTCAAGGGCAAGGTCGAGAACGGCGTCCTCTTTGCCCGGGGCGCCTGCGACGCCAAGGGCTGCACGCCGGGCATGGTCTACGCCCTGGCCACCCTCAAGGAGCTCGGCCTGGCAAAGGATTGGACGCTCTACTACTTCGGCAACATCGAGGAGGTATGCGAGGGCCTTGCGCCGAATGTCCTCGTAGAGGTAGAAGGGATTCGTCCCCACTTCGTGGTCATCGGCGAGCCCACCGACATGGGCATCTCTCGAGGGCAACGGGGGCGGATGCTCATCAGGGTTGTCACCAAAGGTCGCTCGGCCCATGGCGCATCGCCCCAACTGGGCGACAACGCCATCTACAAGATGCTGCCTATCATCGCGGGCGTGCAGGCCCTGCACGACAAGCTGGGTGACGACCCCTTCCTGGGGCCGGGGAGCGCAGCGGTCACCAGGATCGAATGCTCAACGACGTCGCTCAATGCCATACCCGAGCAATGTACTATCTATATTGACCGTCGCCTGACCCTCGGCGAGACCGCCGAGGCGGCCCTGGCCCAGATCAAGGCTTTGCCCGGTGCAGAGCAGGCTGTCGTGGATGCCCTCACCTACTATGACGCCCCCAGCTACACCGGCTATGTCTTCCCCGTGGAGGAGCACTACCCGGCTTGGCTCCTCCCAGCCGATCATGCCCTCCTGCACGCTGCCCAGGCCACCTATCGCGCTGTCTATGGCCGGGAGGCCAGAGTGGGCAAGTGGAACTTCTCCACCAACGGCATCTACTGGATGGGCAAGGCGGGCATCCCCAGCATTGGCTTCGGCCCCGGCGACGAGGTCTACGCGCACACCGTCAATGACCAGGTGTCCCTGCACGACGTTGTGCAGGCCACCCTCTTCTACGCCGCCCTGCCGGGGATGATTTGACATGAGTGCCCCCTCTAAACTTCCGAAGTCTTCCGCGACTTCGGAAGTTTGGGCCGTGCAAGAACACAATCAAAGGAGAAACAGACATGAGAAGCTTTATGGGCCGCGATGTCCTGTCGCTCAAGGACTTCGAGCGCGAGGAGTTCTTTCGCGTCTTCCAGGTGGCCAAGGACCTAGAGCCGATTGCCCGTGATCGCCGCAACACGGACTTGCTGAAGGACAAGACACTGGTGGTGGCGTTCTACCAGCCGTCAACCCGCACGCGCCTGGCGCACGAAGCCGCCATGCACCGCCTGGGCGGGCACGTGCTGGGCTTTTCCGATGTCAAGATGACCCGCGCCGGCGACTACTACCAGGAGTCGATCAAGGATACCGTGCACATGCTGGAGTTCTACGGCGACGTCATCGCCATGCGCCATTTCCAGCAGGGCGCGCCGGCAGAGGCCGCGAAGTGGGCCAGCGTCCCCGTCATCAACTGCGGCGACGGCTGGGGTGAGCACCCTACCCAGGTCTTGACCGACCTCTACACCGTGCAGCAGGAGCGCGGCCGCATTGACGGCTTGACCTTCCTGTGCATCGGCGACATGCGCATGAGGACGATGCACTCCCTCTCGTATGCCCTGACGCAATTCGACTGCCAGGTCATCTACGTCGCCCCGCCCGACATGTCCCTCACCGAGGACTTCAAGGCAGAGCTACGCGCCTACAACCTGCGCTTCCGCGAGGCCGCCCACGTTGCCGATGTTATTCACGAGGCCGACGTGATCTACATGGAACCTGTCGTCCAGGCCGACTACACCAAGTCGCGCCAGGAAGCTGGCGAGCGCGGCGTGACCCCCGCCAACTACCGGGTCACTCGTGAGCTGCTGGCGAGCAAGGCCAAGAGCGACTCGATCATCCTGCACTCGCTGCCGCGCATGGACGAGCTGCCCCCCGATGTGGACAGCACCCGCCACGCCCGTTACTGGCAGGAAGCCTTCAACGGCGTGGTGATGCGCATGGCCCTGCTCGCCCTGGTGCTCGGGGCGGTGGAATAGAACGCGGATAGCGCGGAAAGGGCGCGGATGGTCGCGGATTACTCCTGTGAAATCCGCGCGCATCCGCGCCCTTTCCGTGTGCTCCGCGTCCAAATCCGTGGACAGCTATCTCCGCCCGTGATAGTTGAATATCACCCGCGTGCCGTCGGGCTCCAAGGCGAACGGCAGCTCGCGCAAGCGACTGAGGGCCGAGCGCACGTCGTCCTGACGGTTCTTGGGCACGTAGAGGAGCAGGAAACCGCCACCGCCCGCCCCCGTGATCTTACCGCCGATGGCCCCCGCCCGCCGCGCCGCGGCATACATCTCATCTATGGCGCTATTGCTCACTCCGCTGGCCAGCCCCTTCTTGTGCTCCCACCCCTGGTGCATAAGCTCCCCGAACTCGTCGAAGGTCTCAGCTAGCAGACAGTCGCGTGCCTGCACGGCCAGGGCCTTCATCGCTCGCAGCGTGTCCAGCCGCTCGCCGATGTTGTTCTTCTGCTCGGTAAGAACGGACGCTGAGCTGCGGCTGATGCCCGTCCAGAACAGCAGCAGGCTCTCGCTGAGACGGCGATAAGCCCCTTCCGACAGAGCGAGGCGCTCCAATGTCACGCGACCGTCGCGGCCAAACTCGATGAAGCGCAGGCCACCAAAAGCCACGATGTACTGATCCTGCTTGCCGATAGGCTTCCTGAGCGTGTCAATCTCGATGGCACAGGCCTGCTCGGCGAGGAAGGCTGCATCTTTAGGCTCGCCCATGTAGGAGTACATGGCGTTCAGACAGCCCACCGTCACCGTGCTTGAGGAGCCGAGGCCGGTACCCTCGGACGGGATGTCGCCCATGGTGGCGATTTCTACCTGGCGCGTGATGCCCGTCCGCCGCAGCGATTCCCGCACCAGCTCGTGCTGTACGTCATCCAGCCTGTCCACCATCTCCGTGCGCGTGTAGCCCACGCGAATCTTCTCATCGAAGCGCTGCTTGATGATGACATAGATGTACTTATCAATCGTGGAACTGACCACGCAGCCGCCTTCCCGCAGGTAGAAATCGGGGAAGTCGGTACCGCCACCGAGGAAACTGATACGCAGGGGTGTTTGGGTGATAATCATGTTTTGGAGCCTCAGGTTGATGGTCTCAGTCGCCTTGAGATGAGCGCATAGCCTGTTGGGCCTCAAGCACATCCTTGAGGACTTCATCGGGG
>DAOUCN010000054.1:0-15918 GCA_034431995.1 Chloroflexota bacterium | reverse complement strand
TGAGACGACAGGGGGATTCACGTTCGGGACAGCCTTGTGGGCCTCCGGCGCGACAGCGCCGGCCGTAGCGGCGCCTCGCAAAGACGGTATTACGATGACTGCCGTTCGCCAGCGGCGTCCCGTCATTGTGAATAGTGCTGCCGAGCATCCGCTCTACGCCGGTGGGGAAGCATCGCAATGGGGCATTCAGGCCATCGCCAGTTTCCCGCTCATGCGGGCCAACTCGGTGGTCGGCGTGTTCAACATCGCCTATCTCGTGCCTCACACATTCACCGACGACGAGCTGCGTCTACTGAGCGTACTGACGGATCTGGCGGCGATTGCCATAGACAACGCTCGCTTACACGAGGCCCTGGCCGAACAGGCCAAGCGGGACAGCCTCACTCAGGTCTACAATCACGGCTACTTGCTGGAGCGCGTGGCCGCTGAGGTGGAGAAGGCACAGGCAGAGGGCACACCTGTATCGTTTATCATGCTCGACATTGACTATTTCAAGCAGTACAACGACACGTATGGGCACATAACGGGCGACCTCGTTCTGCGCTCCATCGTGCAGGCCATACAGAAGCACATCAAACGGACGGATACCGTTGGCCGGTGGGGAGGCGAGGAGTTCGGCATTGTGCTGCCGTGCGCCGATCTGGAGCAGGCAACGAGAGTCGCGCAGCGGATTCGCCAGACGGTGGCTGACACTGAGCTTCTCGACCGTCAAGGCAGACGGGTTGTCCAGCCGACGATCAGCCAGGGAATCGCGTCGTTCCCGTCCCACGCTGCCAATGCCGAAGACCTGGTGGAGCGGGCGGACGCCGCCCTGTATCGGGCAAAAGCGTTGGGAAGGGACCAAGTGGGGGTGGCCGGCGAGCCAGATCATGTCTAGCTATGGAGCGTGCACCGATGAAGAGACCGTTTGGCTGGCAGATGTTGGCAGCGATCAGCGTCTATGCCTTTGCACTTTCTATCCTCTGGAATAGCTTCGGTCCCCTGGTCATGCCCTACCTGGTGGCCAAGATGGAGCCGGAGCTGAAGAATACGTACCTGGGGCTGGTGACCACGGCGGGGCTGATCGTTGCCCTGGTGGTGCAGCCTCTGGCCGGCGGCTTGAGCGACCGTTCGCGTTCGCGCTGGGGCCGTCGTAGGCCGTTTATCCTCGTGGGAACGTTGTTTGACCTCGTGTTCCTGCTGATGGTCGGCTTGGCCGGTAGCTTCTGGCCGCTCTTCGTTGCCTACTGTCTTCTTCAGACGTCGTCGAATGTCGCCCACGGCCCCTACCAGGGGTTCATCCCCGACCTGGTGCCCAATGACAAGAAGGGCATCGCTTCGGGCGTGAAGAACCTGGTGGAACTGATCGGCCTGGTGCTGTGCTCGCTCGTCGTGGGCGGGTTGCTAGGCCAGGACAACGTGGAGGCCTCGCTGGCCATCATCGCCATCGTGCTTGCCGTCTCCATGATCATCACGCTCTTGACCGTGCACGAGGAGGCGGCTGAGACGGAGGCAAGAGAGGCCGCGGTACAGCAGATGTCGCTGTCAGGGATGGTGGAGGGAATGAAGAGACACCGGGCCTTTGTGTGGTACGTCGTGTCGCGTTTTCTCATCCTCAGCGGGCTGGCAGCAGTGCGGACTTTCGCCCAGACTTTCCTGCAGGATGTTCTGCACGCGGCGCGGCCAGCCGAGCTGGCCGGCCAACTGATGACGGTCTTGGGGATTTGTGTACTCATTGTTGTTCTTCCCGCTGGTTACCTCGCGGACAGGGTTGGCAGGAAGCGGCTGAACGTTATTGCGGCACTAATCGGGGCAATGGGGACACTTCTCATGGTGAGCGTCTCGTCATACGAGCAGATCGTCATGTACGGGGCCGTGGTGGGTATGGCGGTAGGCGTCTTTTTGAGTGCGAACTGGGCTTTGGCCATGGATCTCATCCCGCCCGCGGAAGCGGCGCTCTTCCTGGGACTGACCAATCTGGCCACGGCGGGATCGGGGGCAGCTACCGGCCTGCTGGGGCCGATGATTGACGGCATCAATGCCGTGGCGCCGGCGACAGGCTACGGCTACAGGGCGTTGTTCATCGTGGCAGCTGCCTGCTGGGGCGTGGGGGCATGGCTACTGGCCGGGCTGAAAGTGCCGGAGAAGAGGGCAGCGGCTGCCTAGGTCGTGGCGCGTGCGCTTTGTTCAGCGGGGCCGACCTTCGACGGGTCGGCCCTCGCCTTATCGTGCATCCGTCATCCTGCGGAGGAAGGCCAGAAGAGCGGCATTGAAGGCGTCAGGCTGTTCGAGATTGGCGACATGACCTGCATTGCGTATGACGACTTTTTCCGCTCCCGGTATGCCCCGCTGCAGTGCGTCCGCCGTGCGCTGGAAGTCGGCGATGTCATGCTCGCCCACGATGACAAGGGTCGGCACGCTCACCTCGCCTAGTCTATCTACGTGCCGGGTCTGGGGACGGATCTGGGGGGTATCGTCAAGGTACTCTGCGCCGGAGAACTGGAGCGCCATCTGGCAGAAGGCGCGAAAGCGGTCTGGCTGCTGTCGCAATTGGGCGAAAAGAGGGTGACTGAACCACATCTCCGTCGTCGCGGCCTGCACTCCGCGCCGGCGGATGGCAGCACCGAATGCGCGGAAGAAGGATCGGAACTGGTGGGAGTAGGCAAAGCCGTCCAGCGTCGAGTCCACAAGAACGAGTGAGGCGACACGGTGCGGCTCGCTGAGGGCGAGCTGGATAGCGACGCCACCCCCGAAGGAGAGACCGACGAGCGTAGCCTGGGTGGCATGCAGGCAGTCAAGAAGCGCGACCAGGTCTGCCCCGTGATGGGCATGCGTGTAGCCGGATGGCGGAGCCTCAGAGCGCCCGTGTCCCCGCAGGTCGTAGCGTATGGCCTGGCAGTGGGCAGAGGCGACAGGCCACTGTTGGTCCCACACGGCGCAAGTTAAGGTGTGCCCGTGGATGAAAACGAGAGGGTGCCCACGGCCAGCACGCTCGTAGTACAGGCGGATACCGTTGGCGACGCAGATAGGCACCGGAATCGCATCCTATGGCGCGGGGTCGGCGGATTCAGGCGTCGCCCGTCTCTCGTCGGACCTGAGCTTCCTGTAGACAAAGAGCACGCACAGGGCCAGGACGATGATGATGATGGGGATGTCGAATGGGCGCATGACAGCCCTGATCTGCTCCCAGTGCTCGCCGGCCACGAAGCCGGCCCAGGCCAGCCCGAGGCTCCAGGGGAAGGATCCGGCGAGGGTGAGGACGGTGAAGCGCTTGGTGTCCATGCGCGCAACGCCGGCCGGGAAGGAGATGAAGGTGCGCACCACGGGCAGCAAGCGCGAGAAGAGAATGGCTGGCTCGCCGTACCTGCCAAACCAGGCATCGGCTCGGTCTAGGTCATGGCGAGAGATCAGGACATAACGGCCATACTTCTCCAGAAAGGGCCGCCCGCCCCATTCACCGACCCAATAGGCGATCCATGAGCCGAGGACGTTGCCGATTGCTCCCATCAGCCCTGCAAAGAGCAGCCAGTCCCAGCCCAGGCCCTTGGCCTGAACGAGCATCCAGCCAGCAAGGGGCATCGTCACCTCGCTGGGCAAGGGGATACAGGCGCTTTCGATGGTCATGGCGATGACCACTCCTGGCCAGCCGACGGTATTGAAGAGCGTCTGCAAGAAGGCCACGATCTGATGCTCGATGGCTTCCACCAACCATCCTCCGCGTCGTCGTAGATGCCCAACGCGGGCGATTATACAATGCTGGCCGCAGTAGGTCAAGGGCACTGGCGGAAAACCTCTGGGCATGCCAGGGTCTTTTCAAGTTGCAGAAGGCCAGCCGACCACAACGGTATTTGTGTCCCGTTATGCCAGTCATCCACGAACAACGCACGAATACGCGAATCCCATGACGCGCATTCGATTTTCGTGCACAATTCGTGGACGGCTGGCCCGGCATGCAGCAGCAATTCTTGCATGTGCGCGGCGATAGGCAGCTTGAAAAAGCCCTGTCCGGGAATGCGTACCCGTCTTGACACACGTCCGAGGCTGATGTAAGCTACCCCGAGGCACATGGCTGCTGCAGAGGGACTGAAGAAAGGTGATCACGTTGAGGCAGAGGTCGCCTCGCTGACGTTCCAGGGGCGAGGAGTCGCCCGTGTGGGACGGCTCGCTCTCTTTGTCCAGGGCGGGCTGCCGGGTGATGTCGTAAGGGTACGCCTGACGAAGGTGAAGCGGTCCTACGGCGAAGGGGAGGCTACCGCACTCATCCGAGCGTCGTCCTGGCGCGTTGCCCCACGCTGTCGGCATTTTGGCGCTTGCGGAGGCTGCACGCTGCAGGACCTGGTGTACCCTATGCAGCTTGAGCAGAAGGCGCGCCAGGTGGCCGACGCTCTTGCCCACATTGGGGGCCTGGAGGCCGACGTCCGCCCAGCCCTGGGCATGGACGATCCCTGGCACTACCGCAACAAGATGGAGTTCGCCTTCGGCCAACGTGCGTCTATGCCCTACGTGGGGTTGTTGCACCGGGGATCCTTCTACGCGGTTGAGGAGACGCACGAATGTCACCTGGCAACGGCCCGAGCTATGGAGGTCGTGCGGGCGGTCGAGCGCTGGGCCGTCAGTGCCGGGTGGACGGCCTATGATGTGCGCACACGCAATGGCCTTCTCCGCCATCTGGTGATCCGTGAGGGGTTGCGCACGGGCGACCTGATGGTCAATCTAGTCACCACGTCGGGTGCTGCTCCTTCGCCATCACTCGTGTCTGCCGTGGAGGGTATGCATCCCACGGCAGTTCTCTGGTCCCACAACGATGGCCTGGGGGCGGCGGTACGGGCCGATCGCATGCACGTGTTGGCAGGAGCCGAGAGTATCGAGGAACGCATAGACGGCATGCGCCTGTCCTTTGGGCCATTCAGCTTCCTTCAGACCAATAGCATCATGACAGAGGTGCTGTACCGTCAGGTAGCAGAGTTGGCGGGCTTGACTGGGCGAGAGACAGTTCTTGATCTGTATTGCGGGGTGGGAGCCATTGGGCTGTACCTGGCACAGAGGGCACGGCAGGTGGTCGGAGTCGAGGTTCAGCCGGAGGCAGTGGCCTTTGCCCGGCGCAATGCGGAGATGAACCGGGTGACGAACGTGCGTTTTGAGCGGGCACGGGTCGAGCACATGAGCACGCTATCGTTTGGTGTCATTGCTCCCGACGTTGTTGTGACTGACCCTCCCCGGGCAGGCATGCATCCACGCCTCGTGTCTACCCTGTGCGACCTGCGTGCTGCCCGCCTGGTCTACGTATCATGCAACCCGGCAGCCCTGGCCCGCGATCTCAAGGCACTCAGCGTTGTCTATGAAGTCGGTGCAGTCCAGCCGGTGGACCTCTTTCCGCATACCTGGCACATCGAGACCGTAGCGTCCTTGAGGCTGCGTTGAGCGCTGGTCGCGTGGGCGAGGAGGACGGACGAGGTCGGGTACGGAAACCCGACCGACGGCCTGACCGGCCTACGCCATATTGGAATTGCTAGGGTCGGCGTATCTCGATTGCGGTCGTGCCGCAAGTCTGCTATACTCTCGCTGGGCGAGAGACAAGCGAACACGCCGCCTGGACACAAACACGACGGCTGCACGCCCCGCGTGAGTACGGCTCGCCGCGCCGCCGAAACTGAGCGAAGAGACACGGGTGCACAACCATCTTCTCAAGGAGGAATGACGTTGAGAGACCTAACCGACCGAGTGCTGAACCTGAGCCAGGTCAAGGGCGCCACCTACGCTGACGTGCGCATCGTGCGCGAGGTGGGTCAGAGCCTTGTGGTCAAGAACGGCATTGCGGAAGGCATTGAGATGCGGGAGAGCCAGGGATTCGGCGTGCGGGTGATCGCCGATGGGGCATGGGGCTTTGCCTCGAGCGCGGTTCTGACAGCGGCGGAGGCAGAGCGTGTGTCTGCCCTGGCCGTGCGGATCGCCAAGGCGAGCGCTCTCACGCGCCATGCGCCTGTTGTCCTGGACAAGCCACGCGCGATCACCGCGACCTACCGTACAGAGATACGGAAGGATCCCTTCGCCGTTCCACTGGAACGCAAGATCGAGCTTCTCCTGCAGGCAGATGCCGCCATGCGCCGGGTCAAAGGCATTCGGGTTGCCGAGAGCAGCATGGAGTGTCTACGCGTGGACAAGGTCTTCGCGTCTAGCGAGGGCAGCTACATCGAGCAGACGATCATCGAGACGGGCGGAGGCATCGAGTGCACGGCGGTCAACGAAGACGATGTGCAGAAGCGGTCCTATCCGAACAGCTTTGGTCGTCACCAGGGGACAGCCGGCTATGAACTGGTGGAGGACATGGACTTGCCGGGTTCTGGCGAGAGGATCGCAGAGGAAGCGGTCATGCTTCTCAGCGCGAAGCAGTGTCCCAGTGGTACGACCACCCTTGTGCTCGGCGCAACCCAGCTCGCCCTTCAGGTGCATGAGTCGTGTGGCCACCCCATTGAACTGGACCGCGTCTTTGGCACGGAGGCCAGCTACGCAGGCACCAGTTTCCTAACGACGGACAAGCTGGGAACATTTCGCTATGGCTCGGACATCGTGAACATCACTGCTGACGCCACCATCCCCGGTGGGCTGGGCACCTTCGGTTTTGACGACGAGGGCGTGCCCGCCCAGCGCACGCCCATCGTGCGCCATGGTATCTTCGTAGGCTACCTGACGGACCGCGAACATGCCGCTCGCCTGGGGCAGCAGTCGGGAGGGACGGCGCGGGCCGATGGGTGGAATCGCATTCCCATTATTCGTATGACGAATATCAACCTGGAGCCGGGCACGTGGAAGTTTGAGGACCTAATAGCCGACACCGATGACGGCATCTACATGGAGCTCAACAAGAGCTGGAGCATAGACGATAAGCGGCTAAACTTCCAGTTTGGCACAGAGATCGCCTATGAGATCAAGGGCGGAAAGTTCGCCGCCATCCTTAAGAACGCGACGTATACGGGGATTACACCGCAGTTCTGGGCAAGCTGCGATGCCATCTGTGGTGAGGGCGAGTGGAATGTCTGGGGCACGCCGAACTGCGGCAAGGGACAGCCAGGACAGACCGCACACGTGGGGCATGGCACGGCACCGGCCCGCTTCCGCAACGTACGCGTGGGAGTCATGAAGTGAGGAGTAGAAGATATCCTGCTGTCTGAGGGCTGGCTCTGACTATACTCAATAGGAGTCGAATCAACCATGCTGGGAGAGAAGAAAGCCCTGGCCGTCCTGGAGAAGGCGCTCGCATACTCGCGGGCGGATCAGACTGAAGTGCTTCTGCTGGGCGAAGATTCCGGGTTGACGCGCTTCGCCAACTCATACATCCACCAGAATGTGGCCCAACGGAACTACACTCTGCGCATGCGGGTGGTGGTCGGCAAGAAGATCGGCGTGGCATCTACCAACAGCCTGAGTGCCGCTGCAGTGCAGAAGGCTGTGGAGTCGGCAACGACGATCGCCCGTTTCCAGCAAGACAACCCAGATTTCAAGTCGCTGCCGGACCCGGTGGCGTCCTACCCGCGGGTCAAGACATTCGTCGAGCGGACGGCAAGTACCACGCCAAAACGGAGGGCCGAAGGCGTGGCCGTGATCTGCCGCAGGTGCACCGCTGCTGGATTGATCGCTTCGGGCGCCCTGAGCACTGGGGTCTATGAGTATGCGGTAGTGAACTCCCTGGGCGTAAGAGCCTATGTCGCAGGCACGCGTGCGGAATTCAACACCGTGGTTATGACCGACAGCAGCGCTGGGTACGCCGAGGCAACCTCGCTCGACATCGCTGACCTGGATTTCGAGGCCCTCGCCGACGAAGCGATCGGCAAGGCTCTCAAGAGCCGCAATCCTGTCGCCCTGGAGCCTGGCGAGTACACCGCAATTCTCGAGGAATACGCTGTTGCCGACATGACAGACTACCTGGGCTATCTTGGATTCGGTGCCCTTGCCGTCCAGGAAGGTCGGAGCTTTATGAAGCTCGGGCAGCGCGTCGTGGGCACCAACATCTCCATCTGCGATGACGCCCTTGACGAAAGCGGTTTGCCCATGCCCTTCGATTTTGAGGGTGTGCCTAAAAAGCGGGTCTCTCTCATAGATGGAGGCGTGGCCACGGGTCTGGTCTACGACTCTTACACGGGTGGCAAGGAGGGCAAGCCATCCACAGGACACGCCCTGCCCGCGCCAAACAGCTCTGGCCCGCTGCCCCTGAACATGTTCATGGCCACCGGTGTGCATACGAAGGAAGAGATGCTGGCGTCAACCAAGAAGGGCGTGTGGGTGTCACGTTTCCACTACACGCGGCCAGTGCACCCATTGAAGGTCATCGTGACCGGCATGACACGCGACGGCACGTTCCTGATCGAGAATGGGGAGATCACCAGACCAATCAAGAACCTGCGCTTCACGCAGAGCTATCTCGATGCCCTCTCCAATGTGGAAATGATTGGCCGCAAGAGGCAGATCATCTCCCGGTTCTTGGGCGGCTACTGCGTGCCAGCGCTCAAGATCAACGGGTTCTCGTTCACAGGGGCAACCGAGTTCTGAGCGCGCGACGCCACTGACGATTGCCCTTTCTCACCCCGATGTGGGGAAGGAGAGAGCTCATGGCGAGATGGTGGTTGGTGGTCCTTGTTGTGCTATCCGCGCTCCTCGCCGCGTGCGGCGGCTGGAGCACGCCGGACGGCGTTGTTCGCACCTTCATGGATGCTCTCAATGCCCGGGACGAGGAAAAGATGCTCAGCGTCGTCTCACCCAGTCAGCGCGAGACTGCCCTGGAGTACTTCCCGCGCCCTGCCTCCACCTGCAACTATGAGACCATGACGACGATCGTGCGCGATGCACCAGAGGACAAAGAGATGCGCGAGGTCATGTTGGTGGGGACAGTGCGCTGCCCGAAGTCCAACCCGGCAGCCTTCCAGTTCACCTTTGTCATGGAGAGGCTGAGCGGCACCTGGCACATCCGAGAGATAAGATGAGCTGGCGACGCGGTGATTCGTGTCCATGCGCGCCGCAATAGCCGTTCTTCTCGTCTTTGTGATCCTGACGCTTGGGCTGACGTGGCCCCTTGCTCTCCACGCGGCCGACGCCGTGGAGGACCGGCAGGACGCGCTCCTCAATACGTGGATTCTCGCCTTCGAGGGCCAGCAGCTTCTGAGGGACCCGCTGCGCCTCTTCGATGCCAACATCTTCTATCCCTATCCGCGCACCCTCGCTTTCTCTGAGAGTATCTTGCCCAATGCCCTCGTCGCCTTGCCCCTCAGTCTGGCCACTGACAACCCTGTCGTTGGCTACAACGTGTCGCTGCTGATGACTTTCGTGCTGTCGGGTTTCGCCATGTACTTGCTCGCCCTGAAGACGACGGGCAGCCGATGGGGCGGCCTAGCGGCAGGCGTCCTCTATGCCTTCAACGCATACCGTATGAGCAACATCGCCCAGGTCCAACTGCTGGCTTTGCAGTGGCTGCCCCTCGCCCTCTTGTATGTGTGGCGGGTGGCTTTCGCTGATGGCGGAGCGATGGAGCGGCTGACTGGCGCGCGTCCCATGATCTCAAGTCCAGCCGATGCCGGGCGCGCGAGCACGGGCAGACCGCTTGGTAGCGGACTTGGCCGTTGCGCGTTCCTGTTGGCTCTGTTCTTCGTTCTGCAAGCGCTCTCCAGCTTCTACTATGCGATACTGACGGCGCTGGCAGCCGCAATCTGGGTTGTGGTGGCTGTTGCGGTGGCGGGGAAGCGACCATCCTCGCGGGCAGTGGCCACGGCTCTCGTGGCGCTGGGGGCGGCGGTCCTGGCAGTAAGCCTCTTCTCGTTACCGTACTGGCAGGTCGAGGGTGAGCTCGGCTTCCGCCGGAGTGTGGCCGAAAGCGAACCTTTCTCGGCGAGCTTGGCGCAGTATGTGCAGGCCGCTGCGGGCAGCCTGGTCTACAGCAGGCTGGCTCCTGCCCAACCCGTCGTGATCGGCGGCTATCCCCTCGATGCCCTCTTCCCGGGCGTGGTGGCTTTGCTACTTGCCGGGCTGGGGTTAGTCGGCTGGCGTCGTCGTTGGAGAACCTGGTTGGCTCCCATGGTGCTGGGACTGGTGTCCTTTGTGCTGTCGCTGGGTCCCCGACTGGCGCTGGCTCCAGGTGTTTTCGTGGACTGCCCGCTGACCATGCCATACCGTCTGCTCTACGCCGTGCCCGCGATGCAGGCCCTGCGTGCTCCCGTGCGCTTCGCTGCCCTGGTCTTCCTGGCCATGAGCATCTTGGTCGGGCTTGGCGTAGCTGTGCTCGAGCGTAGGGCCAGTGGGCCTGCTCGCTGGCGTCCAGGTGCGCGAGCCGCTTGCCTTGTCGGTGTAGTCGGGCTGGCGCTGGAGACAGTGACACTGCCTGCCGTGCATGTCGCTCACGTGCCGACAGGCGCAAGTGTGCCGGCCGTCTATGGCTGGCTGGCACAGCAGGAGGGGGAGGTGGTGCTGGAACTGCCGATGATAGCCCAGACGCCCGGCCGTGGACTGCTGAATCAGTACTTCTCCATCTATCATTGGCGGACGACGCCTGACGGCTACAGCGGCTTCATACCGCCGAAGCACGGGGAGGTTGTCTATGAGATGCAGTTCTTTCCCTCGGAGCGGTCGGTCAGCTTGCTGGAGGGCATGGACGTTCGCCATCTGGTCGTGCACACCGGGCTTCTGGAGGACTGGGCAGAGCGTTACCAGCGACTGGGGGCTTTCTCCTCCCGGGTCACGGAGGTGCAGCGTTTCGATGAGACTCTAGTCTTTCGCATTAGAAGCCCTGCCACGTCGGAGCCGCCGAGACTGGGTCTCTATCTGCCGCCTCGGGCTCGCACCGGCGATGCATATGTGGTTTCTCTGATCGTCTACAACAGAGCACAGCGCAGTGCTGTTCTCAAGCCGACGATTCAGGCAGAGGTGGAGGCAGTTTGGATGATGGGGGAGAACGTGGTCAGCCGCCAGCACAGGACGGCAGGCGTGCCCATCGTCACATCGGAGGCGAGCGTGGTCACCTTTGCCCTGGACGGGCCTCGGCAGGCGGGATCGTACAGGCTGCAGGTGGTGGCCAGGATTGCAGGCTGGGGCGAGGTCAGAGACGTGCATCAGGTGGCAATCAGTGAGAGTGCTCCACCTGTGGGCCAGGTGGTCCCTGCGCGGCTGGTAGCCGGCTGGTCGGAGAAAGAGACCTACCAGCCGGGCGAGCCGGTCCACGTCAACGTGCGCTGGCGAGCGCTGGGCAAGATTGATGCCTACTACAGCGTGTTTGCCCGTCTCCTGGATGCCAACGGCCAGGCGATCGCCCAGAAGGACGACCAACCCGCCAGTGGGAGGAGACCGACGCTACTCTGGGTTCCGGGCGAGGAGATAGAGGACGGCTACGTTCTGGCGATTCCGCCCACGGCGCCAGCGGGTGTGTATACGCTCGACGTAGGGATATACCGTGCGGCTGATCTGTCTCCGCGGCTCACGCTGGACGAGGCTGGATACCCTGTAGAGAGGCTGGTGCTAGGGACCGTGCGTGTCCTTGGACCGCCATAGAAAGGCTTGACAGCTCGCCGGTCACGCTGCTACCATTTCCTTCAGGTAGGCATTGATGAAGGCATCAATCTCACCGTCGAGAACGGCAGTCGTGTTGCTGGTCTCCACGCTTGTGCGGTGGTCCTTGACCATGTTGTATGGATGCAGGACATAGGAACGTATCTGGTTGCCCCATTCGGCGGAGACGTGCTTGCCGCGCAACTTAGCTCGTTCAGCTTCCTGCTTCTCTAGCTCGATCTCCAGCAGGCGGGCGCGCAGGATCTTCATGGCCGTCTCTTTATTCTGGAGCTGCGATCGCTCATTCTGACACGTCACAACCAGACCCGTCGGCAGATGGGTGATACGAACAGCCGTGGCCACCTTCTGCACGTTCTGCCCGCCGTGGCTGGACGCGTGATAGATGTCTATGCGCAGGTCATCGGGGTCAATGACCACCTCGACCTCGTTCTCCACTTCGGGCATGACCTCGACCAGGGCGAAAGATGTATGGCGACGGTGGGCTGAATCGAAGGGAGAAAGGCGGACGAGGCGGTGCACGCCGCGCTCTGCTTTGAGATAGCCGTAGGCATAGCGGCCGCCGATCGCGAGGGTAACGCTCTTGATACCGGCCTCCTCGCCCAGGGTCAGGTCGAGAATATCTGACGTGAAGCCGCGCCGCTCCGCCCAACGCGTGTACATGCGCTCGAGCATCTCGGCCCAATCCTGGGCGTCAATTCCGCCTGCGCCAGCGTGAATGGCCAGGATCGCATTGGACGGGTCATGCTCGCCGCCCAGCGCAAGGAGGAACTCCCGGCGATCAAGCTGCTCACCTAGACGAGCTGCTTCGTTGGCCAGTTCGTCAGCCAGAGAGGTGTCGCCATCTGCTAGGGAGAGCTGGGCGAGATCGTGTACTTCTTCGATGCGCTTTGCCAGTTCGCGCCAGCTACCCACCTCCGCCTGCAAGTCTGCCAGGCGGCGCATGGCGCGTTGGGCCGCCGCCTGATCGAGCCAGAAGTCGGATGCACCCGACTGCTGAACCAGGTCGGCGATCTGCTTCTCTTTGCCCGCTATGTCAAAGACGCACCAGCATGAGGTTGATGCGCTCGCGCAGTGCGGCGACAGCGGCAATCACGTCTTCCATTATGTCCTCCGATCGACAATCGGTGCTGAGGCATTATACCGCCCCGGACGGGCCTGGTCAAGGTGGAGTAAACGGCATGTCATCAATTATTACCTTAACAACTGATTTCGGGTTGCTGGACGCCTATGTGGGGACAATGAAGGGCGTGATCCTGAGCATAAATCCGCGTGTGACGATCGTGGACATCTGCCACGAGGTGGAGCGACACGACATTCGGGGAGGCATGTTTCTGCTCTCCGCGTGCTACCGCTACTTCCCACCAGGGACGATTCACGTGGCGGTCGTAGACCCGGGTGTCGGCACTGCCCGCCGAGGTCTGGCCTTGTCGGCTGCTGGCGCGTTGTTTGTGGGGCCGGACAACGGCATCTTCTCCTTTGCCCTGGCGCAGGCAGATGACGGGGAACGCATAGCCATCCAGCTTACGAATTCGTCCTATTGGCTGCCGTCGCCGAGCGCGACGTTTCATGGGCGAGACATCTTCGCACCGGTGGCCGCGCATCTATCCCTCGGTGTACCGATTCACGAGCTGGGAACGCCGCTGGATACGAGGGAGCTGGTGCGCCTATCCTTGCCGCTGGTTCATCGGGGCAAGGATGGCCTCGTGGGCGAGGTTGTCCACGTGGACCGCTTCGGGAACCTGGTGACAAACATCACCCGTGCCGACCTGGCGCATCTGAGTATGCCGGTGGTCGAGATTGGGGGCAAGGGCACCGTTGGGCTGCGCGACACCTTCGGGGACGGCAAGGCAGGCGAGCTGATCGCTCTCATTGGTAGCACAGGCTACCTTGAGATCGCGGTGTGCCAGGGGAGCGCACAACAGGCGCTGGCGGCCGGCGTGGCAACACGGGTGCGAGTCAGAGAGGGTATCTCACGACGCTGATGTGCGTTATATGCATAGGCGAGGGACGTGTGGGCTACCTGGCTGCCCGGATGGTGTGGCTCCAACCATCGCTGATCAGTTCCAGGGTACCACTTGTCCGTGTTGAGACTACCTGCGCGCCGGGGGCAGAGGGAGCTGCCTGAGCTGTGTCGCTTCGGGGACCCGAGAGCAGAATGAGGGATCTCGCGCTCTGAGCCAGGACGCGGGCCTGCGCCGCGCTTGCGGCTGAATACGCTGGAAGAGCAACAACAGAAGAGCTGGACGCCATGCTGCCAGCCACGGGCAACAGGCCGGGCAGGAGCAGGGATAGCTCACCATACACGAGGCGGAGGGCTGCGCCGTCGCTGCTAGCAGCCACGATTTCCAAGGTCACGCCGTCTGCGCAGTCCACTAGCAGGCCGGGCTGGGCCTCGGCCAATGGAATGCTTCGGCCAACCAGAAGGCTGAGCCAAGCAGAATGGACACCTGACAGGCTCTCCACACGCGACGGGCCTACGGCTTGCGTCACACGATAGCGGCTGGCCACCTCCAACTGAGGCAGGAGTGCAGTCTCACCGTCGTGGGTAGCAATGACGGTGTGGATGGTGCGCTGCCAGAAGGGCAAGTGGCGACCGAGCGCAGCCAAGACGGGGCCGGGCCGAGGCCCGCCGTCAATCAACAGCCAGCGAGCGGAGGGTGTGCGCACCAGAATACCCTGGCCAGCCTCGACGTCCAGGAAGAAGACGTGGAGCTTGCCGTCAGGGGCCTGGAGAACGGCGATCGCGGCCAATGCTGACAGCGCAGCCAGAAGTAGCAGAAGCAACGGAGTTCTCATGGTCTCACAAGAGGGGCTGAGTGCTGGCCCACAGCACGACGATGGGCACGGCGGTCAGCCTGGCTGTGATTGGCAAAGCAGTATATGTCTATCGTACCACATCGCTCGCGGCATTTCAACGAGTGGTGCGTGCACGCAGCAGTTTCAGATGTGCCGGTCGCTGTAGGGCATGTTTCCATAGCCATGGCTTCACGTGACACGCGAGAGCCCATGTCGGGTGTGGAGACCCGACCTACGGCATGACTGCCCGACGCCGAGCATTCAGAATTGGCCTTGGCGGCGGCCACCATGACCGCCCTACCGAGGAAGGCATATCCGGAATTGCTGTGGGTTTTGCAGTCAGGAGGCAGGCGCGGAAGCCTGTCCTATCGTGCTTCAGCGAGTCCATGCGCGTTGCGTCGAGTCGGCCATTCAGTAGGCCAAACAAGGCCAGTGGATCGGTTGCGGGGCAGGAGGCGCGCCATGCCCTTTATGCCTTTGCCGCGCTGGCTTTAGCCGTCGCTGTATTCCTCTCCGCCTGGGGCGAGGGTGCACCACATGCCAACGCAACTACCGAGGCGAGCGTTCTTCTTCACCTTAACTACGCCACGTTCGATCCCCTCCAGGGTATGCCGTCCGCCCCGTCTGATCTCATCTTGCCCGCCTCTCCTCCGGGCAGGCAGCCGTATGTCGTGCAGTTCTTTGGGCCTGTGGCTGAGGCGTGGCGTGCCGCCGTGATCGGGGCAGGTGCACAGATTGTAGACTACGTGCCGGACTATGCCTACGTTGTCCTGATGGACGGTGATGCGCGGCAGCGCGTGGGAGCGATGTCGTTCGTCCGTTGGGTGGGGTTTCTTGATCCCGTCTATCGTATCGCTCCCTCTGTGTTGGCGGCTAGTGCTCCTGTCACCGTAACCCTGACTCTGTTTCCAGGTTCAGATGCGTCGGCGGTCAGCATGGCTATTGCTGCAGCGGGTGGCCTGCTGAGCTGCGGCGACGATGCCCCTCGCACGACGCTGCAGGCGCTCCTCAGCCCACAAGCTATCAAGGGGCTGGCGGCGCTGCCGCAGGTCGCATGGATTGAGCGCAGCCTGAGCGGCCGCCTGTGGAACGAAGTCGCGCGCGGCATCACGGGCGTTGCGCCCGTGTGGAACAGCCATGGTCTGCGCGGGCGCGGGCAGACCATCGCCATAGCGGACACCGGTCTGGACACGGGGAGCGTGCAGAGCGTGGGCATGGACTTCCGGGGGCGCATCGTGGCCGCCTATGCCTGGGGCCGTGCGGGCGATTGGAGCGACGACAACGGGCATGGCACCCATGTGGCCGGCTCGGCTGTGGGTAGTGGTCTCAATTCCGGCAGCAACCCCGGCACGGGCGAGTACGCGAACTCCCACGCCGGAGCGGCCCCCGAGGCCGGTTTGGTTGTGCAGTCGGTCATGGACGAAGACGGCAACCTGGGGGGGTTACCCAATGACCTGACTGTGCTCCTGCGGCAGGCATATGACGCCGGGGCACGCATTCACAGCAATAGCTGGGGAATCGCGGTGGAAGACGGTGGCCGTGTCTACGACAGCCAGGCGCAGCAGGTTGATCGCTTTGCCTGGGAGCAGCGGGACATGG
>DAOUCN010000053.1:0-1789 GCA_034431995.1 Chloroflexota bacterium | reverse complement strand
CGATCCGGTGACCCGCCTCATGTTGGAGCAGATCCTCACCGACGAAGAGGAGCATGCCTACAACTGGCGCACGGTGCTGGGAGTGTAGGGATGTCGCCCGCGGCTTCACAGTCCGGTGGCCAAGCAGACGGCTTCTCGCACCGGACGCGGCAGCAGAATGTGGAGCGCCTGGCCACAGAGACCTTTGACTATCTGATCATCGGTGGCGGCATCACGGGGGCTGGCATCGCCCGCGATGCCGCCATGCGTGGCCGGCGCGTGGCCCTGCTAGAGAAAGACGACTTTGCCAGCGGCACGAGCAGCCGCTCGTCCAAGCTGGTGCACGGCGGCGTGCGCTATCTGGAGACCTACGACTTTGGTCTGGTGTTCGAGGCGAGCCTAGAGCGGCGCCGTCTGCTGCGGTTGGCCCCTCACCTGGTACATCCGTTGCCGTTCGTCCTTCCCATCTACAAGGGGGCAAAGCACGGCTTCTGGAAGATCACCGCTGGCATGTGGCTCTACGACGCGTTGGCCCTCTTCCGTAACATTCAGCGCCACCGCATGCTCCTGCCCAACGGTGTGCAGAAGATCTTCCCGGCCATCAGAACCGAGGGACTGACCGGCGCCGCCCGCTACTACGACTGCTCAGTGGACGATGCGCGGCTGGTCCTGCTGACTCTGCTGTCCGCTCATGGTCGCGGTGCAGTCATTGCCAACTACACCGGCGTCACGGGTCTTCTTAAGGACGGAGGTCAGGTGCAGGGCGTGACGGCCACTGACCTCATCGCTGGCCGAGATCTGCTCGTCAAGGCCAGGGTCGTGATCTCTGCCGTTGGGCCATGGATGGACGCCATCCTCCGTCTGGACGACCCAACGACGCGCCCGCTCATGCGCCCAACCAAGGGTATTCACGTACTCGTGCCGCGCCACCGCCTGGGCTCCGATCATGCCCTGGGCTACTTCTCACCCAGAGACGGCAGGCTGATGTTCCTGATCCCGTGGGGACAGTACAGCATTATCGGCACAACAGACACCGACTTCCCCCATGATCCCGGCAGCGTGTACGCCGATGCCGATGACGTCGCCTATACGCTTGATGCCATCAACGCCCAGTTCCCTGGCGTGCAGCTCACCACGGAGGACGTGGTGAGCACCTACGCTGGCGTGCGCCCCTTGATCTCTGAGGGTGGTGAGAAGGTCTCTGAGTCTCAGGTGTCACGAGAGCACAAGATCTGGGAGACGCCATCGGGCCTGCTCTGCATCGCGGGCGGCAAGCTGACGACGTATCGCTCCATGTCCAAGCAGCTTGTGGACGTGGCCGAGAAGATACTGGCCAGACGCCACAATATGCCAGCGGCGGGCGATCCCCACTCGGAGCGCGTGGCGCTCGTCGGCGACAGGCCCGTTGGCCTGGACACCGATCTGGCGTCCGAAGCCGCCCGTGCCCTCGCTGGGCGCTTAGACCTCGATATCGTTCAGCATCTGGTGGAGGCCTACGGGCCTGGTTACATCAGCATGGCGGCTCTCCTCGACGAGGACAAACGCCTGGGCGAACGTCTGTCGCCGTCGTTGCCCTACATTCGGGCAGAGGTGCTTCACGCCGTCCGCAATGAGATGGCGATGACGCTCCTGGACGTCATGGCGCGAAGGCTGCATCTCCTGAACGAAGAGCCGAATCAGGGACTGGATCAGATGGCCGATGTCGCCGCCATGATGGGACCGGAACTGGGATGGAGCGCTGAGGAGCAGCAACGCCAGGTGGCGCTCTATCGCCAGGAAGTGGAGAGGACTCGCCCCGAAACGACGTAGG
>DAOUCN010000052.1:0-6607 GCA_034431995.1 Chloroflexota bacterium | reverse complement strand
CTTGGGCATTGAGAAGTTGGCCCAACGCGTCCCCCATCGTCTCTCGGGAGGCGAGAAGAAGAAAGTCGCCCTGGCATCGGTTCTGGCGCTCCAACCAGAGGTGTTGCTCCTTGATGAGCCGACGGCGAGCCTGGATCCGCGCAGCCAGGCCAGCCTCGTGGATTTCCTGTACGACCTAAACCTGCAACAGCATGTGACTCTCGTGACGGCCACCCATGATCTCGAGCTTGTCAATGAAATGGCGGATTGGCTGTACGTGTTTGGCGAGAACCACCGTCTGCTGGCGGCGGGCACGCCAGCGCACATCTTGGGCGATCATGACCTCTTGTTTGCGGCCAATCTGATTCATGGCCACAGACACCGCCACCGCGACGAGGTGCACGCCCACGAGCACGTGGGCATCCACGGGCACTGAGATGGCCGCTTCCTGAGTGGCTGGGGCGCACGACGGATGCAGGAATCCCGTTGACAAAGCTCGCTGTCTGTGCTATGCTGGCGTGGTGAAAAATGAAACAACTTTTCAGAAACCGGATGGCGTTGGCGAGGAGCAGGCTGCCAGCCACCTGCTGCGGGCGCTGCAGGCTGCTGGCTACTCGTCCACGCTGCCGCGGCGAGCCATCATTCGGGTCATAGCCCACGCCACTGGTTACCTCAACCCCGTGCAGATCAGAGACCAGGCCCGCCAGTGGTGTCCTCGCCTCGGTCTTGTGACGGTGTATCGCACATTGGACCTGCTGGCCGAGATGGGCCTGGTTCGCAAGGTGCATCTGGCCGGCGGGTGTCACTCATATGCTGTGGCGCAGCAGGGCCATCGTCACCACATCATCTGCCGAGAATGTCAGCAGGTGGCTGAGTTCGATGGTTGCGACCTGAGCGATGTGTTCGCCAGTGTGGAGCGCCAGACGGGGTATGCGGTGAACGGTCACTGGTTGGAACTGCTCGGGCTATGCCCGCGCTGTGTGGAACTGGCTGCTGGGGCGAGCGGGGCGTCAGGGCACGCCATTCTCGGCGTCCGCGGAGAAGAGGGGTAGCCATGTCTCATATTCATATACCCGACGGTGTCTTGCCCGTCTGGCTGATCGCAGCGGGCTGGGTGGGGGCAGCCGTGGCCGTTGGCCTGGCGACACGCTCTCTGGCTGGGCCCGAGTCTCGCCGACAGGTACCGCTCCTGGGCGTCTTTGCTGCCCTCATGCTGGTGGGCATGTCCACGGAGTTCATTCCAATCGGCTATCACGTGAACTTGACGGTGGTGACAGGCATCATCCTGGGCCCCGCCCTGGGCGTCATCGCCGCTTTTGTGGTTGATCTCATCCTGGCTCTGTTTGGACATGGCGGCATCACTGTTGTGGGGCTGAATACCCTCATCATTGGGGCGGAGTGTGCCCTGGGGTGGCTGCTGTTCCGTGCTCTCTACAGGGCGTTCGCCCGGCGTGTCACGTCGGTCGGCATTCTGGCGGGGGTGACGACCGTCGTGACCTTGCTGTGCACCACGCTGCTCCTTCTCGGCATTGTTGCGGTGGGTAACGCTGCTCCGGACAGGCAGTGGCATGCGGCCATTGGGGAGAACCCATCCCTGCGGGGTGCGCTCTCTGGGGGTATTGTGGGCAACGTGTTGCTGGGTGGGGAGGGCGAGCAAGAACACGCTGGGCAGGAAATGAACTTTGCGACCTTCGCCTCCTTCACGTTGGGTCTTGGTCTCCTGGGCTGGGCAATCGAGGCGCTCATCACAGGCGTCATCATTCAGTTCGTGTATCGGGTGCGCAGGCAGTTGGTGATACGGCAGTGAACACCTGCGTCAACCCTCCCGCCCCGTCGCGACAGGATGGTAACCCTTTTATATGGATATTGCTTCTCTTGACCGCTGGGCCGTTCAGGGAACAAGCCCGTGGCATCGGGCATCGCCCCTGGCCAAGGTCATAGCAACCGGCCTCTTTGTCCTGGCCGTGCTCATCGGCAGCGACCCGGCCACGCTGATCGCTCTCTATCTGGTGCTCGCGTCCCTAATGGCCTTTGCGCGGCTGCCGCTGCGGCGGGTGCTCGTTCTTGCTGCCTATCCCGCCGTCTTCGCTCTGCTGTTTGCCGTCAGCCGCTGGGATGGCACCTGGCAGACGCCCGCGGTCATCTTGCTGAAGTCGGTGGGGGCGGCCATGACCATGGTGCTGCTCATCACCACCACGCCGTATCCCGATCTCTTCGCGGCTCTCGGCGGCCTGCTGCCCCGTCTCGTATCCGACGCTCTGTTCATGACCTACCGCTCGTTTTTCGTGCTACTGGAAGCCATGGATCATCTGATCATCTCGGTGCGTCTGCGGGGAGGGCTTCAGGTGCGGCGACCACTGCGGACGGTGTCGAACCTGGCGCTGGCGCTGGGCGTGCTGCTGATTCATGCCGTTGACATGGCGCAGAGGCTCTACGAGGTGCTGCTCATGCGCGGCTACGGAGGGCGCTTCCCCACGGGGCGCCGGTGGCGAGCCATGCGTCTATCACTGGACTGGCTGCCGGTGTTCTGCGGCATGGTGGCGTTGGCAGCGGCCCTGGCGGGGCAGTGGACTGGTGGGGCGTACAGGTATCCCCTGGGCGGGCCTGCCGTTGCCCTGGTCGGTCTGACAGGGGGCCTGCTGCTACGGCGGGCGCAAGGGGGCGAGATGAAGCCAGGCAGACCGGCTGCAACCATGCCCCCGCCGCCCCCCGTCTGGTCGGCTGCGGTGGGCGGAGGAGGAGAGATGGCCGAACCAGAGCATGGGCATCCCGAAGTGAAGGGTGAGATCGTGGCTCATGTGTCCTGTGTGCGGCACACATACGCTGACAAGACAGTGGTTTCGCTGTGCGGCCTGGACTTCGTTGTCACTCGGGGCCAGAAGGCCGTGATTCTTGGCCCCAACGGTAGCGGTAAGAGTACGCTTTTGTACCACCTGCTCGGCCTACTGAAGCCAGACGAGGGGAGCGTGTCTCTGTTTGGCAAGGACCCGGCGCGGGACTGGGGAGAGCTGTCACGGCGGGTGGGAGTTGTCCTCCAGAACGTGGAAGAGCAGCTTCTCGCTCCCACGGTGTATGATGATATTGCCTTCAGCCCGCGCAACTACGGGCATAGCGAAGACCAGGTCAGGGAGATGGTGGAGCGGGCGATGGAGTGGCTGGAGATCAGCCACTTGCAGGACAAGGTGCCCCATGACTTGAGCGGGGGCGAGAAGCGCAAGGTGGCCCTGGCGGGTGCGTTGGTCTTGCAGCCCGAGATGCTCATCATGGACGAGCCCTTCGAGGGGCTGGACCCCAAGGCCCGCGACGACCTGATCAGTCTGCTCAATCGGCTAAATGCCGAGAAGGGCACAACCCTGATCGTGACGACGCACGACGTGGACACGGTGCCGCGCTTTGCCGATGCCGTGTTCATGCTGGTAGCGGGCGGCCAGATCGTGCAGCGGGGCACGCACGAGCGTATTTTCAGTCGGGCCGACCTGCTGGCCCGTTCCAACGTGGAGCCGCCCGTTCTCTCGCAGCTCTTCGACAGCCTGCGCCAATGCGGGCTTGACCTTGGGCATCCCATGACAGTAGAGGAGGCAGCATCAGCGCTGATGAGTTGGTTCGTTCGTCCCGAGGAAGTCATGGGGAGACAAAGGGGCAGCCGTGCCTCGTGAGGAGTTGCACAACCTGCCCATATGTATCGCGCGGGAGAACCACGGCTGACCGACCGCCGTGCTTGACAAGATACTTGCTTTCGCCTATACTATGATCGCAGGGCCTGTAGCTCAATCGGGAGAGCGCGACATTCGCATTGTCGAGGTCAGGGGTTCGAATCCCCTCAGGTCCACCAGAGAATGCCTTGCCCCAGGCCGGCGGCCTGGGGTTTTGCTTTTATGAGGGGGTATGCACCGCGGCATACTATCAGGATCGGGTCAAGCTCCTGAACCTTCGGAAATGTAGTATCTGCGCATGGGCGTTGCTGCCCGGAGGTGACGGGAGGCGAGTCGGGGGCCCCATGCCCCGTGCGTCTTTGTGGCCAATAGGCAGCACAGCGAGGGTGCTGACTACCCTCCGCCCTTGATGGCGCCGGCGGTCAGCCCGGCCACCATGTAGCGTTGCGCGGTCATGTAGATGATCACCACAGGGATGGAGATGGTGAGGGCGCAAGCCATGAGCAGTCCCCATGGGTAGATGTCGCCGTAGACCTGCGTCCACATACCAACGGTCAGCGTCTTCAGGTGGTCGCTGCGGATGAAAACGAAGGCGTAGAGGAACTCCTTCCAGGCCGAGGTGAAGGCGAAGAGCGCCACGGCGAGCAAAGCCGGTTTTGTCAGCGGCAGGGTCACTCTCAAGAATGCTTGCAGGCGCGTGGCACCGTCCACCATGGCTGCATGCTCAAGGTCTTCGGGGATAGACTGGTAGTAGCCAAGCAGCAGCCAGGTCGCGAAGGGCATCATGAACGTCGGGTAGACGGCGATCAGGCCGGCAAGGGAGTTAATCAACCCGACACGGGACAATATCTGGTAGAGCGGGATGAACATCAGGGCGCCGGGAATAAGATAGGTGACCAGCAGCAGGGTGTTCAATGTATCGGCGCCACGAAAACGCAGGCGTGCTAACGCATACGCTCCCAGCGCGGAAAAGGAAACCGAGAAGATGGTGGTGCACAGCGTGACAACCAGGGTATTGCGGACCCAGGTGAAGAAGGGTAGCTTAGTGAAGAGCTTCTCGAACTGCACGAGTGTCCACGGGTCAGGATAGAGGATGTTGACGCGCGTGGAGATCTGCAACTCGGTCTTGAAAGCTGTGACGACGATCCAGTAGAATGGGAAGTAGATAAACAGGAGCAGAAGGCCGAAGCCGAGTGTGCGTGCAGTCCTCGATAACCACCGGGTCTGGCTTCTCGTGCCCGCGCCGTGTCTGGTTGCCCGGGCAGATGCCAGAACCTTGCCCATAGGCGCCAGGACTGTTGCTGCCCAACGGAAGGGCAGAGCCACGATCTTCAGTACCAAGCCAATGGCGTGGCCAATGGCGTCGAACAGACGTGACTGCCAGGTTGCCTCGATGTCGGTGCTGATGTCGCGCCGCATGTATCCTGAGAGGAGGAGGATGAAGAACCCCAACACGGGCGTCATTGTCAAGGCAATGGCTGATGCTGGCCCAAAGCGCAAACTGATCATGCCATACTGGTACGTGAGGATGGAATAGACCCGCGTGAGTCCGGCAGGGCCACCTGCGGTGAGTAGGAAGATGAGCTCAAAGTTGTTGAATGTCCAGATGGTCGAGAGGAGGCAGGCTACCATAGCCACGTAGCGGATGCCGGGAAGCGTGATATGGACGAATTTCTGCCAGGCGCTGGCCCCATCCACTTCCGCCGCCTCGTATAGCTCCTGGGGGATAGACTGCAAGCCTGCCAGGATATTGACGGTGAAGAACGGGATGCCGGCCCAGACATTGGCGGCGATGACGGCCCCCAGCGCCAGGCGCGGGTTGCCCAGCCACGATATGGGATCCGAGATGAGGCCCAGGGCAGTCAAGATGTAGTTGAGTGCGCCAAAGATCGGATCGAAGATGCTCTTCCAGGCCAGTGCCTGCACGACGGAGGGGATGATCCAGGGCAGTAGAATGAGGCCGGTGAGCACATCGCGCAGGCGTTTCTGGGCATGAATCAGCAGGGCTGCTATCATGCCAAGGGTCAACTTGAGGCCAATGCTCCAGAAGGTGAAGACGAAGGTGATGCGCACGGACTGCCAGTAGAAGGGGTCAGTCAGAATGCGCTGGTAGTTCTCGAACCAGACCAGCTCCTGCTGGCCACGCATGGTGCGCACGGTGAGGCTTGTGTATATCGCCTCAAGGAATGGCCAGCCGATGAAGCCCACCATGAGGATAACGAGCGGCGCCACAAACGGCCAGGCGACGCGCCAATCACGGCCGAGCAGGCGATTGAGGCGTTGTGACGATAGAGGCTGCGAAAGCCGCATGCTGGCTGCCATTGTCCCCCCATGCACGATCCTCCCGCCCCAATGGCTGGGGCGGGAGGATGTGGACGTGATCGCCTACTTCTGGCCGATCTTCATTTCCTTGGCAATGGTCTCCATGCGGTCGTGCGCCTGCTTGACGGCCTGGGCGGGTGTGAGCTGCTTGGTGGTGGTGGCGGCCATCATATCAGTCAGGATGGCGGCGCCGTCCACAGCCGCGGAGAAGGCGGTTGGCTTGGCTGGCCAGGAGATGCCCGGATAGTCGCCAAAGCACTCCAGACCGATGGCCTCCAGATTGGGGTCGGCCTTGAAGGCATCCTTTACCTGCGGCATCTCGTAGTACTTGGTGTACGTGGGCATGAAGAGACCTGCGCTGATGGCCGAGATCGGCAGGAAAATCTCGGGCGTCAGCATGAACTTGGCGAATTCCTTGGCCATGGCGATGTTCTTGGCGCCCTTGTAGATGTTGAACTGGCCGCCGGACTGTCCCCGCAGCACTTGCTTGGTGGGCCCAACCGGGCTGGGACAGAAGACCGTATTCTGGTAGACGGGGTTCTTGTCCAGCTTGGCCTTGGCATAGATGCTGGCGGCGTTGTTGGTATAGGCGATCTGGCCCGCCAGGTAGACCTCGTTATTGCTCATGTCAGTCCAGGTCTCGATGCCCGGCG
>DAOUCN010000051.1:0-6907 GCA_034431995.1 Chloroflexota bacterium | reverse complement strand
TCTCTGGGCACGGCAAGCCGTGCCCCTACTTGTTGCCCCAGAGGGGCAGTTGGAATCCTTTGTCTTTACCTTTGGCTTTCTCTCGCGCCGGCTTCTTGGGGGCGGGCGCTGGTTTCGGTCGCGTCGCCGGCGGAGGCGCTGGCGGTTGCGCTTCTTCCTCTGGCAGCAGCGCCGAGCGCGGGATAACGGTGGTCTGGCCGCGAGAGCGGATGATGATGGTGTCCTTGCCTGGCCGGACCGGCTTGGGCTTGCTGGGCGCGGGTGTCGGCGTGGGCGTGGCCGGTAGCGGCGCTGGAGCGAGCGGCTCGGCCTGCACGAGGCGTTTCACCGGTTGCCGAGCGGGCTTCTTGGCTTCAGCCGCCGTGCGCGTGGGACGCGCTCTCTCGGCGGTGACGGCTTTCGTTGGGGCCTGGGCAGGTATCTTGGCCGTGACTGGCGTGGCAGGCTTGACCGCAGGCTCAACAGCCTTGCGGAGCACCAGTTCGGCAGCTTCCGGCGCGGGCGGCGCACCAGCGCGGCGCTTCGCAGATGGCTTTGCGGCTGGTTTGGCTGGCGGCGCAGGGGCTTCGGCTCTGGCGGCTGCCTTGGCGGCAGGCGCGGGCTTGGGCGCGGCGGCCTTGCCTGTGGGCTTGCCCGCAGCAAGGCGTATGGGTGCAGCCTCGGCCTGCTTGGCTTCTCGCTTGGGGGCCGCCTGTTGTGGCTTTGCTCCTGCACCGGTAGGGGCAGCACGTTCGGCGGCCTTCTTGCGCCGGGGGGCCGGCTTCTCCGCGGCCGTGGTGTCTGGAAGCGCGGCCTGAACGGGTGTCGGCTCTGCCGCCGCGCTGGCCTTCTTCTCTGCACTCAGGCGCAGGATGGCCACCGGCTTGTCGCTCTTCTCCAGCTCGATGAGGCGAGCGCCCATGGCTGACCGACCCTGGGCTGGGATCTCCTCGTAGGGGCGGCGGACGGTTTGGCCGTGGGCAGAGATGATGACGGCATCGTCGCCCCGGGCAATCACCCGCGCTGCCGCCAGGGGGCCGTTCTTCTCGCTGATCGTGGCGGCGACGATGCCTCCGCCGCCCCGCCCCTGCGCGGGATAGTCCTTAAGCGGCGTGCGCTTGCCCAGGCCACGGGTGGATATGACCATCAGGTCAGCGTGCTGCTCAATCAGGCCCGCCCCCACAACGTGATCACCGGCATCCAGCCGCAGCCCACGCACCCCGCCGCTGCCCCGGCCCGAGACGCGCACCTCCGCCTCGGGATCAAAGCGGATGGCTCGCCCCTGGGCCGTGACGATGATGATCTCGTCTTTCGGGCGGGTAATGCCAGCCCAGATGACCTCATCGCCTTGTTCCAAGGCCATCACGTTGATGCCGCTAGCCCGGACGCCGATCATGTCGGCAAGGGCAACGCGTTTGATCTCTGCCCGACGGGTGACGAGGGTGAGGCTGGCGTCGTTCTGATCGCGCGTCGCAATGATCGCCGCCGGATGCTCATCAGACATGGCGGTGGAGATGAAATTGCTCAGGGGGACGCCCCGGACCTGGCGGTCGCCCGCCGGAAGCTCATGGCATTTGAGGGCGTATGCCTTGCCGACATTCGTGAGGAATACGATGGTATCGTGAGTGTTGGCAATCACCACCTGCGCGGGCGGGTCCTGCTCCTTGCTAACGACGGCCGTTATCGCCCGGCTGCCAGGGCGCCGCGCCTGAGCGCGATAGAGGTCGGCCGGCACACGCTTGATGTAGTCGCGGGCGGTCAGGATGACGGCCACATCTTCATCGGGGATCAGGTCTTCGGCAGTGAACTCCTCGGCCTCTTCCTCGAGAATCCTAGTGCGCCGCTGATCGCCATACTTCTGCTTCAGGTCGAGCAGGTCGTTCCTAATCAGACCGTACATCTTGACGGGCTGAGCCAGCAGGTCTTCCAGGTGGGCGATGAGCTTCAGGGTGTCAGCGAGTTCCTGCTCGACCTTCTTGCGCTCAAGGGCGGCGAGGCGGCGCAATTGCATATCCAAGATTGCCTGCGCCTGCACCTCTGTGAGCTTGAAGCGCTTCATGAGGCGGTCACGGGCAGTGTCGGCATCAGGCGAATTGCGGATGGTGCTGATGACTTCGTCTAGGTGGTCGAGGGCGATCTTCAGGCCTTGCAGGATGTGGGCGCGGGCGCGGGCTTTCTCCAGCTCGAACTGGGTGCGGCGGGTGATGACGTGGTGACGGTAGTCAATGTGGTGCTGGAGCAGGCGCTTGAGGGTGAGAACGCGCGGCTCACCATCTACCAACGCCAGCAGGTTGACGCTGAAGGTGCTCTGCATGGCGGTGAGCCTGAACAGGTTGTTGAGAATCTGCCTGGCTGGGACATCCCGCCGCAGCTCGATGACGATGCGCATGCCCTGGCGGTCGGACTCGTCCCGCAGCTCGGCAATGCCCTCGATGCGCTTGTCGCGAACCAGATCAGCGATCTTCTCGATCAGAGTAGCCTTGTTGACCTGGTATGGGAGCTCGGTGACGATGATGGTGGACTTGTCGCCGACGCGATCCTCGGTGAAGGCCTTGGCACGAATGATGAGACGACCGTGACCTGTGCTGTAGGCATCGGTGATGCCCTTGCGCCCGACGATGATGCCGCCAGTAGGGAAGTCGGGGCCGGCGATAAACTCCATCAGGCGTTCCAGGGGCACATCAATCATCTCGTCCAGCGCATCGAGCATGGCTTCGTAGTCGAGCTCGTCCTTCTGCTGCTTGCCTTTGGGGGCTTTCTCCAGGCTGGCGAGCTTGGCCTGGCTGTGAGCGGCCACGCGAGCCATGAAGTCAGGGCTGAGGCGCTTGCGCAGGGCCAGTAGGGCCTCGCGATCAAGGGGTTGGTTGTGGACGCGGGCCTGGGCGATGTCAAAGGGGATGCCCGCTGCCACCACGCGCTGGAACTGGTCAATCATGAAGATGATGGCGTCGGCCACCTCGGCTAGATTATGCGGAGGGATGTTGGTGGCCATGCCGACGGCGATGCCAGCGGCGCCGTTGATGAGGAGATTGGGCAGGCGGGCGGGGAGAACGCTGGGCTCCTTCAGCGAGCCATCGAAGTTGTCGGCGAAGTCAACGGTGTTCTTCTCAATATCGAGGAGGATTTCCTCGGCCACGGCGGCGAGACGGGCTTCCGTGTAGCGCATAGCCGCCGGCGGATCGCCGTCTACGCTGCCGAAGTTACCCTGGCCGTCTACCAGGACGTAGCGCATGGAGAAGTCCTGGGCCATACGCACCATGGCCTCGTAGACGGGATCGTCGCCGTGGGGATGGTACTTACCGAGGACTTCACCCACGATGCGGGCGCTCTTCTTGTAGGGGGACGTGTGTGCCAGGTTCAGCTCGTTCATGGCGTAGAGGATACGCCGCTGCACGGGCTTGAGGCCATCGCGCACATCGGGCAGGGCGCGGGCGGTGATCACGCTCATGGCGTAGTCTAGATACGCCCCGCGCACCTCCTGATCTATGTCAACGACCTTGACCGTACCGATCTCCATCTACTCGATAGCTCCCACGTCCCACAGGTGTCGCTCTCTGCGCGCCACAGGGCACTCGGCGTCGCGTACATCACCCTGGTATATTCCTGCGCGTAGACGGTCTCATCAGTGTACGCGGCCTTGTCTGGGCCAATAGGGCAGATGCGTCTGCTGTTGTCGTTCACAGATACACCATGCCTTGTTGCCTCGTCGTGCCCCTACGTGTCGTTGGATTCCCAGCGCTGCAATCGCTGGAAGAGGTCGGTGAGGACAGGCAGCAGATTCTGGGAGAGCGGCACCGCTTCGGCCAGCCAGGTGTGGTCACGCCAGCCCTGGGCGCCTTCGATCGCCCGCTGTAACGTGATGGCGACATCGCCGCCCTTGCAGTTATCCAGCAGGTAGCCGATGACCAGCCGCTCGCTCTCCTGGGCCGCCGTCGGCTCCCTGAGGTCTCGCAAGATCACCATGCGCTGGCGCAGGAACTCCAGGTCGCGGACGGGGGAGCGAGTGGCCTCTTGCTCTACCAGTTGGATTCTCTGGGCATCGGCGCTCACAACCTGGATACGCGCCAGCACCATGGCTCGCCCGCCGTTGGAGATCAGCTCGATCTCGCCTTCGTACATGCGCCCCCGCTTCAGGCCACTGGCGTCGGCGATGGCCTGAATGCTGACCTGATTGCCCGACCACGTGGTCTGGCTCACGCCGAGCCATTTGTGATGGCATTTGACGACCCCGCTCAGCGTGCCTGGACCGCCGTTGCTGATGCGCAGGCTGAGCACCTTGGGGGCGCGGCCAACGACGGCCGTGCCGAAATCCAGGATGCCCGGCGTGACAAGCAGCACTGGCCGCGGCGCCGCCTCCACCCGCAGGCTGATAGGCACCGCGCGCGTGCCGTAGGCCACCGAGTCTACCGTGATAGCCCCGTTGTATGCCGTTCCCTCGCGCAGGCCGCTCGTGTCCACCTCTACCTGCACCAGGGTCGAGTTGCTGAACAAGCGTGTGGTGCTGAGGCGGATCCAGGGATGGCTGACGCGCAGGTCGCCGATGAGGGTGCGCCCTTCCGTGATGCTGATCTGGACAGTGAGTGTCTTGCACGTGCCCTTGGCTACGGAACCGAAGGCTAGGGCTGAGGGGTTGACCATGACGATGGGGGTGGTCTTGCGGGTGGAGTAGTAGGTAGTACGCGAGGCAGGCGAGCGGCCGCGGGTGCGCTCAGCGGCGCGCTGGCGATCGTACTCAATGCGCTTGGCCTCGTCGCCCACGACAGCATAGGCTTCGTTGAGGCTGCGCATACGCGCCGCTGCGTCGGGGGCTTTGTTCACGTCAGGGTGATACTTGGCCGCCAAGCGTCGGTAGGCCGCGGCGATGACCTCCGGCTCGGCCTCCGGGTCAACCTGGAGCGTCTTGTAGTAGTCGGGCTTCTTGTTCACGCCTGCATCATAGCACAGGGCACGGGGAGCGTCAAGACGGAGACGCGGCAACGGGGAGGTCCTGGCATCCGTCTCCATGGCCCACACAAGCGCTGCCATGTCACGTGTGGGACGAGTTTCGTCCGTTGCCGAAAACTCGTGCCAAAACCCTTGACATAGAACGCATGTTCGTGGTATAATACGGCTGTTAGAACATGCGTTCTAATTGGCGACAGAGGCCGGCTGGAGGCGGCCACACCATGAAGACCATCAAAGACCTACAGCGGGACATGCTGACGTACATCCGTGACTATATCCGGGAGAACGGCTATCCTCCCACGATTCGGGAGATGCAGGTTGCGGTTGGCCTGTCGGGTCCCTCACACGTGCACTACCACCTGAGTATCCTGGAGCGTCGTGGCTACATCCGGCGTACGCCAGACGCCTCCCGCGGCATCGAGGTCGTGGCCGACGCCGAGACCCGCCGCTTCCCCGCTCTGCTCAACATCCCCATCATGGGCACCATCGCCGCCGGCGAGCCGATCCACGCCGCGCAGGAGGTGGAGTACATGACGATGAGCCGCGACGCGGTAGCGGGCGGGGACTTCGCCCTGCGCGTCAAGGGCCACTCGATGGTCGAGGACCACATAGAGGACGGCGATCTCGTCATTGTGCGCCGCCAGGAGACGGCGGACAATGGCGACACCGTGGTAGCCCTTGTCCTAAACGGTACAGACGACGAGCAGGGCGCGGCCACCCTCAAGCGGCTCTACCGCGAGCCGCCACGCACACCAGCAGACGAAGGTCGGATTCGGCTGCAGCCGCGCAACGCCGCCCTGACGCCCATCTACGTGCCACCGGAGTGCCTGCGCATCCAAGGAAAGGTCGTCGCCGTATACAGGCAGATCGGCAGCGGATAGTGGGGAGAGTGAATAGCCCGGAACGGGGGATGGCGGGCAAGGAGGGGCGAGATGTTGAAGTACTGCCAGCACCGGGGCGTGTCGGAAGACGGGAAGATCACATGCCGCAAGATCGCGAAGGGCGACCACGAGGTGTCTCTCGCCATGTGCGACGCCTGCCCGGCTGCGGCCTGCAATTGCGGTCACCTGCGCTTCTCCCTGGAGAAAGATGGCGGATCCGCCGTCGTTATTCGCTATGGCAACGGCCGTACCGAAGTCCTGGAGACCGGCCCCGCCGCTGTCCGCTTTGTCAAGTCCGCCTGTGCTGCCATGCTACGCCCGATAGACATCAGGACGGACTGCGCCGGATGCCCTCTGCGCACCGACGGTTTTGTCCGTGAGGTCATTCCGCCGCTGGAAGCGGCCATCTTGCCCGTGCGCGCCAAGATCATCCCGTTCCCGAAGACCGCTGAGCACTAGTGCGGGGAGCACCCACCGAACCGGTTCCTTAGTCTTTCTCGTCCGTCGTCCACGGTGTCACGAGGAGCTGTATGCGCGAGCTTCTTGACTATCAAGCTGATCAAATCGAAAGGGTGTTGGCTAGCCACCGCGTCTCGGCCACCGTCTGTGGCGGCCTCGTTAGCCCGCGCCTGATCGAGTTTCATCTGGCTCCCGCTGAGGGCGTGAAGATCGCACGCATCGAGGCCCTTGCCGAGGAGATCGCCTTGCATCTTGGCGTGGACGCCTGTCGGGTGCAGCGACGAGGGGCGGTGGTCAGCGTGGAGGTGCCCAAAGTCGGAGCGCAGGTGGTAAAGTTGCTGGACCTCATAGCCGCCATGCAGCGCGTGCCACCGGTGACGGCGGTGCTGGGTGTGGATAGCGAAAGCGTGCCGATTCTGTTGCGTCTGTCGAGCCCGGACGTGGCCCATGTCCTCATCGCCGGTACCACTGGCAGCGGCAAGACTGAGCTTGCCAAGTCCATGATCCTCGGCCTCGCCCTCACCAACCCGCCGGACGCCGTTCGCATGCTGCTGCTAGACCCCAAAGGGCGAGGATACCGCGCCTTCGCCGGCCTTCCTCATCTCGTGTGCCCGGTCATCAACGATCCAGACGAGGCCCGGCGC
>DAOUCN010000050.1:0-2911 GCA_034431995.1 Chloroflexota bacterium | reverse complement strand
ATCGCACGAAGGTTGTCTTCAGCGTCTCACGTAGCTGACGAAACGATAGTGGCTTAGGCATCGCCAGTCCTCCTTGCAGAACTGGGGTATACAGTACCACAAATCCGCCCATTTGTCATATTTGGAATTGCTGCCCCGCGTCTCTCTATCTTGCTCTATGCGTACATCTGTGCTATACTCGCCGCTGGAGGGAGCGACATGCCTGAATTCAAGATCGTCTCCGATTTCCGCCCCACCGGTGACCAGCCCCAGGCTATCGCCCAACTGGTGGACGGCCTGCGCCGGGGCTACCGCGCCCAGACCCTGCTGGGCGTCACCGGCTCCGGCAAGACCTATACCATGGCCAACATCATCGAGCAGGTGCAGCGCCCCACCCTCGTGCTGGCCCACAACAAGACTCTAGCCGCCCAGCTCTACAGCGAGTTCAAGGACTACTTCCCCAACAACGCCGTCGAGTACTTCGTCTCCTACTACGACTACTACCAGCCCGAAGCCTACATCCCCCGCACCGATACCTACATCGAGAAAGACGCCACCATCAACGACGAGATTGACCGTCTGCGCCATGCGGCGACCCAGGCCCTTTTCACCCGCCGCGATGTAGTCATCGTGGCCTCGGTCTCCTGCATCTACGGCCTGGGGTCGCCCGAGGAGTACGGCAATGTCGTCGTCTCGCTGCGCGTGGGAGAGCGGCGCAAGCGCGACAAGATCCTGCGCCACCTGACCGACATCCAGTACGAGCGCAACGACCTCAACTTCGTGCGCGGCAAGTTCCGCGTGCGCGGCGATACCCTCGAGATCTACCCCGCCTACGAGGACCTGGCCGTGCGCGTCGAGTTTTTCGGCGACGACATCGAACGCATCGTGGAGATTGACCCGCTGACGGGCGAGGTGCTGAGCCAGCGGCAGGCGGTGGACATCTATCCAGCCAAGCACTTCGTCACGACGCAGGAGAAGTTGCAGAAGGCCATTGCCGCCATCGAGCAGGAGCTGAAGGAGCGGCTGGCCGAGCTGCAGGCCCAGGGCAAGGTCCTGGAGGCGGCCCGTCTGGAGCAACGCACGAACTTCGACCTGGAGATGCTGCGCGAGGCGGGCTACTGCACGGGTGTGGAGAACTACAGCCGCCATCTGTCGGGCCGAGCGCCGGGCGAGCAGCCCTGGACGCTGTTGGACTACTTCCCCGACGATTTCCTGATGTTCATTGACGAGTCGCACATGTCCGTGCCCCAGATTCGGGGCATGTATCATGGCGACCGCTCCCGCAAGGAAGTGTTGGTGGACTATGGCTTCCGCCTGCCCTCGGCCCTGGACAACCGGCCCCTGACTTTCCAGGAGGTCGAGCGGCACATCAACCAGGTTATCTTCGTCTCGGCCACGCCCGGGCCATACGAGTACGAGCACTCGGAGCAGGTGGTGGAACAGATCATCCGGCCTACCGGCCTGATTGACCCTAGTGTCGAGGTCAAGCCGACCCAGGGCCAGATTGACGATCTGATTGTGCAGATTCAGGAGCGGGTGAAGCGGGGCGAGCGGGTTTTGGTGACGACCCTGACCAAGCGCATGGCCGAGGATCTGGCCGACTACCTGCAGGAGATCGGCATCAAGGTGCACTACCTGCACTCGGAGATCGAGACGCTGGAGCGGGTGGAGATCTTGCGCGATCTGCGCCTGGGGGTCTATGACGTGGTGGTAGGGATCAACCTGTTGCGAGAGGGCTTGGACCTGCCGGAGGTCTCGCTGGTGGCCATCCTGGACGCGGACAAGGAGGGCTATCTGCGCTCGCAGCATAGCCTGATCCAGACCATTGGTCGAGCCGCCCGCCACGTGGACGGCCACGTGATCATGTACGCCGATACCATGACCGAGTCCATGCGGGCAGCCATTGACGAGACCAACCGCCGACGCCGCATCCAGATGGAGTTCAATGAGGCCAACGGCATCACGCCCCAGGGCATTAAGAAGGCGATCCGGGACATCACGGAGCGAGTGCGGGCCATTGCCGAGACGCAGCCGGAGTATCGGGTGGGCATGGGCATCCCCCGGGACGAGGCGGCGCGGCTGGTGAAGGACCTGGAGCGGCAGATGAAAGAGGCGGCGCGGGCGCTGGAGTTTGAGAAGGCTGCTCTCCTGCGTGACCAGATCGTCGAGCTGCGCCGCAGCATGGAAGAAGATGTGCTGGACGAGGGATGGCGGCGCTTCGCCGAGGAGCGGGGATTGTCGGCACGCGCCACGCTCCCGCCCCCGCCCCGCGAGCGCCGCCCGCCGCGCGGGCGGGCGCGCTGGCGAACGGGGGTGTAGCGTCACCACATGAACATAAGGGAAGGCCCCCCGATGTGCTCGGGGGGCCTTCGTGTCTTTCGCGGTTCTTCGCGTCGTTTGCGCCTACGCGATCTTGCGGACGTTGACGGCCGCGGGGCCTTTCTCCGTCTGCTGGATCTCGTACTCGACGCGGTCGCCCTCGGCCAGGGTGCGGTAGCCCTCCATCGCGATGGCGGTGTGATGGACGAAGACGTCCTTCTCGCCGCTATCCTGGACGATGAAACCGTAGCCCTTGGCGTTGTTGAACCACTTCACGGTTCCGGTTAGCACTGTCGTGTTCCCTCCCTTCCTGTGTAGGAGTGATCGGTGAAGCCACAGGTTGGCTCGGGAACTCGACAGGCTAAACAGAAGCCGCGAGGCCGTCGAACGTTGGCCTCGCGGTACCGATAATCCTATCGAACCCGGGAACCAAACCTACTTCGCCTTCATAATCTACTATAGCACATTCTTGTGTGCATGTCAAGGGCCTTTTGGCCAGCAGTGCAGCAATTCCAAATATGGCGCTGCTCGGGGGAGGAACCTCAGTTGACAAGACGCTGTGGGGGCCAGATCCCTCCGCTGAGGTTGGTTTTCGGCTCCGGATGGGGAGTCC
>DAOUCN010000049.1:0-1673 GCA_034431995.1 Chloroflexota bacterium | reverse complement strand
CAGCAATTCCAAATATGGGACGGGCAGGGGTAGGGACTCCCCATCTGGAGCCGAAAACCAACCTCAGCGGAGGGATCTGTCCCCCAGAGCGCCTTGTCAACTGAGGTTCCTCCCCCGAGCAGCGCCATATTTGGAATTGCTGTGCAGACTTCAGACAATTCAAGATAACATTATGGTAAGTCGACGTACCCGTGACAGCGCTGTATGAGCCGAATTGGCGTCCGAGAAGGTCAAACAGGCAGGGCAAAACTGCCGTTCAGAGCCGCAAAACCGCCCAAGGGGCGACCATAGAGCCGCTGACTGCTCCTGCAACCGCCAGAGGTAGCTTGCAGTGGTACTTCAGGTCGGTAGCGGTCTGTTATCTTGAATTGTCTGTTGCAGACTTGGTGATTGTTCACCAGTAGGTGGTTTTGGTGTATAATAGGTCCATTCTCGCTGGGAGGGGATCACCATTCGCATCTCAGTCCGTTTGCCACAGGTCGTCGCTGACGAGTACGCGGCTCTACCGACCCGGTGCCCGAATCCCGAGGGCTGTCCGGGTCAGACCTTCCATAGTCACGGCTTTGCCGACAAGCCCGTCCGTGACCTGCACGTCAGGGAGGTGCGCGCCAAGCGCTGGCAGTGTGATACCTGCGGTTACACCTTCCGCATCTACCCGCTGGGTGTGACAAGGCGGCAGCAGAGTCAACGTCTGCGGGCACTGAGCGTGCTCATTTGGCTGTTGGGCGCCAGCTACGGTGGAACCGTCGCCATCCTGAGCGCCCTCGGCTGTCCGCTGGGGCGGACGACCGTCTATGAGAACGTGCAGGGTGCAGGACAACGCGCTCGCCTGCGCCAACGAGAGCATCTGCGGGGCAAGATCAAAGCCGCTGTCATTGGCATCGACTGTACCCACGTCAGGGTGAAGGGCAAGGACACGATCGCCGTGCAGACGGTTGATGCCAGCTCGGGCGCGAGCATCGAGATTGACATCTTGCCCGGTGAAGATGCCCGCCGCATTGGCCGCTATGTGCGCCGGATCGCCAAGTTGACTGGTGCCGAGGTAGCGGTCAGCGACGATGCCGACAGCTTCAAGGAGGCGGCTGACAGTGCCGGCATCGAGCACCAGATCTGCCAGAAGCATGTCGTGCCCAATGTGTTGACGCTCTTGGCGTCCATCGCTGAGCAACTGGATGCTGCGGCGGCCAAGAACCTCGTCGGCCCAGGAGGCGTGACCGTGGACACCACCCTGGATGATCTGGCAACTCTGGAAGAGATCATCCTGGCGCGGGCTGGCGGGAGTCTGGCAACGCTGGTTGCTCTCCTGAGGCGTTATCAAGGGGCCGCGGGGCCCAAGAAAGGGCGGCTGGCGAGCGCCTGGTATCGGCTGCGCATGCTCCTGGTGCGGTTGATAGAGAACTGGCAGCGGCTGACACTGACGGACCGGTACCGCGATGAACAGGGGCGGCGCCTGGTGCCAGCGACCAACAATGTGACCGAGCGCGGCATTGGCTTGAATATCAAGGAGCGCTACCGGACGATGCGCGGCTTCAAGAGTGTCCGGAGCGTCAAGCGGGTCGGCACGCTCTTCGCTCATCTGCGTGATGCAGGGCAGCCAGACGCTCTGGCCGAGCTTCTCGCAGCCTGATTCGTCGTGCGGGACTGGGGCCCGGTGCCCGTCACCGGGCTAGTCC
>DAOUCN010000048.1:0-3216 GCA_034431995.1 Chloroflexota bacterium | reverse complement strand
GACGTCTCGTGTGACCGTGCGGGGCGCCGAGCCGCGCGGCGTGCGCACGCCGGACGACGGCACGCCCACCTGCACGGTGGACATCAGCGGCGAGGACCTGGGCATGCTCATCGGTCGGCGGGGAGAGACCCTGTCCGCCCTCCAGTACATCACCAACCTGATCGTGGCTAGGCGCACTGAAAGCAAGGTGCGGGTGGTGGTTGATGTGGAGCACTATCTGGTGAGGCGCTATGATGCCCTGCGGGGCCTGGCGCTGCGCATGGCGGAACGGGTGCGTCAGCACCGGCAGTCGGTGACCCTGGAGCCTATGCCACCCCACGAGCGGCGCATCATTCACCTGACCCTGGCCGACCATCCCGACGTCACCACCGTCAGCATAGGTGAAGGCGACGACCGCAAGGTGGTCATCTCGCTACGGAAGTAGGCCGGCCCATGGACACCGCCCCTGACTATCTCGTCATCGGCCACATCACCAAAGACATCGTCACCGACGGCCAGTTCACCATCGGCGGCACGGTCACCTATGGCTCTGTCACGGCCTCCAACCTGGGCCAGCGCACGGCTATCGTCACTCGGGCCGATCCCCATCTCGATCTCTCACATCTGGAGCGACGAGGCATCCTCATCCATCGCCTGCCGTCGCCGCAGACTACCACCTTCGAGAACATCTACCCCAATGGTACTCGCCTCCAGTACGTGCGGGCCGTGGCCGACGCCATCGCCGCTGACGATGTGCCCCCTGCCTGGCGACGGGCGCGGGTGGTGCACCTGGGACCTTTGACTCAGGAGCTGCCAGCCTCGATGGCCCGTACTTTTCCCGGCGCCCTGGTCGGCGTCACCCCTCAGGGCTGGATGCGCCGTTGGGGGGCTGACGGTCTGGTGCATCCCACGCCCTGGAAGGGCGTCGAGGAGGTCCTGGCCGCCGCCGATGTGCTGGTGTATAGCATTCATGATGTGGCTGGCGATGAGCGCGTGATCCATTACTATGGCAGCCTGGCGCGCATCATGGTGGTGACCCAGGGGGCCCATGGCGCGACCGTGTACTGCCGAGGGCAGCGCCCGCACCATTTCCCCGCCTTTCGCACTGTGGAGGTAGACCCGACAGGGGCCGGCGACGTCTTCTGCGCTGCCTACCTGATCAAGTTGGCCGAGACGGGCGACCCCTACGCCTCGGCCCGCTTCGCCAATTGCGTTGCCTCATTCTGTGTCGAGGCCAAGGGCACCCTGGGCATCGCCACCCTGGAGCAGGTGGAGGCCCGCCTGCGGGAAGGGGTGACGCGAACGGGTTCGTGAGTTCCACGCACCTTGTTGGGTGTCTGCGCTCGACACGGGGGTCAGGGAAAGTCGCCCTACTTGTGTGCCCCTATCGTAGGCCGGGTTTCCATACTCGGCATCTGCCGGGCGCGTGCAAAGTCCCGTGAAACCTGGCCCTCGCCCCCGCCCTCTCCCGCCAGATGTCGGAAGAGGGACAGGGTCTGTGCAAAGTCAGCTTAACCTCCCGCAGGTTGAGTCGCTGCAGGCCCGGAGTTGCGAACTCCCGTCGTGGTGTGCGGTTGGAATCAACCTGCGGGAGGCTCTCCGGCCGCCCCCGCGACCTTGCACACGCCCTGGGAAGAAGGACAACGGCCCCTTTACATTTGCGCACGCATACTGTATAATGCTCATGTAAACGTTAACACAAGTGGCACAGGCTATCGCCGTCGTCCCCGCATGGCGGGACACGAGCACACAACCAAGGAGGAAATGCAATGCCGAAGCTGTTGCCTACGAATCGTCCCGACCTGTGGTTCGAGGATACCGCCGTCGGGCGGCTGAAGAAGGAAGTCTGGGATGCCAGCGACGCCCAGATTGACACCTGGCTCAAGGAGTATGGCATCCCCTCGCCCTGCGAATGGGCAAAGCCGGGCTCCTACATCCAGACCACTGTCCGCCACGAGCTGGTGGAACAGCGGCGCCAGAACGACATCGTCCTCATCCCCGTCGGCTGCACCGAGCTCCACGGCGCCCACACCGTGAGCGCAATGGACACCTTTTTCGTCAGCCAGATCTGCGAAGGCGTGCGCCGCTACACCGCCAAGCGCGGCGCTCCCGTGGCCCTGGCCCTGCCGCCCCTGATGTACGGTACCCATCCCTACCACCATCTGGGCATGCCCGGCACCGTCGTCATTCGGGAGGAGGTCTGCAAGGAGTTTCTGATTGACGTGATGCTCGGCCTGTGGAACGACGGCTGGCGCAAGCAGATCATTGTCAACAACCACGGCCAGCTCTGGATGCTGGAAGCGACCATCCAGCAGTTCCAGAAGCGGTATCACCTGCCTGGCATCTTCCAGTGTATTGACTGGCACCGGGCCGTGCGTGAATTCTTCCGTACCACCGATCGCGGCGGCGAGTACGACACGCCGTTCGTCCACGCCGATGAATCGGAGACCTCGCTGGGGTTGCTGCTATTCCCCGACATGGTGCACATGAAGCATGCGGTGGACACCGAGAGCAAGAACTACCTGCCCATTGGTCACTTCGACACGGCGGTGGACATGTTTGGCAGGCCGCACCGCTGGTCGGAGGGCGAAGGGCATTTCGCCATTGAGATTGCGGCCACGCCGGAGGGTGTGGTGGGCAAGCCGACCCGCGGCAAGGCCGAGAAGGCCAAGCGGCCCATGGTCGCCATCCTGCGCTACCTGACGCTGCTGTGCGACGACATCCTGGCTGCCTTCCCGCCTGGCACCGTGCCGCCGGTGGAAGAGGTCACCCTGCGCACCGCCGAGGAGATGGAGCCTTACCTGCGGGAGCCTCTTAGCCCAGGCTGGAAGTCCGTCTACAGCCTGCCCAAGATCGGTTTCTAGCTTTCACCTGGCTGGGATGAGGGGACTGGGAGAACGATCTCAGAACCACCTATCTTTGCTGCATAATGCATTGCTGCAAACGCCCGAAGAGCGCAAAGGACGAAGACACCCGGACATCCTTTGCGCTTTGTGGTTGGTCGGCCACCCTTAAGGCGCTGCGCTGCCGCGGTCCTCTTTGACGGCCACGCGAGGATATGATACAGTCGTGACGGTCGGATCAGTTGGATTGTCCTGAGGCTGCGGCTGGGGCATGTCATGCCCGCTGTTGATGGCATGGCCCTGGCCGTTGAGCCGGAGGTGGCATGATGCCCATATAGTCATCATGCCCGCTCAGCACAACCGGACATGAAAACGTGGGCGCGATGTGGAGTCC
>DAOUCN010000047.1:0-3579 GCA_034431995.1 Chloroflexota bacterium | reverse complement strand
CAAGGCACAGCTATTCTCTTCACGTCTGCTGACCTGGACGAGCTCCTGGAGCGCAGCGACCGCATCGTTGTGTTCTTCGGCGGCAAGGTCACCAAAGCCCTGCCGGCGCGCGAAACCAGCACCCAGCAACTCGGCGAGCTGATTGGGGGGAAGGGCCTATGACCGCGGAGCGGACGGCCGCGATACGGGCGCTGGCGCTGGCGCTGTTGCCAGTGGTGCTTGCCCTCGTCTTCACCACAATCATTCTGGCGCTGGCCGGCGCGTCGCCCGGCGCAGCCTATCGGAACATGCTGCGAGGAGCCTTCGGTAGCACGAGCAAGGTGGCCGATGTCTTCGTCGCTTGGGTACCCCTGGTGCTGTGCAGCGCTGGCCTCCTCTTCACCTTCACGGCAGGGCTGTGGAACATCGGCATTGAGGGGCAGATGATACTGGGGGCGATTGCCACGACCTGGGCGGCGCGCACACTGGACTTGCCGGCTCCGCTGCTCATTCCACTCCTTCTGCTAGCAGGAGCCATGGGCGGAACCGTGTGGGCGCTGTTGGCGGGAGCCTTGCGCACCTATGGCAAGGTCCATGAGATATTCGCTGGCCTGGGGCTGAACTTCGTGGCCATGGCAACAACCAATTTCCTGATCTTCGGCCCATGGAAGCAGCCAGGGATCGCAACCATGAGCGGCACCGAGCTGTTCCGCAGGTCCGCCTGGTTGCCCAACATCGGCACCTTGGCGTTGGGGCCGATCGAAATCGTCCTGGCTGTGATTGCGCTCCTTGTGGCCTATGTCTCCTTGCGCGGGACGATATGGGGGCTGCGGCTGAAGGCAACGGGCAAGAATCCACGCTCAGCCTTCTTGTTGGGCGTAGACACGGGGCGCGAGATGCTGCTGGCCTTTGCCCTGGGCGGGATGATGGCGGGGCTAGCAGGGGCTGTGCTGGCGATGGGGCTTTTCCACCGGCTGATTCCGTCCATCTCCAGCGGCTACGGCTACCTGGCCATTCTGGTCGTCCTCTTGGCCAACAACCAGGCGGCGTGGATTGCACCGGTGGCTTTCTTCTTCGCGGCAGCGGTGAAGGGCAGCCTGCAACTGCCGTTGGAGATGCAACTGGATTCCTCCTTGGGTGGAGTGTTGCAAGGCGTGCTGGTGCTGTTTGTCGTGCTCATGCAGGGCGTGCGCATGCGTATCGGTGCCGGGAGGTAGGACGTGGACTGGGCCTTGCTGGTGCGTATCCTGGCGTCCATTGTAGCAGAATCGTCGCCCCTGGTCTTCGCCAGCGTAGGCGAAACCCTGACGGAGAAGGCTGGCGTCATCAATCTGTCACTTGACGGCACGATCCTGCTCTCCGCCATGACGGGCTTCGCCGTGGCCTATGTGAGCGGGAATCTCGTCTTGGGCTTCGCGGCGGCGATGCTGGTGGGGGCCCTGGTAGCCCTGGTGGTTGCCATGGCCAGCATCGAGCTGCGGCAGGACCAGGTGGCCGTCGGCTTCATTCTGACGCTCTTGACCGCGGACCTCAGCTCGTTCCTGGGCAATCCCTTCGTGCGCAAGCCTGGCCCCGCCGTTGCTCATCTGCCCATCCCCGTACTGAGCGACATACCTGTGCTGGGGCCGCTCTTCTTCGACCACAATCCGGTCGTCTATGGCAGCTTTGTGGCCATCGCGCTGGCCTGGCTGTGGATGTTCAAGACACGGCCAGGGCTGGAGCTGCAGGCGGTGGGCGAGCGCCCGGCGGCGGCCTTCGCCCGGGGTGCCAATGTCAATCGCCTGCGCTATGTGTACACCATGTTGGGCGGCGCGCTGGTGGGCATTGCCGGTGCTGGCTATTCCCTGAGTGTCAAGCTGGGCTGGAGCTACCACCATACCCTGGGCATCGGCTGGATCGCCCTGGCGATCGTGATCTTTGGCGGGTGGAGTCCCGTGCGGGCGGCGTTGGGAGCGTATCTGTTTGGCGCCTTGCAGTCCGCCGGCAGCATCCTGCAAGGTGTGCTGCCGGGGGTGCCCACGCAGGTCTTTCAGGCGGCACCCTTCGCCCTCATGATCGTGGTTCTGCTGCTGGTGAGCAGCGAGGGGTTGGAGCGTTTCCTCAGTTTGTTCCCGACCAGGGTGGCGACGCCGCTGGCCGGTCTGCTACGGGTGACGCCGCCCGGCGCCCTGGGCACCCGCTTCGAGCAGGAGTGAGCGCAACAGAGAACACAGGGGACACAGAGAACCATCTTGGTCGAAATCTATGTCTTGCGGATACACGATGGCCTTGGAGACCTCTGTGCTCTCTGTGTCCTCTGTGGTTTCTTGCCTGTGGTAGATAAGGATGATGCGTGCGGGGTTCGATTGCTGAACATTGGCGGGAGGCAGTAGCGCAGCTCGTGGCAGTGGGCATCGCTGCCGCGGAGGCACGCCTGGAGGCGGAGGTGCTGCTGCGCCATGCCCTGGGCGTAGATCGGACAGGTTTCCTGGCACGGCAACGGAAGCCGCTGCCTGCGGATGTTGCCACTCGCTTTGAGGCCATGCTGCAGCGGCGGCTGCAACGGGAACCAGTGGCTTATGTCACCGGCCATCGCGAGTTCTATGGGCTAGATTTCCTCGTTGACCAACGGGTGATGATCCCTCGACCAGAGACGGAAGGGCTGGTGGAGCGGGTGCTCAAGTTGGCGCACACACTCCCCTCCCTCAGACGGCGAACGGAACTGTTTGCGTCCGCAAGCGCGCCCGTTGTTGCCGACATCGGCACGGGGTCGGGATGTATTGCCGTGACGCTGGCGGTGAATCTGCCGCAGGCGCACATCGTGGCGACAGACATCTCAGCGAACGCTTTGGCGGTCGCCAGAGAGAATGCCCGTCGGCATAAGGTGGAGGACAGGATCAGCTTCCTCCAGGGCGACGTGTGTGCGCCCCTTCGTGGTCAATTCGACAGCATCGTCTCAAACCCACCGTATATTCCGCACGATGAACTAATGCACCTGGCGCCGGAGATCGTGCACTACGAGCCCCTGGCTGCCCTGGACGGCGGGCCCGACGGCCTGACGGTCATCCGCCAGCTCCTGGCCCAGGCTCCTGAATACCTGTCTCCCGGTGGGGCCGTGCTCCTGGAGATCGGAGATGGCCAAGGGGCGGAGGTTGCGCGGCTGGGGCAGGGGGCATTCCCGGGCAAGAGCACCACAGTCGAGCCAGACCTGGCAGGTCACGAGCGGTATGTGCTGATTGCTTGATGGGCAACAGCGGTCGCCATCACCGCCCTACATGGGTGGCATGCCCAGCCGCCGCAGGAGGACGGCCCGGTAGCGGGGGAGAAGCTCGGTCCACAGGCGGTAGCGGATCGGCGCATACACGTAATCAAAGCTGCCAACATAGCGCACCAGGCTGCCGCCAAAACCACTCTTGAAGCGATGAACCCCCCACAGCCCGCCCTCGCGGGGTTGCTCGCCACCAACCTCCCGCTCCCTGCTATCAACCTCCCGCAGGTTCTGAAACCTGCGGGAGGTTTGGGCTTGCGCGGGAGGAGAGGCTTCCTCGTCATCTGTCTCTTCCCCTACCTCGTCCGGTATGCCCCACAGGTCGTAGAACTGGCAGCCGCGGGCTTTGGCCC
>DAOUCN010000046.1:0-1581 GCA_034431995.1 Chloroflexota bacterium | reverse complement strand
GCAGGAACACCTGGCTGAGGCTGACGACGAGGCTGGCGGGCATCAGCCGAATGGTCGGGCTCTCCGGCGGCACGGTCGCAGTGGGACTCGTTGTGGCAGTGGCCGTGGACGTGGCGGTGGCAGTGTGCGTTGGGACGCTGGTGGGAGTGGGCGTGGCCGCGCCGATGACAACCTGACCGCCGTTGGCGGCGGTCAAGATGTTCTCTCCCTGGTGCGTAACCTTCGTTTGGGTGGGATGTACAAGCAAGAACGTGACAGGCGTCACTCCGTCTTTCAGGGCTTTGAAGCGTATCGTGGCCAGGGTAAAGCGGCCAGTGAGAGGGGCCCCGGCCAGTTGCCCGTCGGCATAGGTGATGAGCCCTGTGGCGTTGTCCACTGTGTTCACTATGTGAGTATCGAAGGCATCGCCGGGGATGATGCTCGTCGTTGCACTCCCCCCTTCGTCCACCACCAGCAGATAGGCCGGGTCGAACTGCAGGAACGCCTGTACCCCATCTACCGACTGGCCGCCCGCTGATACGATGATTCTCATAGTGAATAGCTGGTCTGCTGCCACCAATGGCGTCGCCGGCTCGAGGGAGATGGCGACACCATTGCGAGGCGCAGGCACAGGACGGATGCTCGTGACGTGTGAGACGAGGACCGGGCCTACCCGCAGGAAGTTGGTGCGTAGCAAGGAGAAATCGCTCACGTCCACGATGCAGTCACCATTGAAGTCTGCACGTGCATCGTAGCCGCTTTGGCCGCACATCTTTAGGAAGGTCGTGCGCAGGATGGAGAAGTCGCTGATGTCAACCATGTCATCGTCGCTGGCATCGCCTTCCTCGAGAGTACCGAAAGCAACCGACACAGGGCCCCCGCCGAATAGGACGTTCTGCTTCTTGTGACTCAGGGTCTGGCTGTTCTTCACCACGACGTCATATGTGCCGATTGGCACACCCGTGACCGTGAAGACTCCATTGGCGTCTGCAGTCGGCGAAGATGCCATAAACGGGCTGGCTGACCCAGGCATGTAGAACTTCACCGTGAGGGGGACGGCCAGCAGGCTGCTCGGCGGTGCGGGCCTGCCCTGGAGGCGCATGCTGCCCACCAGAGTCGCACCGGCAAGCACATCGTAATCCCCATTCACTGTCGCCCCCAGCACGTTCATGCCCGCGTATGTCAGCTTCGTTTGGCGAGGAGCGAGAAGTGCGAAGTAGACGCCAGTGGAGCCCGGCAGCGATTTGGCCTTGAAGCGGATGGTGGCGAGGGTGAACGTTCCGCTGAGAGGCGATCCCCCCAACTGGCCATCAGCATAGTCAATGCGACCCAGGGCGTTATCCACGGCGTTGACCAGGTGGTTGTTGAAAGCCGAGCCAGCGATGATGCTGGTGGCCGGATCGCCTGATTCGTCCACAACCTCCAGACGCATCGGATCGAAGTCCAGGAACACCTGGGCACCATCCACGGGTTGGCTTCCTGCGTTGACCATGATGTCCACCAGGAAGGTCTGATTGATGGCTACCGAGCCACTGCTGGGGTTGAGATAGACGCTCGTCTGGTACGTCGGCGTTGGCGTCCAGGTGGGCGTGGAAGTAGGCG
>DAOUCN010000045.1:0-1616 GCA_034431995.1 Chloroflexota bacterium | reverse complement strand
CAGCAATTCCAAATATGACAAATGGGCGGATTTGTGGTACTGTATACCCCAGTTCTGCAAGGAGGACTGGCGATGCCTAAGCCACTATCGTTTCGTCAGCTACGTGAGACGCTGAAGACAACCTTCGTGCGATTGCCGGACAAGCGAAGGGGAAAGAATAGTCAGCACACCATGGCGGATGCTGCGTTCGGTGCATTCGGTGTGTTCTTTACCCAGTCACCCTCATTCTTGGCCTATCAGCGCCAGATGCAACAACATCGTGGGCGGAACAATGCCTGCAGCCTATTTGGTGTCAAACGCATTCCCAGCGATGTGCAGATTCGCAATCTACTCGATGGTGTTGCCCCAGAGGACTTGCGCGAGCCGTTTTGGGCCATCCTGTCGCTCCTGGATGAAGCGGGTTACTTGGAAGACTACCGGTATGCTGGCTCATGGCTCCTGTCGCTCGACGGCACCGGCTATTTCTCCTCAACCCAGATTCACTGCCCCAACTGCACCACCGCCGTCCATGGCGAGACCACCTACTACTCCCACAGCGTCCTGCTGCCTGTTCTGGTGCGCCCCGGCAAGGCAGAGATCCTGATGCTGGAACCAGAGTTCATCAGCCCCCAGGATGGCGCGGAGAAACAGGACTGTGAGCGCAATGCAGCCAAACGGTGGGTCAGCCGCAACGCACCTCGTTTTGCCGGGCGACGGATCACTGTTCTGGCCGACGATCTGCACTGCAACCAGCCCTTCTGCCAACTCCTCGTGGAGCATGGCTGTGACTTCATCATGACCTGTAAACCGGACTCGCATCCCGCTCTGTACGAGGAGGTCGCCCTCTTGACCAAGAGTGGTGCCGTCGAGACGGTCGAAGACCGCGTGTGGACGGGCAAGGGCCACGAACGGCGGACCTATCGCTACGTCGAGCAAGTCCCTCTGCGGGGTGATGAGGAAGCCCTCATGGTCACCTGGTGCGAGATTCGCATCGTCCGTGAAGCGACAGGCGAGGTGCTGTACCACAATGCCTTTGCCACAAATCATGCCGTGAATGGGCAAACAGTACGGGACACGATTGTGGCTGGTCGCTGCCGCTGGAAAGTCGAAAACGAGGGCAACAACGTGCTCAAGAACCAGAGCTATCACTTCGAGCACAACTATGGCCACGGCTCTCGCCACCTATCCGCCGTGTTGCTTCTGCTCCTCCTCCTGGCTTTTCTCTGCCATACGGTGCTGGAACTGGCCGACGCCACCTATCAGCGGGTGCGGGCCACCCTGGGCCCGCGCAAGACGTTCTTCGATGACATTCGAGCGCTGACGCGCTACCTCTTCTTCGAGAGTTGGGAGCACCTGCTGGACTTCATGCAGGTGCAGCTAGAACTGAGTCCGTAGCGGCTCTCTGGGATCAGCGGCCCAGGGCTCTGCGTCGAAGAGTGCAGATAGTTTCGTGCGTCGCATACCGGTGCAGGGTATGGAGCACGCCGGATGTGTTGGCGCGCCCTTGGCATGGGCGTGCGCGGACGGTCGGCCGACCGGCCCGCCCCTCAAGCCGATCCTTTGCGCCCGCGCCACTGCCCCAATCACAGCACAGGCACGGCCCATGCTCATCCTCCCGACCTACCTCAGGACAGACC
>DAOUCN010000044.1:0-28040 GCA_034431995.1 Chloroflexota bacterium | reverse complement strand
TGGCTACACCGTTCTCTTCGCCAACACCGACTGGCTGGAGCGGCGCGAGCGCGACTTCATCGCCCTGGCCCGCCGCAACCGCGTCGAGGGCATTCTGATCAACCCGGCGGGCATCTCGGCCAGGGAACTCAAGCACGTTGGCTGCCCGATCGTGATCCTGGGCAGCCGCGATGCCTACCGCGAATTCGATACCGTGGGTTCAGACACGGCACAGGCCCTGCACATGGCCGTCACCCACTTGGTGCGGTTGGGTCACACGCGCATTGCCCTCATCTGCGGGCCACGGGCCAATCCAGCAGCCGCCAAGCGCCTGGCGTCGTTCCATGAGAGCATGGCATCCCATAACCTGTCCGTCGCCGAAGACACGATCGCCTACTGCGACTTCAGCCAGGCCGGTGGCTTCTCGGCTACGGAGCCGCTCCTTCAGCTCCGGCCGCGGCCCACGGCCATCGTCTGCGGCAACGATCTCATCGCTTTCGGCGTGCTGGCTCGCCTGCATGATCATGCCCTGCGCATTCCGCAAGATATGGCTGTCGTCGGGCTGGACGATATAGATGCCGCTGCCGTGACCCATCCCCCCCTCACCACGGTAGCAAAGCCCAAGTTCCGCTTGGGGGAAGAGGCAGCAGCGCTGCTCATCGATCGTATCGAGGGCAAGGAGACGGGCCCCCCGCAACTCCGTCTCTTGCCAACGGAGCTCAAGGTGCGGGGAAGCACAGTGGGCGAAGGTAACCAGGCGACCTTCGCATCTGGGTCGCGGACCGCGCTATCCGCAACAGTGGCGCGGTAGTGAGATTCCATTGTTACATGCACAGAGCCAGTGCATCTCTTGGTCATTCCTGGGAACGTTCCCGCAAGACAACGGGTCCGAGCCTGCCGAAGGCGGGCACACGTGGCACGTCGGCAAGACATTGTCCGGATGAAAGAGGAGACAGAGCAATGAAAAGGCACGCGGTCTCGTTCGTGGGTTGGCTGGTTGTGTTGGTTGCCATCCTGGTCTTGCTGCGCCTGCCCAAGGCAATCAACGCTGAGACCGGCGGTGGCAGTCAGTCTGCTGCACCGAACGCCATCGCTGGCGGTACGACGTCCACGGTCGCCTTCTATTCCGCGACCCTGGGCAAGAACCTGGACTACATCGTCTATCTGCCGGCAGGATATGGCACGTCTGGTACGAGATATCCGGTGATGTACCTGCTCCATGGCCGGGGCGGCTCGATGAGCAGCTGGCTCACCATGAAGGCGACCTTCGATGAGATGATCGCCACGCGCCAGATCCCCCCCACTATCTTCATTATGCCCGATGCTCCGTCGAGCGAGCGGGGCAACTACTTCGTTGATTCCTTGTTCACCGGCAACGCGACTCTGCCGCCGGGCGAGAAGGTGGAAACGGCCTTCACCGTTGACCTAGTCGCCCATGTGGATGCCACCTACCCCACCATTGCCAATCGCAATGGCCGGGCCCTAGGCGGCTTTTCCATGGGCGGCTATGGCGCTATGAGGTATCTCCTGGCTCATCCCGATATCTTCCGCGCTGCCATTGTCCTCAGCCCGGCAGTCTACTACCCACTGCCTCCCCTTGATTCCAGCACCCGTGAGTTTGGGGCCTTCGGCAACGGCAGCCTGGTCTTTGACGAGCAAATCTACATCCAGAAGAACTACACCTCGACCTTCCCCATTTTCCAGGCGGCAAACGTACCGGCCAACATGTTCATCGCTGTGGGCGATGATGAGTGGCCGAATCCCAATGCCGAGGACTGGCCACACGACCTAGACTATGAGGCCCACACGCTGTACAACAAGGCACGCCGTGTCTCGAATCTTTCTACAGAGCTCCGCGTCTACAATGGGGGGCACGGCTGGGATGTCTGGCGTCCAGGTTTCATCGAGGGTGCACAGTACGCCTTCAAATACCTGGCCAAGCCGTCAAGCAGGATATTCCTGCCCATCGTTGGGGGCGGAGACGTGCCATCACCCACTCCCACGCCTAGCGTCAGCCCGACGGTCAGCCCTACTCCCAGCCCCACGCCAACCATCCTCAACGATGTCATCGGTTCCGATGGTGAGGATGTCTCGGCTGGCGTAGCGACTGATCTGGCCGGCAATATCTACCATGCCATTGGTATTGCTGGCTCGTTTGAGGGTTTGCCATATGCCGGTTCCACAGATGTGCTGGTGGTGAAGTACACCCGCTTCGGTCAACGACTGTGGGCGCGCCAGTTCGGCACCTCTGCCACCGACATGCCGTGGGCAGTGGCTGTAGATGCGCAAGGCAACGTGTTCGTCGCTGGCTACACCAAGGGCGACCTGGACGGGGCCCATGCTGGGAACACTAGGGATGACATATTCGTCGCCAAGCTGGGACCAGATGGTACCCGCCTGTGGACGAAGCAGGTAGGCGATCCCAACGCAGCGGACCGGGCCTACGGGGTGGCGACCGACGCCTCGGGCAGCGTCTACGCGGGCGGCTACACCAAGGGCAATCTGGCAGGCACCAACGCAGGCGACAAGGACGTGGTGATCGTGAAGTTCACGGCTCTTGGCGTACAGGAGTGGGCGGCCCAGTTCGGTGGTCCCGCCGAGGAGAAGGCATGGGTCGTCGCAACAGATGCTGTAGGCAATGCCTACCTCACCGGCCCCACTGGTGGTGACCTCGCTGGTCAGGTCGGGGGGTATGATGCCTTCGTCGCCCGCTACAGCGTGACGGGCACGCAAACGCTGCTGACCCAGGTGGGGACGACGCAGGATGACGATGCCACGGGAATCGCAGTAGCCGCCAACGGCATGATCTATCTGACCGGCGGCACGGCTGGCGCCTTCACCGGGGCGTCGGCTGGCGACAACGACATCTTCGTGGCCCAGTTGACGGCTGCCGGCGCGGTGTCCGGCACGGCCCAGATCGGCACCACGGGCAACGAAAAGGGGGCGACGGTTGCCCTGGATGCCAGCGGCAATGTCTACGTCTCCAGCTTCACGAATGGGGACCTGACGGGCAGCGGCGCCATGGGCAAGTTCGACTCCGTGCTCATGAAGTTCAACGCTGATCTGGTGCGCCAGTGGACGCGGCAGTTTGGCACGGTGGAGAACGACGGGGCGTATGACTGGGCCGAACCCAACCTGTACATCGCTACCTACGCCGACAGTATCTACCTGGCCGGCCTCACCGGCGGCAACTTCTACAGCTACAGCAATCTCGGGTCTACTGATGTCTTCCTGACCGAATACCGGGCCGATGGCTCCGGCGGGCCTGCCGTGAAGGGGCCTCCGGTGAAGGATGTAATCGGTTCGGATGGTGAGGACGTGTCGGCTGGGGTTGCTGTTGACCGGGCGGGGAACATCTATCAGGCGATCGGCATCGCTGGCTCATTCGAGGGACAGACGTATGCTGGCTCTACAGACGTGCTCGTCATCAAGTACACGCGCTCCGGCCAACGGCTGTGGGCGCAGCAGTTCGGCACGTCTGCTACCGACATGCCGTGGGCAGTGGCTGTGGATGCGCAAGGCAACGTCTTCGTCGCTGGCTACACCAAGGGCGACCTGGATGGCGCACACCCCGGCAACACCAGGGACGACATCTTCGTCGCCAAGCTGGGACCAGATGGCACCCGCCTGTGGACGAAGCAGGTCGGCGATCCGAACGCGGCAGACCGCGCGTATGCTGTCACCACGGACGGCAGCGGGAACGTCTACGGGGGTGGCTACACCAGGGGCAACCTGGGTGGCAGCAACGTTGGCGACAAGGACATCGTGGTCGTGAAGTTCACGGCGGCTGGGGTGCAGGAATGGGTGCAGCAGTTCGGCTCCGCGGGTGAAGACAAGGCCTATGGTCTGGACAGCGATGCCGCTGGTAACATCTATGTTGGCGGGTTGGTGGGGGCAGACCTGGCGGGACAGGTGGGCGGGTACGACGGCTTCATCGCCCGCTACACGGTCACAGGGACGCAGACGCTGGTCGAGCAGTTTGGCACGGCGCAAGACGATGAGGTCTGGGGGCTGGCGGTGGCGCCAAGCGGGCTCATCTACATCACGGGCGGGACGGCGGGAGCCCTCAGTGGTGGCAATGCTGGGGAGAACGACATCTTCGTGGCGCAGTTAAGTGCGACGGGAGGAATCTCCCGCAGTGCGCAGGTTGGCACGACGGGGAACGAGAAGGGGGCAAGCGTGGCGCTGGATGCCAGCGGCAACGTCTATGTCTCGGCGTTCACCAATGGCGACCTGACGGGGAGCGGCGCCATGGGCAAGTTCGACTCCGTGCTCATGAAGTTCAACGCTGACCTGGTGCGCCAGTGGACGCGGCAGTTTGGGACGGTGGAGAACGACGGGGCGTACGACTGGGCCGAACCCAACCTCTACATCGCCACCTACGCCGACAGTATCTACCTGGCGGGTCTGACGGGCGGCAACTTCTATGGCTACACCAACCTGGGCTCCACCGACGTCTTCTTGACCGAATACCGCGCTGACGGCTCCGGTGGTCTTCAGTAGAGTGCGCAACGACGATGTGGCCCAAAGGCGCTGAGTGCGCCGCAACGCCTTTGGGCCAACAGAGGAAACATGCTCAAACGTGCTGATCTGATCGCTGACCATACACTGCGCGACGACAAGGCCCTGGGCTGCCTGGTCGGCCTGGCCGTCGGCGATGCCCTGGGCGACCTGGGCAGGAAAGACGAGTATCGCAAGCAGTACGGCATCATCACCGAGCTGGTCGGCAACTTCACCAGCACCGACGACACCGAGTTCGCCCTACTGACGGCGCGCACGCTGCTGGACTGCGGCGGCAAGCTGACGACCGAGGCCGTACTGCGCTCCTGGCAGCAGCGCATCCTGGACGGCGGCGGCGTGCACGAGCGCGGCGGCCAGCCTCTCTATGGCGCAGTGGCAAACCTGCGCCGTGGCATTCTGCCTCCCCTTTCGGGCCGCGACAACGTCGGCAACTATGACGATGGGGCGGCCATGCGCATCGCCCCTGTCGGCATCGTCTGCGCAGGCGAGCCCGACCGCGCCGCAGCCCTGGCCGACATCGAGGCGCAGATCAGCCACCACGCCGATGGCGTCTGGGCCGCCCAGGCCGTCGCTGCCAGCGTGGCCGTGGCCATGGTCGAAGGTTCTGTGGCAGAGATCATGGAGGCCGGACTGCGATGGATTCCCTCGGACAGTTGGCTGGGACGAGCGATGGCCCGGGCCATGGCCATCTGTGACCAGGCCGGCACCATCGAGCGCGCCTGGACAAAGCTTCACACCGAGTTGTGGACGCCCTCCCATGCTGCTAGCGCCGAGGCCATCCCGCAGATCTATAGCGTCTTCCGCCTCACCGGCGGCGACTTCGGCCAGGCTATGTTCTGGGGCGGCAACTTCGGGCGCGACGCCGATACCATCGGCGCCGTTCTCGGGGCGTTGTGCGGGGCCAGGCAGGGCCTATCGGTCATCCCTCCCGCCTGGGTTGAGATGGTGCGGCGACCAAGCGGCGTCTGCCTGGAGTTTGCGGCCAACGAGGACATCGTGGAGGTGGCCAGGGAGCTGGCCCGGCTCATCACGTAGTCAGCCACTGTAGTCGTACCAGCCTGCATTGAGCGGCACAGCCGGGCTTCCATTCACAGCACCCTAACAAACCGCAGAGAGCGCCAAGACCGCAAAGGTTTGTTGTTCATCTTGGCGTTCTTTGCGAGCTGTGCGGTTGAGGGGGTTTTCGGAGCAGGCATGCTCGTGGTACTGAGCAGGAGAAAGGAGGGACATCTGCCAACAAGAGCGCAACACGCAGCGACGAACCATCAACCATTGTCTAGCAGAAGCATCTGTAGCATCATCTAAGGAGGAAAAGCAATGAGTACCAAGAATCTCAGTCGTCGCCGGTTCCTGAAACTGGCGGCCATGGGGGCTGCTGCGGCGGGCCTGGCTGCCTGTGGCGCCACACCAACGCCCACACCGACCAAGGTGCCGCCCACGGCCACCAAGCCGCCGGCGCCCACCAATACGCCTGTGCCTGCAGCGCCCACGGCGACCCGCGTCCCTCCCACAGCGACGCCTGTGCCGCCTACGCCCACTGCGGTGCCCACGCCCAAGAAGACCGTCACGCTGAAGTGGTGGACAGAATCCACAGAGGACTTCGACGAGAAGTCACAGCGGGCGATGCTGGACGCCTTCCACGCCGCCAACAAGGACATCAAGGTCGAGATGACCGTCCTGCCAGACAGCGGCTACACCGAGAAGATGACAACCACCTTGGGCGCGGGGGCAGGTGCGCCCGATGTGGCCTTCTTCTGGAACACAGCTTGGGTGCCCCAGGCTCTGCCGCTGGACACCTTCATCGCCCGGGACAAGTTCGACATCGGTATGTACTACCCGGGCTTCTTCGACACCCACGCCCGCTATCTGGGCAAGGTGATTGGTCTCCCCCTGGGCGTCGGCTGCAACTTCGTGATGTACAACCCGACCGTCTTCGACGAGACCAAGACCAAGTACCCCGATGTCAACCTCACCACCGACGACATTCTGGCCTATGCTAAGAACCTGACCGACAAGACTAAGAAACGCTGGGGCGCCGACCGGCCGCGCGGCCCCTACCGGGCCATCTGGTTCAACCTGGGCGCCCAGCCCTGGAGTGCCGACGGCAAGAAGGTTGACGGCTACCTGAATAGCCCAGCCAGCGTGGCTGCCTACACCTGGCTCTGGGACCTGGTGGCGACCGACGGCACACCCACGCCGGCAGACCTGGAGGTGCTGAGCAAAGAGGGCACCGGCCCCGTTGATCTCTTCTTCGCTGGCAGGTTGGCCACGGCCACCCTCAACCAGGGGCACATGCTCAACGGCCTCAAGGCCAACAAGCCCTTCGGCATCGTGCGTGAACCGGGCCTTGCCGGCAAAGAGCGCTGGGTGAACGGCTGGAGCCTGCTCACGGGCATCTGGAAGGGAACGCCGGAGCCGGAAGCCGCCTGGACCTTCCTCAAGTTCTGGGCCGGCCCCGTGGGACAGAAGTTCCTGATGGAGAACGCCAACCTGTTCCCCTCCATCAAGACCGTCCTGCAGCAGTACAAGAACGCCAGCAACCCGGCCGTTCAGGCCTTCTTCAAGATCCTGGAAGACAAGAACGTCCGCTCAGTCACCTACGCCTTCCCCGTACCCGTGTCTACCGTCCTGCGCCATGTCCAGGACCTGTGGGACAGAATCAACCTGGGCAAGATCCAGCGCAACGAGATCAAGGCCGCCCTCGACGCGGCCATTGCGCCGGCTCAGAAGGCCCTGGACGAGGCCTGGGCGAAGGTGTAGCAGGGCCCGTCACCCGAGGTTGTTGGTCCGTAGTAGGCGGATGCAGGGGCAAGGGACACCCATGCTCGGCCCCTTGTCCCTGTATCCTCGTCTCTGCATCGTCTATGACGTAGGAGGCGCCATGGCACTTAGCACTTGGCGGCATATGAGTCCTCTGGAGCGCCGGGAGGCACGCGATGCATTCCTGGGTATCCTTCCCTGGGTGCTCGGTTTCCTGGCTTTCACCTTGGGCCCCATCCTTGCCTCTATCTACTTCAGCCTCACCCAGTGGGACATCGTGCGTGCGCCCAAATGGGTGGGCCTGGCAAACTACATCAAACTCTTCACCGACGACCCGCTGTTTCGCATTGCCTTACGGGTTACCATCACCTACGTCGTGATGGCCGTTCCCTTGAAGCTGATCGCCGGCTTGGGCCTCTCCTTACTGCTCAACCTGAAGGTGCGGGGCATGAACATCTACCGCACCCTCTTCTACCTGCCGGACGTGCTGTCCGGTGTAGCCGTCTCCCTCATGTGGATCTGGATCATGCACCCAGAGGTAGGTGTCGTCAACACTCTGCTGGCCAGGTTCGGCATTGAGGGGCCGAAGTGGTTCTGGGCACCGGAGACGGCCCTGATCTCCGTGGTGATCATGAACCTGTGGTACGTGGGTGGCGCCTCAATCATCTACCTGGCTGGCCTGCAGAATATCCCGCCCCATCTCTACGAGGCGGCTGAGATAGATGGCGCCAACCGCTGGCACCGCTTCTGGCGCGTCACCCTGCCCTTGCTCACGCCGACCCTCTTCCTGCAACTCGTCACTGGCCTCATCGGCGCCTTTCAGATCTTCACGGCGGTGTACATTATCACCCAGGGCGGCCCCCTCAAGGCCACATACTTCTACATGCTGTACCTCTATGAAGAGGCCTTCCAGATGTTCAACATGGGCTATGCCTCCGCCCTCGCCTGGGTTCTCACGATCATCATAGTGGTGTGTTCCGTCATCGTCTTCCGCACGTCCACCCGCTGGGTGTACTACGAGGACACGGAGGAGAAAAGCCGATGACCAGCCAGGCTCTTGCCCGCCGACACGACAGCGAGATCAAGCAGCCCCTTCTGTCCGCCCGCTGGCGACACTTCCTGGGGGCCGTTGTGACATACATCGTCCTGACAACTCTCGCCTTCTTCTTTATGATACCGCTGTTCTGGATGATCTCCACATCTCTCAAGGCGCGCTGGGATGTGTTTGTCTTTCCTCCGCAGTGGATTCCAGCCAAGATCGAGTGGGGGAACTTCGCTGAGGTGTTCCGACGCATTCCCTTCTGGCGCTATGCTGCCAACACCAGCTTCCTGGTCCTTGCCAACATCATTGGGCAGCTATTCGCTGTTCCGTTGGCCGCATTCTCGTTCGCCCGTCTGCGCTTCCCGGGCCGCGATACTATCTTCTTCATCGTCATCGCCACCATGATGGTTCCCAGCCAGGTCACCATGATCCCTCTCTTCGCCATCTTCCAGCGTTTGGGTCTGGTGAATACCTATTGGCCTCTCATCCTCCCTGCCTTTTCGGGGGGCGCGTTCTTCATCTTCTTGTTACGGCAATACATCAAGACGATACCGCGCGATCTGGACGACGCGGCGCGCATTGATGGCGCAGGCACCTGGGGCATCCTCTATCGGGTGATCATGCCGCTGTGCCGCCCGCCCCTGACGATCGTCATTGTGTACACCTTCTGGGGCGTCTGGAATGATTTCCTGCACCCTCTCATCTACCTAAACGACGTCAAGCTCTTCACCTTACAGCTCGGGTTGGCCATGTTCAAGGGGCGCTTTGATGTGGAGTGGAACTTGCTCATGGCGGCGACCCTGATGACGGTTATTCCGCTGCTCGTGGTCTACTTCCTGGTGCAGAAGGAGCTGATCGGGGGTATCGCCTCGGTGGGGATCAAGGGATGACGCGCCTTGTCGCCCTCTTGCTCTGTGCGGTTCTGCTCATGGGCGTGCTGTCATGTTCGGCGCTTCCCTCTGCGGTTAGCCCAAGCCCGGCTGCCAGCGCTCCCGCCGTGGCGACGAGCACGCCAGCGAGCACAGTCAGTACTGCCACACCAGCCACAAAAGCGCCTGCCATGACCGCCAGCGATTCCAGATCAGCCGTTGCCACTCCCCTCCCCGCTGCCGAAGGCGACCTCGTCTCCGTGCACTTCACCTCCACGGTGCTGCGCGACGACATATACTATTACGTCTACCTGCCTGCGGGCTATGCACACAGCGCCCTGCGCTATCCGGTACTCTACCTACTGCACGGCCGCGGCGATACCATGGCTGGCTGGGCCAGGGCGAAGACGCTACTGGACCAGTTGATCGCCGCCGGAGACATCCCGCCGGTCATCGCCATCCTGCCCGACGCGCCCTGGAGCCAGCGGGCCAACTTCTACGTTGACTCAGAGTATGGTGGCCCCTTCTATCCCGGTTACAAGGTCGAAACGGCTTTCATCCATGAGCTGGTTCCCCACGTGGACGCGACCTACAGGACGATCGCCGAGCGGTGGGGCCGGGTTGTTGGCGGGTACTCCATGGGCGGCTATGGCGCCGTGCGCTATGCCTTCGCCCATGCCGACTTGTTCATGGGCTCGATCGTCCTCAGTCCAGCCGTCTATGTGCCTTTCCCTCCGCTAGAATCCAGCACGCGCGAGTTCGGAGCTTTTGGCAAGGGCGACGTTCCGTTCGACGAAGCCGTCTGGACGGCGAAGAACTACCCAGAAGCCTCGCGGGCCTTCCTGGCCACGGGTCTCACGTCCTACATGTTCATCGCCGTGGGCGACGACGAGTATCGCCATCCCAAGCCCGAGGACTACCACCATGACCTGGACTTTGAGGCCCACGTGCTGTACAATTATGCCTGGCGGCTGAAGAACCTATCTGTTGAGTTCCGTGTGCTGGAGGGTGGCCACAACTGGGACGTGTGGGCGCCGGCCTTCGTCGAGGGCGTGAAGTATCTGTTTCGGTTCATGAAGGCACCATGAACGCAAAGGAAAACGCTCTCCGTATCATTCGCTTCGACCACCCCGAGCGGGTGGTGAGTGAACCGCCAACGTACTGGGTCAAGTACATGGGCTGCGACCACGAGACCTACGACGGCTTTGGCCCAGGCAGCCCCGTCGGCTCCAAATGGGTGGACATCTGGGGCGTAGGCTTTCACCGGGAGATGGCCGGCGTCATGGGCTTCCCCCGCGTCCACCCCCTGGCCCGCGTCGAAGACCTGAAGCATTACCGCTGGCCCGACGCCAACGACGAGCGCATTTGTGGCCGCATCTACCAGCAGGCCGAAGCCTTCACGGGCGACGACGTGTTCGTCACCGGCAGCCACCGCGATACTCTGTGGGAGAAAGCTTACATGCTCGTCGGCATGGAAGACCTGATGGTCTACTTCCATACCGAGCCAGGCTTCGTGCGCGAGGTCCTGCATCGCATCATGGACTTCCAGCTCGCCATCGCCGCCCACTACCTCAAGGTCGGCGTCGAGGCGGTCCTCTTCACCGACGACCTGGGCACCCAGAGCGGCCCACTGCTCAGCCCCGAGACCGTTTACGACTTCTTTCTCCCCGAATATGAACGGCTGCTCGGCTTGTATCGGCAGAAGGGCCTCTTGAAGCAATTCCATTCCTGTGGTAACATCGAAGCGTTCCTGGAGATGTTCATCGGCCTGGGCGTAGACGTGCTGAATCCGATCCAGGCTACGGCCAACGACCTGGATCGGGTACGCGCGGTCACGCAGGGGCGCATGGCCTTACAAGGGAGCGTGCGCTCCAGCACGGTCATGGACGGCCCCGTTGAGCGCATCCAGGCTGAGGTGCGTGAGCGCATCTGGCAGTTGGGCCGCGATGGCGGCTACTTCTGCCGCTGGGACCAGGGCCTGCCCTTCCCCCAGGCCCACAGCGATGCCTTCGAGCAGGCCGTCGCCGACTACGGGCGCTATCCATTGCAGCCCCCATCATAAGGAGAATGCCTTCCATGAATCTACCCCCTGACTACGCCGAGCGCGTCTACGCCGGCTGGCTCGGCAAGTGCATTGGTGTGCGCTACGGCGGGCCGCTGGAGGGCCTGACCTATACCGACATCAACCGTCTCTTCGGCGAGCTAACCGGCTACCTGCAGACCGATCCGCGCGTGTTTCATCCGGACGACGACCTGAACGGGCCGATGCTCTTCCTGCGCACCCTGGACGACTACGGCCACGACCCGCCAGCGGCCCGTTTCGGCGACACGTGGCTCAACTACATCGCCGACGGCCGGGGCACGCTGTGGTGGGGTGGCTATGGCATCTCCACCGAGCACACCGCCTACGCCAACCTGCTGGCGGGCATTCCTGCTCCACTCTCCGGTTCTGTCGCCCTGAACGGGACAACCGTGGCTGAGCAGATCGGCGGCCAGATCTTCAGCGATTGCTGGGGTCTGATCTGCCCCAACAACCTGGAGCGCGCTGCCGAGTTGGCGGCGCGGGCATCAAGCGTCTCTCACGGTGGCAACGGCGTGTATGGCGGCATGTTCATCGCCGCCGCCGTCGCTGCTGCCTTCAGTGCTCCCACGCCGCGCGAGATCATCGAGCGCGCCCTGACCGTCATCCCTGCCGACTGCACCTACGCCCGCGTGACCCGCGAGGTGATGGCTTTCCATGCTGCCCATCCCGACGACTGGCGCGCCTGCTACCAGTGGATCGCGGCCAATCACGGCTACCATCGCTACCCAGGCGTCGTGCACATTATCCCCAACGCCGCCGTCATCATCATGGGGCTGCTCTACAGCGACGGTGATTTCTCGAAAGCCATTCATATCACCAACATGGGCGGCTGGGATACCGACTGCAACGTGGGCAACGTCGGCTGCATCATGGGCGTATTCGCCGGCCTGGCTGGTATCCCCTTCTCCTGGCGCCAGCCCTTCAACGACATGTTTGTTCTCGCCTCCCTGACCGGCAGCAAGAACATCATGGACATGGCAGCGGCCGCCGATCATCTGGTGCGCCACGGCTACCGCCAGGCGGGCCTGCCTGAGCCGCCGCGCCGCCCTGCCCGCTATCACTTCGAGTATCCGGGCAGCGTCCAGGGCTTCCTGCCCCTGGCGGCAGGCGCGCCATTTGTTGCTGTGCAACAGGCGCGTGAGGGTGGTCGCGGCTGTCTCAAGATCATCGGCAAAGGCCTTTTCCGCCGTCGCAACTTCGGGGCATACCTGCGCACCTATCTCCGCCCGGGCGAATTGGATGGCAACGGCTACAAGGCAACCTTCTCGCCCACCATCTACCCCGGCCAGACGATCTCGGCCCTGGTCATGGCCCCGTCCGATGCCCCAGCGACGCTGCACGCCCGCCTCTTCGTGCACGATGACAACAGCGGCGAGAGACTAGACAGCCCAGCCGTGCTTTTGCTTCCTGGCCAGTGGCAGGGCCTTGAATGGCGCATCCCACCCCGCACAGGGGCCTGCCTCGATCAGGCCGGGGTGGTGATCTCGCCCATCCACCAGCAGGCGGAGCGCTGGAGCGGGGCGGTGTATCTCGATGACTTCGATTGGGGCGGCCCGCCCAGCTTTGCCTACGACTTCGCCCGCGAGCGCATGGAGACCGAGGCCAGCAGCCAGTGGACCTTCCTGCGCGGCATCTGGAGCCTTGAGGGCGGCAGTTATGTCGGCAGTGGCGCCGGACAGAACGAGACATATAGCGGCGACGGCGACTGGACCGATTATGCTCTGACCGTGCGCCTGCGGCCGCTGCTTGGCGATTCACACATGGTCCTGGCACGGGTGCAGGGCGCGCTGCGATCGTACGCCCTGGCCCTGGCGCCGGGCCGCCTGGTTCTCCTGAAGAACGATAGAGGCTACCGCGAGGTCGCGGCCACGCCCCTGGCCTGGGAGGTTGGCCAGGTCTATGAGCTACGGCTCACCGTGCGAGGCGCCCACATCGAGGGGGCGTGCAATGGAAAGATAGTCGCCTGGCACGACGACCAGCCGTACACGCACGGGGCGATCGGCCTAGCCAACGGCCGCGCCTGCCGCACGGAGTTCATGCACGTTGCCGTGGAGGGCGGCGCGTAGAGGCGAAGCATTCGGCGGACCGAAGCTCCTGGTCACCATGTCTAACGTCGTCGCCGCCGAATGCTTAGCCCTTGCTCCCTCTCCCTGTGGGAGAGGGGTGAGGTGAGGGTCCAGATGCCCAACAGAGCAGAAGCAGGGATGCACGGCTCTGGAGTGCGCTCCGACTGCTGGGTGCAGGTGGAACGCCCCGCCTCCGGCGCGCCAATGCTGACCATGACCAGCCGCGTCGAGGTCATGTACGGCGAGTCCATCCGCGCTCTCGTGCAGTCTGCTCTGGCCACGCTGCAAGCCGACGACCTGTCCGTGAACCTTGATGACAACGGAGCCTTGCCGTTCACCCTGCTGGCGCGCCTGGAGGCAGCGGTGCGCCGTCTGCGCCCCGAGAGCACAGCAACCGCCTTGCCAGAGATCAACCCGGCGTCGCAGTATCCCACCTCGCGCCAGCGCCTGCGCCGCTCTCGTCTCTACCTGCCTGGGAACACGCCCAAGTTCTTCATCAACGCCGGCCTGCACGGTCCCGACGCCGTGATCCTCGACCTGGAGGATTCCGTGCCGCCGGCCGAGAAGGACACGGCCCGCATCCTGGTGCGCAATGCCCTGCGCGCCGTGTCGTTCTACGGCGCCGAGAAGATGGTGCGCATCAACCAGCTTCCTCTGGGTGAGGATGACGTGCGCGCCGTCGCCGCCCACGGCGTGCACACGCTCCTTCTGCCCAAGGTCGAGGATCCCGATCAGGTGCGCGCGGTAGATACCCTCCTGGCAGAGCTACGAGCAGACGACATCTATGTAATTCCCATCGTGGAAAGCGCGCGCGGCGTGCTGAACGCCTATGCCATCGCCACAGCTTCGCCGCGCATCGTCGGGCTGGCCATTGGCCTGGAAGACTACACGGCCGACATTGGCGCACAGCGAACGCGAGGCGGCCGCGAGAGCGAGTGGGCGTGTGGCCTGGTCATCAACGCCGCTCGCGCCGCCGGCGTCCAGCCTCTTGGCTCGGTCTTCTCGGATGTGGACAACATGGAGGGGCTGCGGGCCTGGACACAGGAAGCACGACTACTGGGCTTCGATGGCGTGGGCTGCATCCACCCACGCCAGGTGCCCGTCGTCCACGACGCCTTTGCCCCCACCGACAAGGAGATCGAGCGGGCGCAGCGTATTCTGGCCGCCTACGACGAGGCAGCGGCGCAGGGTCGGGGTGTGGTGGCTGTGGACGGCAAGATGGTAGCCGCGCCGGTGGTCGAGCGGGCGCGGCGGGTTCTCGCAATGGCACAAACGCCGGGCAGGCCAAGTCCTCAGGCGGGAGTCTACGGACAAGACGTGGCGGCAATTCAAGCGCGGGAATGAATTCCGCTTCTAATTAACTTATAACAATACTTACGATGCTTAGAAGCCCAATTCATTCGAGCGCATGTCCCCAAGCGCAGATGGTACGAATGACATGAGAGACGGAGTCGTCAACGCGGCGGGAAGACTGATTCCCACCTGTGTCAATGGCCGCGATGTTGTCCCCTATCAGGGCGTGGGCAAGCACATCCCAGGTGGGCGCAAGGCGGGCCCGCTCATCCCTTCGTGCGCCCACTATCCTGCCGATGGCAACAAGGTCACGCCCAGCCTGATTGAGGCTCTGCGGCGCGCTGGCCTGCGCGACGGCATGGTCATCTCCTCGCACCACCACTTCCGCGATGGCGATCTGGTCATGGAGCGTGTCTTTGCCGCCGCGGCCGAGCTTGGTGTGCGTGATCTCGTGTGGTTCCCCTCGGCCGCCTTTCCCTGCCACCGCTCGCTCATACCGTACCTGGAAAGGGGCGTCATTCACCATATCGAGGGCAGCCTGAATGGGCCGCTGGGCGAGTACGCCTCCCACGGCAAGATGCGCGGCCTGGCCGTCCTGCGTTCTCACGGCGGGCGCTATCGCGCTGTGCAAGATGGCGATGTGCGCATTGACATCGCCATCATCGCCGCCCCAGCCGCCGATGCCTTTGGCAACTGCTCGGGTGCAATCGGCCCTGCCGCTTGCGGCCCCCTGGGCTTCGCTTTGGCCGATGCCACCTATGCCGACCACGTGATCGCCGTTACCGACAACCTGGTGCCTTTCCCCTGCGTGCCGTGGCACATTCATGGCAATCTGGTGGATCAGGTTGTTGTCGTAGAGCGCGTGGGCGATCCCGCCAAGATCGTCTCGGGAACGACGGAGCTTACCCGTTCGCCTGATCGCCTCCTCATCGCCGAGTACGCGGCGCGCTTCGTGCGCGCTGCTGGCATCATGAGACCCGGCTTCTCGTTCCAGGCTGGCGCCGGTGGCACCAGCCTGGCCTTCACCCTCTACCTGCGGGACATGATGCGGGAGGCAGGCGTCAAGGCGCGTTTCATCCGCGGGGGCAGCACGAAGTACCTGGTGGAGATGTTGGAGTCGGGCCTGACTGATTATGTCCTGGACGGCCAGAGCTTCGACCTTGACGGTGTGCGCTCACTGCGGGACAACCCCGCCCACCTGGCCACCAGCCCTTTCATCAGCTACAACTACCATAGCAAGGGCAACGTCGCCGCCCTGGTAGACTGTGTCGTCCTGGGCGCCACCGAGATTGACGTAGACTTCAACGCCAACGTCGTGACGCACTCCGATGGCCTGCTGCTCCACGGCATCGGCGGCTGGCAGGATACCCTCTTCGCCCACTGCACGATTCTGACGGTACCCACCTTCCGCGATCGCGTGCCCATCATTCGCGATCGCGTCACGACCCTCTGTGGGCCCGGCGAACTGATTGACGTGGTGGTGACGGAGCGCGGCATCGCCATCAATCCCGGCCGCCAGGACCTGCACGACGCCGTGCGCGGGTCATCGCTGCCCCTGCGCTCGCTGTCCGAGCTGAAGGCGGAAGCAGAGGCCATGTGCGGCGGTGCTCCCGCTCCAGCCGGGTGCACAGACAACGTCATTGGTGTCGTCACCTGGGTTGACGGCACCATCATGGACGCGGTTCGGCAGGTCGCTTCCTAGCCTCGTCCCCCCGCCTCCCAGCGTCGTGCCGCACCTCTTGCAGGGCATCCTCGCATCGGCCCGCTGCCTGCTGCCGTACCGTCCAATGCAGCCCCCAAAGGGCGCACGCCCCCAAACAGCAACCCAACCCCACTATCTCCACCAGTCCTCTGGCCACAGGGCCGTGGCTGCAGCTCGGCGTCCATCTGTCCTGACCTGCTGCTCCCACGTCTCTCTTGTTCAGGAAATCACAAGAAGTTCACATCTCCTTCGTTGTGGCTTCACAACTGCCTGGTATGATTGCAGCAAGGTCAGGGACGAGACGCAGCCAAACGTCCCAACACGACAGACACAGTCACACCAAAGGAGGTCATGTTCGATGTCCACGTCACGCGCTTTGTCGCGCCAGACGCAAACGGCCTGGCTAGTTGACGTTGTTCTCTTTCTCGGCGCCGTCATTGCGGTACTGTCTGGTCTCTACTTCCTTTTTCTCCCCGTGGGCGGATACCAGGGCGGTCGCAATCCCATGTACGGAGTGACCATCCTCTTCAGTCGCCATACGTGGGAGGACTTACACATGTGGGGTGGTGCGGCCATGATCGCGGCGGCAGCCGTCCACATTGTTTTGCACTGGAGCTGGATCGTTGGCATGGCTCGCCGCATGATGAGAACCCTTGTCGGCAGGCCACCGTCTCTGAGCGGGCGGGGATGGATAAACGTCGCGGTGAATGTCGTGGTTGCTGTCAGTTTCCTCGTCACGGCCGCGTCGGGCCTCTACTTCCTGTTCTTCCCTGCCGCGTCCGGCCACGCCGCGACAGCCACGGTCGCGATCATCCTGTTCAACGCATCAACCTGGGATCTCATGCACACATGGGGCGGGGTGGCCCTGATCGTGGCAGCCCTCGCACACTTGGCCATCCATTGGGGCTGGATCACCAAGGTGACCAGAGGCATGGTGCAGCATCTTGCTCGGAGCAGGGTCAGCCATCCTAGACCTGCTCTGGCGCCGGTCGTGCCAGAGCCAATGCGGGCACTCGGCCATCACATGCATGACGTGAAAGGAGAAACGCAAATGAAGAGACTCATCGCAGGAATCGTGTTGTGTTCCATCGTCGCTGTGCTCGTGGTTGGCGCCGTCAATCGGACCAATGCCAGGGCCAGCGACACAGACCAAGGCAATGGCCGCTACAGCCAGTTGGAGAACGGCGCTCAGAAGGGAGGTGGCTGGCGCGGGGGGCAGGGGAGCGGCACCGGGCCCGCAGACAACCACGGACGCGGCCGCTAGGCGCTGTCCACACGGGGTTGTGACATCCTCTCTGCTGCATTGCCGCCACGCCTGACCAGTTGGCAGGATCGAATGCTCCTCAGATGCGCAAGCGTCTGGGGAGCATTGTCTGCCTCGGGCGCGGGAGATCCAGGTATTGACATTGCTCTTCACGCGCACTATAATGCTCGCGGGCGAAATAAATCGGAATCAATCGGAAACTATGCCTGCTGCCCTGTTTCCCCACGAACGTCAGCGACAGATCATTCAGATACTCGAGGACCAGCAGCGCATCACAGTAGCGGAGCTGAGCAAGCTCTTCGCCGTCTCCGAGCCGACGGTGCGCAAGGACCTGGCGCGTCTGGAGAGCCAGGGTGTTCTCACCCGTGCCCACGGCGGGGCTGTGCTCAGCTCGCCCCACGACCGCGAGTTGGCCTTCGCCGTGCGCGAGGAGCTGCAGCGGGCGGAGAAGGAACGTATCGGCGCTGCTGCCGCCCAACTTGTGCGGGAGGGTGACAGCATCGCCCTCGACGCCAGCACCACCGCCCTCTACCTCGCCCGCCACTTGCGCAGCCGCAGAGAACTCACCGTCGTCACCAATGGCATTCGCATCGCCACAGAACTGGCTGGTCTGCCCGGCATCACAGTATTCATGCCCGGCGGTATGCTGCGCGGTGAATCGCTGTCTCTCATCGGCCTGTGGTGTGAAGGGGTGCTCCGGCAGATCAACATCCGCATTGCCTTCCTGGGCGCTATGGGCTTCACTCTGACCGAAGGACTTACCGATATGAACGCCGAGGAAGCCAAGCTCAAAGAGGCCATTGCGCAAGCGGCCAAGCTTGTGGTTGCTGTTGTTGACCACACCAAGTGGGGGCACGTTGCCTTCTCTACCTTCTGCCCGACGGAGCGCATCGGGCAGATTGTCACCGACGCCTCGGCCCCAACACACATGGTTGAACAAGTCCGTCAGAGGGGTATTGACGTAGTGATCGCATAGCTCCGTGATGACGGTTGGCAAACAGGGTCGGCCATGGGGACACCTGAGCACGGATCTGAACGCTCCGTGCTCACCTCCCGTGGCGGAGGTCGTTACGGAGCAACGTGCCGAGTTGAGGGAGGAATGGCAATGCCGGAATCGCTCAACGTGCTGGCCTTTGACATTGGCGCCGAGAGCGGGCGCGCTATCCTTGGCCGACTAGCCGAGCGACGGCTGGAACTCAGCGAGATCCATCGCTTCCCCAATGGCCCCGTGCGCCTGCCCGACGGCTTCCATTGGGACGCTTTGCGCATGTGGACGGAGATCAAGCAGGGCCTTGCTCTCGCCCTGCGTAGCAACCAGGGCAGGCTCGATGCCGTCGGACTAGACACCTGGGGCGTGGACTTCGCCCTTCTCGACCGCAACGGCGGCTTGCTCTCCAATCCCTACTACTACCGCGACAGCCGCACCGACGGCATGCTGCAGGAAGCATTCAAGCGCATGCCCAGGGAGCGCATCTTCGCCCTCACCGGCATTCAGTTCATGCAGATCAACTCGCTCTTTCAGTTGCTCTCCATGGTCGTCAGCCGCTCTCCCCTGCTGAGCGTCTGTGAGACCTTCCTGACGATACCGGACCTGTTCAACTACTGGCTGACGGGGCGCAAAGTGAGCGAGTTCTCCATTGCCACCACCACCCAGTGCTATGACCCCCGACAAGGCCGTTGGTCGCAAGCGCTGCTGCGGGCAATGGAGATTCCAGAGCACATCTTCCCCGCCATCGTTCCTCCCGGCACCATCGTTGGAAGCCTCTCGCCGCTGGTGGCAGCCGAGATCGGCGCGGGCGACATACCCGTCATCGCCCCCGCCTGCCACGATACGGGGTCGGCTGTGGCTGGCGTGCCCGCCGAATCAGCACAGTTCGTGTGGATTAGCTCGGGCACGTGGTCAATCATGGGCACGGAGCTGCACGAGCCTGTCATCACCGCGGAGAGCCTGGCCAACAACTTCACCAACGAGGGGGGCGTGGCCAATACGTTCCGCTTCTCGAAGAACATCATGGGACTGTGGCTCGTTCAGGAATGTCGGCGCGCCTGGGCTGCTCAAGGCCACGAGTTCTCCTACGGCGATCTGGTACAGATGGCCCGAGAAGCGCAGCCGCTGCGGTCTATCATTGACCCAGACGACAGCGAGTTCCTAAAACCCGGCGACATGCCGGCGCGCATCCGAGCCTTCTGCCAGAAGACGAGCCAGCCCCTGCCAGAGTCCATGGGGGCGGTCGTGCGCTGCGCCCTGGAGAGCGTCGCCCTCAAATACCGCTGGACTGAGGAAAGATTGGAACAGATGATTGGCCGCCGGCTGGAGCCTATCCACATCGTGGGTGGCGGAACGCAGAATACCCTGCTTTGCCAATTCACAGCCGACGCAACCGGCCGACGCGTCGTCACTGGGCCTGTCGAGGCCACCGCGATGGGCAACATCATGGCGCAGGCCATGGCCCTGGGCTACGTGGGCTCCCTGGCCGAGGCGCGACAGGTGGTGCGCAATTCTGTTCAGCTCGCGACCTATGAGCCGTGCGGCGCACCCGGCTGGGACGAGGCCTATCGGCGTCTTCTGGACATCATGCAGTACGTAGGCGAAGCGAGTCGCCTTCGAGCTCAAGGTTAGGCAAGATGAGAGCGTTCGGCAATTGGTCGGGCCCGGTGCCCGACAATCAATCGTCGAGCTACAGGAACAAAGCCCGCTGGAAGCGGGCTGTATCGGGGCCGCTTGAGCGGGCTTCGTTCCTATAGCCTGGTGACTCTCGGCGATGCGGTCTACATCTCGTGCCTGTAGGCCGGGCGCCTCACCCTTCGGGATCGCCAAGCGGACGCGGAATCGAATTACCGAACGTTCTCAAGATAGGATTGAGCAGTACATATAGTCAGGAGGAAACGTATCATGGCCAGTGCACACGCACTCGCTCCACTTGAGGATACCCTGGGGCGTCGCGGCCTGAGCATCGAACCGATCAAGGCCGCCCTCAAGGCGCAACGCATCGAGACCCCATCCTGGGGCTACGGCGACAGCGGCACCCGCTTCAAGGTCTTTCCCGCCCCAGGCGCGGCGCGCAACGTCTACGAGAAGTTCGCCGACGCTGCCTTTGTCCACAAGCTCACTGGCATCGCGCCTTCGGTGGCTATCCACATTCCCTGGGACAAGACCGACGACTGGGCCGCGCTGAAGCAGTTCGCCGCCGATCACGGCCTCACCATCGGATGCGTGAACCCCAATGTCTTTCAGGACGACGTCTACAAGCTCGGCTCCGTCTGCCATCCCGACTCTGCCGTTCGCCAGCGGGCCGTGAACCGCATGTTGGAGTGCATAGAGATCATGCGCATCACAGGCTCGCGTGACCTTGGCCTATGGTTTGCCGACGGCACCAACTACGCCGGGCAGGACAACCTGCGGGAGCGCAAGCACCGCCTGGAGGAGAGCCTGGCCATCGTCTACAAGGCTCTTCCCAGCCACGCCCGCCTGCTGATCGAATATAAGTTCTTCGAGCCAGCCTTTTACCACACCGACGTTCCCGATTGGGGGATGGCCGTTACCCTATGCCGCAAGCTGGGGCCCCAGGCCGGCATCCTGGTGGACACCGGCCATCATGCCCCTGGCACCAACATCGAGCATATCGTTGCCATTCTCCTGGATGAATGTCTGCTTGGCGGCTTCCATCTCAACAACCGTAACTACGCGGACGACGACCTGATCGTCGGTACCGGCGATCCCTTCGAGCTGTTCCTGGTGTACAATGAGCTCATCTCCGCCGCGCAAGATAGCAATCCCGCCATCGCCAGGTGTGCTTCCCAGGTCGTATATACGATTGACCAAAGCCACAATATCGAACCCAAGCTGGAGGCCATGCTTCAGTCCGTTGTGAACTGCCAGATTGCATATGCAAAGGCGCTGCTCGTTGATCGCCGGTCTCTCGCCGCGCGGCAGGCGGACGGAGACGTCCTGGGCGCGCATCGCGTGCTCATGGACGCCTTCGAGACCGACGTGCGGCCGCTGCTGGCTGAAGTGCGGCGCGAAATGGGCATCCCCGAGGACCCGTTCGCGGCCTACGCTGCCAGCGACTATCCGAAGCGAGTCATGGCCGAGCGTGGCACCGCCACCGGCAGCGGCAGCGGCTATCCCGAGGCGTAGCGCAATGATTGCCGACACGCTTGCCCAACTTGTGGAGCTTTCCCGACGCCTGGCCGATCCGGGCCTCGACTACGTCATCCTGTCGGAGGGCAACACGTCTGCTCGCGCCGACGACGAGACCTTCTGGGTCAAGGCTAGCGGGCGCGAAATGCGTGACATCTCCGAGGCTGGCTTCGTCCGCGTCTACTTCCAGCGGGTGCTATCGCTGCTTGACCAAGAGAGAGCAACTGACCGTGAGATCAAGACGGCACTGGCAGAGGCCAAGGTGGAACCGTCGCCTGGCCATCCGTCGGTGGAGACGCTGCTCCATGCCGTCTGTCTGCGCTTGCAGGGCGTCAATTTCATCGGTCACACCCACCCGACGCCTGTCAATGCCCTCACCTGTTCTGTGGGCTTCGAGGCAGCCTTTGGCGGGCGGCTGTTCCCCGACGAAATCGTCATCTGCGGCCCGGCACCGCTCCTGGTGCCCTACACCGATCCAGGGGTGCCCCTGGCGCGGGAGATTCATCGCCGGCTGCAGACGCACGTGGACCGATATGGCGAGATACCGAAGATGATTCTGCTCCAGAATCATGGGCTGATTGCCCTCGGTAGTACGCCACAGGAGGTTGAGAACATCACGGCCATGGCCACCAAGGCCGCGCGCGTCCGGCTAGGGGCCTACGCTGCGGGCGGTCCGCGTTTCCTTGCGCAACGCGACGTTCAACGCATTCACACCCGCCCAGACGAGCAGTATCGTCGCATCGTGAGCGACAAGTAGAGGACAACTGCTAATGGCCAGGACCCTGCAACTAGACATCGGCATCAACGGCGCATTCATCACCCGGCGCTGGGAGGAACCAGAGAACTGGATGCGCCTCACGGCAGAGCTGGGGTTTCCCGCCCACGAGTTCTGCGCCGATGTCCTTGATCCCTTCTTCTCCGGTGACAAAACGTACCAGATGCAGACAGCGCACGCCGCACGCCGGGCCGCGCAGCAGTACGGAATCTACATTACCGATATCTACACGGGCGTGGCAACCCATCGCTTTCACGGCCTATCTCACAGCCATGAGGCGGTGCGGGCCCGTATGCGCGACTGGATCATCGCCTGCATGGACATCGCCGTGGCCATGGGCGTGGCGCGCATCGGTGGGCACTGGGATGCGTTGTCCGTCGAGACCTTGGCCGATCCGAGCTGCACCGCCGCAGCCCAGGAGCGCACCCGCCGGCAGTTCCGTGACCTGGCAGTCATCGCCCAGGACAAGGGCCTCGCCGCCATCTACAACGAGCAGATGTACATACCCAGCGAGGTCCCCTGGACGATCCAGCAGACCTACGAGTTTCTGGAGGCCGTGAATACGGATAGCGAGGGAGTTCCCATCTACATTACCCTGGACGTTGGCCACATGGCTGGAGGCCACTATGGGGGCTCCGGCCAGGACCTTGACTATCTGGCGTGGCTGCGGCACTTCGCGCCGGTAGCCGAGATCGTCCACCTGCAACAGACAACGCCCGACGCCAGCCATCACTGGCCCTTCACGTCGGCGTACAACACCCAGGGCCATATCAGCATAGAGAATACCTTGGCAGCCATAGGCGACGGTCATCGTGCCTGGCCGGGCAATCCGCTCTCGCGTTTGATGAAGCCGGTCGCGACGACATGGCTCATTGCGGAGATCATCCCCGGCTCGACCAAGCGTGAGGATGTGCTCTTGGCTGAGCTCAAGGAGACGGCGGCCTACTTACGCGGCTTTGTCCCGCGTGGTGGCCTAGAATGGAGATTCGATGCCTAGCAGGCGGCATGTGCCTGACAAGCTTGAAGAGTATCGCAAAGGGACGTCGGTCAGAGGTCCCAATCTGCTCTGGCCGCTATATGGCGCGGGCTTCGATAACCTGGGACGCAGCGGCCAGCCCGTCGAGGCGCCCCTGCCCCGCTATGGCCCCGACGAGCTTCTGGTTCGCCATGACGCCTGCGGCCTCTGCTTCTCGGACATCAAGGTCATCTCCCTGGGCCAAAACCATCCCCGCATCTTCAAGGATATGCAACAGGATCCTGTGGTCCTCGGTCACGAGGTATCCATGACGGTTGTGGGCGTCGGCGCCAACCTGCGCCAGCAGTACCGAGTCGGCGACCGCTTCATCATTCAGGCCGATATTTATGTCAAGGGCGTCAACTACGCCTACGGCTACATGTTGCCGGGTGGCCTCTCGAAGTACGGCGTGACAGACCAGCGCGTCCTCAACGGAGACCATGGCAACTACCTGATCCCCGTGCAGCCGACGACGGGCTACGCCGAGAGTGCCTTGACGGAGCCATGGGCCTGTGTCATCGCCGCCTACCGCCTCACCTATCGCACATCGCTCAAGGCCGGCGGCACAACCTGGGTTATTGGCACGCCATCGGCCGCTCAGACCTATACGATTGGCCGGGGCTTCGATGAGACCTCCCATCCGGCTCATCTCTTGCTCACCGATGTTCCTCCCGCGTTCGACGCCTGGCTGCGGCAGCGCGCCAGGTCGCTGGGCATCCAGGTTACCGACGTGCCGCGCCTCTCAACCCTGCCGGTGGAGTCTGCGGACGACATTGTCGTCCTTGGCGGCGATCCAGAGATCATCGAGGCTGTCAGCCCCCGCCTGGCCTATTTCGGTGTTCTGGCGGTGATGAGCGAGCGACCTTTGGCGCGGCGGGTCCGCATTGATATGGGCCGCGTACACTACGATCGCTGGCTCTACGTCGGCAGCACGGCCAGCGACATCGCGCGGGCCTACAGCGACGCTCCCATTCAATCCGAACTCAAGCCGGGCGGGCGAGCGTGGTTCGTGGGCGCGGGAGGGCCGATGGGCCGCATGCACGTCCAGCGCGCCCTGGAGAGCGCGTCCCCGCCACGGACCATTGTCTGCACCGATGTGAGCGATCTGCGGCTCGGCGAGCTGGAGGCGTCCTTTGCTGGCGAGGCCGCCGCCTCGGGCATTCAGTTCGTTTGCCTCAATCCCAACGATAGGCCCACCTATGAGCGGGGCATGGCGGCCTTCGCCAACGGCTTTGACAACATCGTCGTCCTTGCCCCTGTGCCTTCTGTCATGGCAGAGGCAGCAACCCACCTCGCCCCAGGAGGATTGATGAACGTCTTTGCAGGGGTTGGTCGCGGTACCATGGCCGAGCTTGACCTGAGCGACCTCTTCTTTCGCCGGGTCCGGTTCATCGGACATACCTCGTCTACAATCGAGGAGCTGCGCCTGATGCTGCACCAGGCGGAGCACGGCCAATTGTCACCAAACCGCTCGGTGGCAGCCATCGGCTCCCTGAGCGCGGCACGGGACGGGTTGCGGGCCGTCAAAGACACCACCTATGCTGGCAAGATCGTCATCTTCCCGCATATCAAGGAAATGCCGCTCACAGCGTTGCCCGACCTGAAACATCGGCTGCCTTCGGTCTATGCCCGTCTGAAAGACGGCAAAGAGTGGACCGTGGAAGCTGAGAACGAGTTCCTGCGTATCATGTTGGAGGACTAGCAGGCATGGCACGAACGCTCGAAGACCGTGTCGCCATCGTCACCGGCGGGGGCCAGGGCTTGGGCGAGGCCATCTGCAAGCGTCTGGCTCAAGAAGGCGCCCACGTCGTCGTGGCCGACATCAACGAGACGGCGGCAGCAGCCGTTGCCGAAACGATCCGAGACACAACGGACAGACGCGCCATCGCCCTCAGGGCCGACGTGACCGACGAAGGCCAGGTCGCCGCCCTGATCGAGGGCACCATGCATGAGTTCGGTCGCCTGGACATCGTCATCTCGAATGCTGGCATTCTCATCGCTGAGGAGATCACCGAGTTCCCCGCCAACAAGTGGCGCGCTGTGATTGACGTCAATCTCTACGGCTACTTCCTTGTAGCCAAGCACGCCGCCCGTGTGTTCAAGCAGCAGCGCAGCGGCGTCATCATCCAGATCAACTCCAAATCGGGCAAGAGGGGTAGCTACAAGAACTCCGCCTATGCCGCGAGCAAGTTTGGAGGCATCGGCCTCACCCAGAGCATCGCCCTGGAACTCGCCGAGTACGGCGTGCGCGTCAACGCCGTCTGCCCAGGCAACCTCCTCGATTCCCCCCTCTGGGTTGATTCTCTTTACGAGCAATACAGCCGCCGCCTGGGCCTGACGAAGGAACAGGTACGCCAGAAGTACATTGATCAGGTGCCGATGAGGCGGGGATGCACCTATGACGACGTGTGCAATGTGGTCGTCTTTCTGGCCTCTGACCAGGCCAGCTACATGACGGGACAGGCCATTAATGTGACGGGCGGACAAGAGATGCACTAGCACTCCGTCTACGCTAGGACAAAGGGGGATAGGTAAGGACTCACATGGTTACGGAAGCAACGCAACAGCGCAGCGTAGAGACCATCACGCTGCCAGGCAAGACCCTGGCCACCAGCGGTCTCACAAAGGAGCAGGCTCTCTCTCTGTTCCGGCAGATGTGCGAGATTCGAGCATTCGAGGAGAAGGTCTACGACCTGTTGGGCAAGAACCAGATCCGGGGCGCGTCCCATCTCTATGCCGGCGAAGAGGGCGTGGCCGTCGGCGCCATCAGCGTCCTGCGCGACGACGACCTCATTACCAGCACGCACCGCGGCCACGGTCACTGCCATGCCCGTGGCGACAGCCTGGCCGCCACCGCCGAGGCCAAGCAGGAGCATCTGAACAAGATGATGGCCGAGCTCTGCGGACGGCAAACCGGCTACTGCCGCGGGCGCGGCGGCTCCATGCACATCGCCGACGTCGAGAAGGGCAATCTAGGCGCCACCGGCATCGTCGGCGGCAACCTCCCCGTCGCCACCGGCGCTGCCCTCTCCATGAAGCTACAGAAGCTGGATCGCGTCGTGCTGTGCTTCTTCGGCGATGGGGCGACCAACACGGGTAACTTCCACGAGGCCCTCAACATGGCCTCAGCCTGGGATCTGCCCGTGGTGTACATCTGCGAGAACAACCTCTACGGCATGTCTGTGCCCTTCAACTCGGTGACCAAGAACAAAGATGTCGCCCATCGCGCCCTCGCCTACGATATTCCCGGTGAGACGGTGGACGGTATGAACGTCCTGGCGGTGCGCGAGGCGGTGGCGCGCGCAGTGGATCGCGCCCGGCGCGGTCGAGGCCCCAGCCTCATCGAGTGCAAGACCTACCGCTGGTATGGCCACTCGCGCAGCGATCCCCGCGTCTACCGCACGAAGGAAGAAGAGGCGGCGTGGAAGCAGCGTGATCCAATTCAGCAGTTGGGACAGGCGCTCCTCGAGGCCGGCTGGGCTACTGAGGGAGAACTGAACGATGTGGAGACCAAGGCCATCGACGCTGTGGAGAAGGCCACGGAGTTCGCCTTCTCCTCGCCAGAGCCGCCCGTGTCCGAGTTGTACCAAGACGTGTACGCTCCCCTCAACCACACCCCTGCCGACGTGGAAGCCGAGGCGGTGCTCCGCCAGAGGGTGCGCACCGACCCGAAGATGCGCAAGATCCCATACTGGCAGGCCCTCAATGAGGCCATGAAGGAGGAGATGACTCGTGATCCCAGGGTCTTCCTCTTTGGCGAAGACATCGGCGTCTATGGCGGGGCCTATGGCGTGACCCGGGGACTCATTGAAACCTTCGGCCCCACTCGAGTGATAGACACGCCCATCAGTGAGGCGACCATCGGTGGCGGGGCGGTTGGTGCTGCTATGACTGGCCTGCGCCCAGTCGCCGAGATCATGTATGTTGACTTCACGCCCCTGGCCATGGATCAGATCGCCAACCAGGGGGCCAAGAACCGCTACATGTTTGGGGGCAAGACAACGGTTCCCATGGTAGTACGCACGGAAGGCGGCACCGGACGCGGCATCGCGGCCCACCACTCCCAGAGCCTTGAGGCTCTCTGGGTCCACTTCCCGGGTATCTTCGTGGTCATGCCGGCCACTCCCTACGACGGCAAAGGCTTGCTCAAGTCTGCCATCCGCGGCGACAATCCCGTCATGTTCATCGAGCACAAGATGCTCTACTCGGTCCAGGGGCCAGTGCCCGAAGAGGAGTACCTGATCCCCTTGGGCGTAGCTGACGTGAAGCGCCCCGGCAAGCATGTCACGGTCATCGCCTATTCGCGCATGCTCTACGTCGCGCTTGAGGCAGCGGAGGCGCTGGCAAAGGAAGGCATCGAGGTGGAGGTCGTAGATCCCCGCACTCTGAAGCCCCTGGACATGGACACCATTGCGCAGTCCGTCAGGAAAACCGGGCGCGTGGTGTGTGTGACCGAAGCCTGCCGCACAGGTAGCTTCGCCGCCGAGGTTGCCAGCCGCATCATGGAGCAGGTCTTCGACTGGCTGGATG
>DAOUCN010000043.1:0-5429 GCA_034431995.1 Chloroflexota bacterium | reverse complement strand
GGTCTGCACCATGCCCAGGAGCTGGTGTATGGCGGGAAGCGCCGGCAACGCTGCTGGGTGCACAAGCTGCGCAACGTGACCGTAAAGCTGCGGGTGCGGGATCGAGCCGAGTGTCTGGGCGAGTTACGCACGGTGTACACGGCAGCGACGCAGGAGCACGCCCGGGAGCGCTACCGGGTGCGGGCGCAGCACTGGCGAGAGCGGGCGCCGCAAGCGGTAGCGTGCGTCGAGGAGGACGTTCCGCGAGGTGCGGCACCGGACACGTCCGATGAGTTGTTTCAACAACGATGACAGTTGTGAGCGGATCATCCATGCAGTATTCCGTTGCCGGAACCAGAAGTGGAGGGGACGCGCTCTTCCGCAGTTTACACACAACACTTGACACTACCGTGCGACAGAAAGGGCTTGACGAAAGAGTTTTTTTGTGGTATATGTTATTCGGGAATTGTGCGTACAGACATCCTGCTTCGTGCATGAAAAAGGCGGGGAGGGTGTCTCTAGAAGAGGTTACATAGAGGGGCAACGCGGGTGTAACTCAGTTGGCAGAGTGCCTGCTTCCCAAGCAGGATGTCGAGGGTTCGAATCCCTTCACCCGCTCCACCAGGCCACTGCCGCCGGGCCACCCGCACCACTCGGGGTGGCCGTCGCTGTCTTGAGGCTTCTGTCCCGGCGCAGGTCGCGCCACGCTCGCTGACGGTACGATCCCTGTCCCTGCAGAATCCCCTACAGGAGGCAGCCATGACAGGCAGACTGCGCAACATCGCCTACGGCATCGGCAACCTCGGCCAGTCCCTCTTTTTCAACACCGTCCAGACGTACCTCATCTTCTTCTACGTGGACATCGTCCGCCTCGATTCCCGCCTCGTCGGCCTGGCCTTCGCCCTCGCCTACGGCATCTGGAACGCCATCAACGACCCCCTGGCCGGCGCTATCTCCGACCGCACCCGCAGCCGCTGGGGCCGCCGCCGCCCCTATGTCCTCTTCGGTACCCCCGTACTCTTCCTCCTCTTCGTCCTGGTCTGGTCGCCACCCCTGGGCGGCCAGCCCTTGGCGAATCCGCAGAACCTGAATGTCCTTGCCTACTTTGCTGTCATCATCGCCCTGTTCGACCTGGCCAACACCATCGTCAGCGTGGCCTATACTGCCCTCTTCCCTGAGCTCTTCGAGACGCTCCCCGAACGCACGGAAGTATCCATCTATCGCCAGGTGGCGGCCGTGGTCGGCGCTGGCATGGGTCTGGCCGTCATGCCGCTCCTGGTCAGCGCCTTTGGCGGCCAACTGGGGCAACTGGGCGGCTGGTCGGCCGCAGGGGTCGTCCTGGGCGTCGTCGGCGCCGCAGCCTTCCTGACATCGCTCCTCGGTAGCCGCGAACGACCGGCGGCCAGCAGGCGGGAAGCCCTGCCCATCCTCGAAGCCTTCAGGGTGACCCTGACCAGCCGCTCGTTCCTGACCTTCGTGGTAGCCAATCTCATGATCTGCTACATCTGGAGCTGGCTGGCCGCAATGGTGCCGTTCTTCTGCAAGTACGTGCTCGGCACCGATCAAGCCCAATCCAGCGTCCTCTTCGCCGGCATGCTCCTAGCTGCCATCGCCTTCTATCCCCTGTGGCGCCGCATCACCCTGCGCCGCGGCTCGCGCGACACGTTGACACTCGCGGTCACGCTGTTCGTCATTCTGCTCTTCCAGATACTCGTCGTCGGCAACCTCATGCAGGCCGTGATCATGATGTTTATCCTGGGCGCCGCCCACTAAGGCGTGACCTTGGTGCGCGAGATCGTCCTGAGCGACGTGATTGATGAGGACGAATTGCACACGGGCCGCCGCCGCGAGGGTAGCTACTTTGGGGTCAATGCCTTCATCGAGCGGCTTGTGATGGTGCTCATCGGCGGCTCCACCAGCCTCGTGCTGGGCCTCAGCGGGTACAACGCCAGCCTGGCAACCCAGCCCGCTTCCGTCTCCCTGGGCATCCGCCTAGGCATGACACTGCTGCCCCTGGCCGCTCTGGTCATTTTCCTGGTCGCCATCAGGATGTACCCCCTGGGCAAGGAACAGGTGGCCGCCCTGCGCGAGAAGCTCAACCTGGCGCGAGGGGAACAGCCATAGGCGCAGCCTCTTGACTGTCGCCCCAGAGGGAGCGAAAACCCGCATGCTGTCGCCACAACCATGCTGCATGGGAGGGTGACAGTTTCCTCACCCTCTGGCCTGCGGTAACGCCAGCCTGCCCGCCTAGCAGAGCGCCGAGGGCAGAGAATGCAAAGACCCTGCAAGCCGTGAGGCGAGGGTGTGGAACCGATGGCGTGCGCAGTTTGAAACCGCACCCACAAGGGCGCACGGTCGCCCTTCGGCGACCGACTCAGCCTGCCAAGGCAGGCATCGCGCGGTTGTTGCAGCGACTTCCAGTCGCCGAGTAGACCTCGTTCAACACGCCTCCACGGGACACGTATCGAGTTGTGCTTCTGAAAGTGGGTGTAGGTGGCGCATCGTGCCCGACACCCGGGGCGGCGAGTACAGCCCAGAAAGCGGGCCGCAGGCGATACCCGCCCTACCTGGTAGCGAGTCTCTGCTGTCCCACATGCGTCCTATGGCATGGGTTCTCAACATGACAGCGAGAACGACAAGACCCCGAACCGCACGGGCAGCTCTTGACTTCCCTGTCCAAAAGTGCTATAATACGCACAAAGACGACACAAAGCGCCATAACACGAAGGCACAGTGTCAGACTTGCGGGGCTATGGGCGACAAAACACACAGCTATCGTGCATGATCCGCCACAACAGTGCAGATTGCCCCATCGCATGCCGGCCAACGTGGCGGAATCATGCTCCGGTCCTGACCCGCGCCAGGCTGTCAGGAGGACGCATGTTGGCAGCACAACGGCAGAGAGCCATCGTCTCTGTCTTGCGCCAGGCCGGACACGTCACCGTTGCAGATCTGTGCCAGCGCTTCGGGGTGTCTCCAAATACCGTGCGCCGCGACCTGCGCTCCTTGGAACGCAGCGGCTTTGTGGCAGTCGTCTACGGGGGCGCCGTCTCGGTAGAGCCGGCAGACACAGAAATACCCTTCCCCAATCGCCAGACCAGCAGCGTCAGTGAGAAGATGCTGATTGGGACGCGCGCTGCGCAACTGGTGGGCGACAACGAGGCCATCATCCTGGATGCCGGTACCACCACCCACGAGATCGCCAAGGCCCTGCGCTCTCGCCGAGACATTACCGTCATCACCAATGCCCTCAATATTGCTCAGGAGCTCGCCGACTGTGCGGGCATCCTCACCATTGTGACGGGGGGCGTGGTGCGCGGCAAGAGCAACTGTCTGATCGGCGAGACGGCGGAGCGCACCCTCTCCGAGTGGCACGTGGACAAGGCCTTCATCTCAACCGGCGGGGTTGACATGGAAGCCGGCCTCACAAACCCCAATCCCTTTGAGGCGCCCATCAAGCAGGCCATGATCAAAGCAGCGCGCCAGGTCATCCTGGTTGCCACCAGCAGCAAGTTCGGGCATCGGTCCCTGGTCCCGTTCGCCCCTCTCACCGCAGTGCACACCATCGTCACAGACAGGGGCCTAGCCGCGGACAAGGCGTCGCATCTGCGGGACATGGGCATAGAGATCATCATCGTCGGAGCGTACCCCAATGCCCCCGTGGCCGCCTAAGAGTAGCTTTGAACCTCCACGTTATCCTAATGCCTGGTTCTACGTGAGCAAGAAGGTCGCTCCCACGTACATCGAGGCCGTGCAGTTTGTGCGCGCCAGCCTGGAGCAGTACGTCGGCTTTGACGACAGTCTGTCGCCGCGCACCGGCATGGAATGCGCCGATGCTCAGCAGCGCGTGCACCATCTCCAGCCGGTCAGGGGATTGCCTGACCCCAGCCGCGATCATTACCATGATCTCCACATCCGCTACTACTTCAGTCATCTGCCCCGACGGCAGCAACACGACGTCGTCATGGACGTAGATGGGCAGGACCATGCGTGCTGGCGGTTGCCTGCCAGCGTCCACTACGAACCCGAGCCCGAACATCCGGGCCATCCGTACATTGACGAATGCCCCGTCTGCGGCGTCGTCAGCCCGTATGATCTCCCTGGCGACCCCTGCGAGAAGAGCCACGATCCGCTAGGCCTGGAGCTTCTGTTCTACGGCACGGTGCGCGGTGAGGCCATCCTGCGCAGCGATGGTCACCCCGTGGGCGGCCTCACAACCATGGCCGACGATTTCGACATCAGGTTGTCCACCCATGATCCTGTAGCTCCGGATATGAATACCCTGCGCATCGGGGTGGCTATCATCCTCCGTCGCCGTGCTCAGCTCACCGGGGCGTCTCGCCCACACAAGAAGCAGGCCAAACAACAGGACACAGGGACGCCTCCCGGCTAGCATCTGGCCCATGAGCCAGGAAAGGAGGACTTGCAAGGGAAACGAGTAGAGGGTGAATCACTTGTGGCATTGCGTATTGCGGCTCACCGCGCCGGAAACCAGCCAATGGCGAGCGGTGGGCTAGCTGAGAGACAACGACTAAGGAGGAATCGCTCATGTTAACCCATGGTAAGCTATCACGGCGCGGGTTTCTGCGCATGGCTGCGCTAGCGGGAGGCACGACTTTGGTAGGCGGGGTCGTCGGCTGCGGCGCCGCACCAACACCGACACCTGTAGTGGAAGTTCCCAGCAACTGGGCTCAATTGGAAGCGAAGGCCAAGACCCAGAAGGAAATCACGGTCTTCTGTCATACCAAGAAGGATTACTTCATCAATGCTGGCGCGTCCTTTGAGGCAAAGTACGGCATCAAGGTGAACGTAGTGGAGGGAGAGGGCGCGGCTACTCTGCAGAAGGCCATGGCCGAGAAGGGCACCACCGGCACCATGGACGCCTGGGAGATCACAGGGCCCAATGTCCAGCCCGCGGTCGAGGGGCAACTGCTCTACGGTCCGATTGACAAGCTCCTTCCCAATGCCACCAACCTTGATCCAGTAGACGCAACCTACGCCGAGGGGTTCCCGCACAAGGGGTACGTCATTGCAGCCTGGCGCAATCAGGCTGTCCTGGCCTATGATTCCCGCTTCGTCGCCCAGCCTCCGAAGAGCCTCGCCGAACTCGAGACGTGGATCAAGGCCAACCCCAAGAAGTTCTCCTACTGTGATCCCGCCAAGGGTGGCTCCGGGCAGGCCTTCGTCCAGGCAGTCATCTACTGGAAGACTGGCGGCCCCGACAGGTACGTGAAGGGCTTCGATCAGAGCATCATAGACAAGGAGTGGCCGGCGGTCTGGGCATGGCTCAGGAGCATCGGCCCCAATGTCCTCTATGCGGCCAACAACAACGACGCCCTGGACAAACTGAACCGCGGTGAAGCCTGGCTGATCGCCACCTGGGAAGATCTTGTCGTCACCTGGACCAGCCAGGGCCAACTGCCCAAGACCGTCAGAATGTATCTTCCATC
>DAOUCN010000042.1:0-1577 GCA_034431995.1 Chloroflexota bacterium | reverse complement strand
GTTCAGAGGCCCCATGTCAATCCCCGGCATGTTCTGGGCCCTCTTCCCCACGCTCAGGAACCGTCTCGGCGACGATGCCCTGCGGCCCTACCTGCCCAGCGGCATCAGCCCCCAACAAGTTATGTGGGAGCGGACTCTCCACTATCCGTTCTCGTGTCGGGATTCCGCGCGCTGGCTGGATATCGCTGTCTCCACGGAAATCCGCGAAGGCAGAGCAGCCGATGATGGCGGACTGCTGGTGGACTTCAGCGACGTCAATCTGGCGGCTTTCCGTCCATCACGGCCGAATCACATCCCCCAGCATAACACCGGCCCGGTGCAGCTGCCCGACGCCCCTGTTACCGTTAGACCCAGAGCCCATGCCATCAACGGCGGTGTGTATATCAATGAGCGGGCAGAGACGAGCCTGAAAGGTCTGTTTGCGGCCGGCGAGGTGGCATCAGGGCCCCACGGCGCGGACCGGCTGGGCGGTGGCATGGTCACCAACTGCCAGGTGTTTGGAGCGCGAGCCGGTCGGTTCGCTGCTGAACATGCCCGGATCTCGGGCAGGGTAGCCATACCGTTGACTCTCATCGAAGCGGCGGCACGCCCGCTTTTGGAATCCCATGAGGGTACGAAAGACCCTGAGACTGTGTTTGCTGCCCTGCACGATTGCACAGGGCGTAACCTGATGATCTTGCGCAACGAGAGTGGCCTGAAGCAGTTGCTTGCTACCGTGGAAGAGCTGCGCCGCGAGCGGATTCCGGCGCTGGCGACCAGGTCGCCGCAGCAGATGCGACGTGCAGTGGAAGCAGACAATGCCCTTCTCACGGCTGAACTCATGGCGCGGGCGGCCCTGCTGCGCCAGGAAAGTCGGGGCAGCCACTTCCGTGAGGACTATCCCGCTCGCGACGACCCGAACTGGGGGACAAACATCGTCTTCGCTATGCAAGGGGACAAACTGATGCACACCCTGGAGCCACTTTGCCAGGAATCTGCCTGACAAGTGGCGGGCGGCAGTATGAACATAGTACTGAAGCCGGAGAGGACTCATGATCAGCAGAGAGTTGGCACTGGAGATGTATCGGCGCATGGTGCGCATCCGCCGATTCGAGGAAGCCGCTATCGATCTGTTCAAGCGGGGTATGCTGAAAGGTAGCGTGCATCCCTACATCGGTCAGGAGGCATCTGGCGTAGGTATCTGTCTAGCCTTGCGGCGAGACGATCTCATCATCGGCAGCCACCGCAGTCACGGGCACTTGCTGGCCAAAGGCGCTGACCCCAAACTGATGATGGCCGAGATACGGGGCAGGTCGACGGGCTGCTGCAGGGGGTTTGGCGGCTCCATGCATGTTGCCGATCTCAGCGTCGGTGGTTTGGCATTGGCTGTCGTGGGAGCGGGACTGCCGTTGGCCGTTGGCGCCGGACTGGGCTTCAAGCTCCAGGGCAAAGACTCTGTGGCGGTTGCCTTCTTCGGCGATGGTGCGTCAAACACCGGCAATTTCCATGAGGCGCTCAACATGGCTTCCATATGGGACCTGCCCGTCATCTTCGCCCTAGAGAACAATCGCTGGGCGGTCTCAACCTGCGTGGAATAC
>DAOUCN010000041.1:0-2427 GCA_034431995.1 Chloroflexota bacterium | reverse complement strand
ACTACGAGGTCTTCTGCCGCACCGTCACCGACGTAGTGATGAAGGGTGTCCGCGAGGGCTGGGTCACGCTCCACCTGCCCGAAGACCCCCTTGCCGACGATCCCATTTATAGGCTTGAGTTTCTGGATCAGGCTCGCTTCGCCCAGGAGATGGAGAGCGCCTTCCCCGACGTCAACTGGAATGGGCAGATCGAGGTGGACATAGCACGGGCGAAGAAGAGAACGAAGGGACGCAGGTAAAGGTTGTTGATCACGGCAGCGCAACGCTCGTGGCAGCAGATCCCCCGCCAGCTGCGGGATACTCACTCTCCCTCGGGTTGCCCTGCTCACCGTAGGCGGGCGTACCCTCAGCCCATGGGATGTGCTTCCACTGACCCACGCGGTGACCGGCCTGAACAAAGTGTTCACGCAGGGGGCCGGCCTGGGCAACGTGGCATACGAACTCGTGGCCGTGCTGATCCTATCCGTCGTCTACTTCATGGTGGGCCTGCGGCTATTCCAGCGCATGCACTTGCGGGCGCACTGAAAGTGGGCGCCCGCAGTGCCCTCTCGCTGCCAGGGAGAGGGGCAGGGCGAGGGCGGATGCCCGACTATGCGAAGGCTTATCCCAATGCATGATCAAAGGGGCACGAACCGGGCCGCCGCATATCCTTGATCACCAGTTGAAGCGTCCTCTCGTTGCCCCAGATCGTCTCCTCCAGGCTGTACACCACGTCCAAGACATCGCCCTGGCTCAGAGTCTGCCCACGGCTACCCTGCCGGAAAGCGATGGCATCCCAACTCACGCGTCCGTCAGTCACAACCATGCGCAGGTGGTCGTTGCGCAGAGGCAGCAGCCGCTTCACCCGCACCCTGCTGCTGTGGAATATCGGCGTAGCATTGCCTGGACCGAATGGCTCCATGCGCTTCAGCCAGCGCAGGGTCTCCCAGTTGGCAAGGGCGAGTGGAATGGCTGCGTCCACCCGGATAGTGGGCTCGAGCGGGTAGTCGCCCAGTTCCCGCTCCGCGATGGCCAGCAGACGTTGGCGCAGGTCATCCAGCCGGCTTGCCCGTAGCGTGAACCCGGCGGCCTGGGCATGGCCGCCGTGGCGCAGCAGAAGATCCCGACATTGATCAAGAGCATGGGCCATGTGGAACTCCGGAATGCTGCGGCACGACCCGCGACATTCGTCGTCGCCCACCTCGACAACCACTGCCGGCCGGTAGAACTCCTCGGCCAGCCTCCCCGCCACGAGGCCAAGGATGCCCACAGCGAACTCAGTCCCGCTCACAAAGAGGAGCGGCACCCGCTGTGCCTGCTCGGCCACGTCGCCGCGCGCCCTCGCCAGCAGCGTCTCCGTCAACTTCTGGCGCTCCAAGTTCTGCTCTTCCAGGCGTTGGGCCAGGGGCCTGGCCTCCTCTACGGATCGGCTCGTCAGCAGCCGATAGCTTGCGGCGGCGTCATCCAGACGGCCAGCGGCATTGAGGCGCGGGCCTATGGCATAGCCCAGGCAGCCGCTGTCAATCGCTCCCGGCCGCAGCCGAGCTATCTCCAGAAGCGCAGCCAGCCCCGGCCGCGGCCCACGATTCAGGGCGGCCAGTCCTCGCTGCACAAGCACCCGATTCTCTCCCACCAGAGGCGCAACGTCCACAACGGTGCCGATGGCCACGAGATCGAGATAGTGGTCATCAGACGCGTGCGAAATGCCTCTGGCGCGCAGTCCCTCCGCCAGCTTGTACGCGACACCCACGCCAGCCAGCTCCTTGAACGGATAGGGGCAGTCTGCCTGATGTGGATTCAGGATAGCCGCTGCGCAGGGCAACAAATCTGGCACATGGTGGTGGTCGGCCACAATCACGTCCATGCCACGCTCGCGAGCGTAGGCCACCTCGGCAACGGAACTGGTGCCGCAGTCCACCGCGATGAGCAGTGTGACGCCCTGTTCTGCCAGCCGGCCGATGGCCCGCATGTTCAGACCATAGCCTTCATCCAGGCGGCGGGGTATGTACACCGTCGCCTGCAGTCCTGCGTCGGCGAGCGCGTGCGTCAGCAGCGCGGCGCCACACAGTCCATCTACGTCAAAATCGCCATACACCGCGACGCGCTCCCCCCGCCGGCTGGCAGCCCCCAGGCGGGCCACCGCTACGTCGAGGCCCTTGAGGGCGAAGGGGTCATGCAAGGCCAATTGGTCGGCGGGGCTGAAATACTGCCTGATGGCATCCTTGCTGCGCAGGCCGCGATTGTACAGCACCTGCAGGATGTGAGGCGGGACATCCCTCACCTCATACCGCAGGGCATCAGGAACCGTTGCCGCAGGCTTCCACCCTTTGGCCACTGGGCGCCCCTCCCTGCTCCAGAGGCGGTAGCTCGTCCTTGCTCTTGAGTCCGAATTGCTGGAGGAACTGGAACGTCGTCCCGTACAGGATAGGCCGCCCCACCGTCTCCAGG
>DAOUCN010000040.1:0-4497 GCA_034431995.1 Chloroflexota bacterium | reverse complement strand
CAATGAGCCTGTCGCCCTGGGCCTCAATGGAGGCAATCATAGCGGCGACGCTAGGGCCCGGGGTCTCTGTGTAGTAGATGCGGTACTCGCCATCTGCCGATTGGCGATGGACACCTGCGAAGGGAGCAGCACGGGACAGGCTATCGCCCTCTGTCCGCACCGAGACCTTGGTCAGGGCTGAGCCGGTTGCCGTCAGTTCCATCGGGCTGCCGATAGCCGCGATCCTACCCCGCAGCAGGATTGCCACCCGGTCCGCCATTTTCTCCGCCTCGGCCATGTCATGGGTGGCGAGGAGGATCGTGCAGCCGGCGGCCTTCTGTTCCCGTATCAGGTCGTGGAGTGCCACGCGGGAGGCCACGTCCAGCCCGGCCGTCGGTTCATCCAGGAAGAGGACAGGGGGACTGTGCGCCAACGCCAGGGCGAGAGCAAGACGGCGCTGCTGGCCTGTGGACAGGGTCTGGTATTGGGTGTGTCGCTTCTCGGCCAGCCCCAGCCGCTCGATGAGGTCAAGGCGTGCAGTGACGCCATGATAGGCGCAGAAGAAGCGCATGGCTTCGTCCACCGTCATGCTAGGCGGCAAGCCCGATGTCTGCAATTGGACGCCAATGGCATCCCGCAGGTGGCGCTCATTGCGCCCCGGGTTGATTCCCATTACCCTCAATGTGCCGCCATCGGGTGAGCGCAGCCCCTCCAGGCACTCCAGGGTCGTAGTCTTTCCGGCCCCGTTAGGCCCAAGCAGGCCAAAGATCTCGCCGCGTTTCACCGTGAAGCCGATGCCATCCACCGCCACGACTGTGCCGTACACCTTGCGGAAATCGCTAACCGCAACCACTGCTTCGTCCACGTTCTCCTCCACGCACCTCGCTTGAGATCCAGCGTAAGTTGGCCTGGTGGCGGTCCAGCCTGTCCTGCGACCAGCGCGGCAGCTCTGTCTGAGCCACGGCTTCCGTTGTTGCTCCCTGTTTGTGCAGCCTCACGATCCGGTGCCTCAGATCAGCGATGTACTGCCGGAAGCGTTCCACGTCGGCGGCCGTGGCCGGTTCGCCATGACCAGGAATCACCACGCGAGCATTCATCTCGGCCAGCTCCTCTAGGGCCTCGATCCAGCGAGCAGTATCGGACCAGACCATGAAGGGGGTACGCCCCATGAACAGCAGATCGCTGGCAAAGAGCACGCCCTCTGCCGGGATGTGCACCACTGACAGGCAAGGCGTATGCCCGCCGAGATGGCAGACCATGATCTGCACGCCGCCGAAGTCAAGAACCAATCTGTCCAAGAATCTGATGTGGGGATAGACCACGCGCAGGTCGTCACGCATCCAGGCGTCCTCGGGATGCTCCGCCACGTGGCGGGCGACCTGCTCCGGCGTGAACTGAGATGCATAGCGGGTGGCCAAGGCAGGGGCCAGCGAATGGTGCGCCAGGATGGGAGCAGCAAAGGCCTGGTTGCCGAAGACATGATCGAAGTGCACATGCGTATTGATCACGAGGGCAGGAGGGCAGCCGAACATGTGCTGGACGCGAGCGGCCAGCTCATGTCCTAAGGCGGGCGTGCTGAGTGTGTCCACCACGATGGGGCCCCGATCGGTGACGACGATGCCCGCGTTTGCCGTTTCATTGTGCATCAGGCAGGCAAACGTGTGTTCGCTCACCTGCTGGATGTCCATCAGGTGACCTCCCCGTGGACGACGCGCCCGCAAACCATGGTGGTCAGTACCTTGAGTTCCGGGGTGCAGATAACCAGGTCGGCGTCTTTGCCGGCTGCCAGGCTGCCCTTGCGCCTACCCAGCCCGAGCTCGCGCGCCTGGTTCAGGCTGCTCATCGCCAGGGCACGATGCAGAGGGAGACCGGTCCAGGAGATGGTATTTCGCAGAGCTACGTCCAGTGTGATAATACTTCCGACCAGGCTGCCATCGGCAAAGCGGGCGGCGCCGGAGGTAGTGTGCACCTCCTGGCCGTACATGAGATAGCAGCCTGGGGGCAAGCCCGTGCCTCGAATGCCGTCGCTGACCAGGACGATAGCGCGGGGCCCGCGGCAGCGTGCCAACAGGCGGACGGAGGCAGGATGCACGTGTATGCCGTCGGCAATAATCTCGACGGTGGGCCGGTGATCGGTGAGGGCGACGCCGATGATGCCAGGCTCGCGGTGGTTGAAGGGGCGCATGGCATTGTAGACGTGGGTGACGTGGCTGACGCCGGCCTCTAGGGCAAGCATGGCCTGGTCATAGGTGGCATCTGAATGGCCCATAGATGCGATGATGCCTCGCCGCCGCAGATGGGTGACGAGGTCGAGACCCCCCTCCAGTTCGGGAGCCAGCGTCACCAGCCGCACGCAATCGCCTGCGGCGCCAATAACCTGATCTATGTCGCCGGGAGAGGGTGCGCGCAGGCAATTCCTCGGATGGGCGCCGCGGCGGAGGGGATTGAGGAATGGCCCTTCCAGGTGCAAGCCGAGGATGCTGGCACCGTCACTGGGCACGGCCCGCGCCTGGCAGACGGCAGATGCTGCAGCGACGGTATCGCTCAATGAGGATGATACGGTTGTGGCCAGGAAGCCCGTGATCCCGTGGGCCGCCAAGTGACGCGCCATGCCGTGAATCGCCTCCACCGTGCTGTCCATGACATCAAAGCCCCCTCCGCCGTGAACGTGCATATCAATGAAACCGGGGAGGACGAAGCCGCCGCGTGCGTCCAGTGGGTGCGCGCCAGCGCTGGCAGGGGGATGCCCGCGCCCCAGTCGTCGAATACAGCCGCGTTCGACCAGAAGCCATCCATCGGCAAGTGTGCCCCGTGGGGTAACGATCTGTCCGTTGATGATGAGCCATGGGGTGTCGTCTGTCACGGTAGCATTGTACCATAGACCCAGGGCAAAGGGAAGGGGCAGGCTGTGCCTGCTGCCCCTTGACGAGAACGCCCAGGCGTGCTATCCTCTGCCCTGGCGACTGGGACGAGACGACATGAACTGAGGCAAGGATGACCGATGGACGCGAAACCCATCCGCCTGGCGATCATCGGCGCCGGGCTGTTCGCGCGGGATCATCACGTTCCTGCAATCCAAGCTCTGGGCAGTGCGTTCCAGATTGTGGCTGTGGGTAGCCGGACGCGCGCCTCTGCCGAGAGGCTAGCTAAAGAGCTGCCGGGAGAGGTGGACGCTTACGACGACGTGCCGCTGCTGTTGGCGCGAGACGACGTAGAGGCCGTGGACCTCGTCTTGCCCATCCATGTCTTGCCGGAGGCAATCGAGATGGCTCTCGCGGCAGGGAAGCACGTCATCAGCGAGAAGCCGATGGCGCCGGATGTGGCCACGGGCCGCCGCCTGCTGGCGACCTATGCCCGCTATCCGAAGCAGGTGTGGATGGTGGCGGAACACCTGCGCTATGAGACCGCCTTCGTCCATGCTGCCGAGGCGGTGAAACGGGGCGAGATCGGCAAGCCACTGGTCTGCCACCGTATCCACTACACGGCGATGACGCCGGCGAACAAGTACTACCACACGGCATGGCGCAGGGCCCAGGTTTTCCCAGGGGGTTACGTGCTCGATGCTGGGGTGCACCACATGGCGGAATTGCGCATGACCATGGGCGAGGTGGTCGAGGTGCGGGCCCTGGGAGCACAGATGCGTCCAGACCTGCCCCCGATTGATACCTTGGGTGTCGCCCTCCGTTTCGAGAGCGGTGCGCTGGGCACCTATGTCGCAACCTACGCAGCCGAGGCGCCCTGGCCCTCAAGTCTGCACATAGCAGGCGAGCGCGGCGCCGTCAGCGTCCACACACGCGAACTGACAATCACCAGTGAGCGGGACACGAGACGCGTGTCCTTTGACCGATCGGACGGCGTGCGCGGCGAGCTGGCGGCTTTTGCGGCAGCCATTCGCCTGGGAACCCCCCATCGTGACAGCCCGCAGGAGACCTGGCAAGACCTCGCTCTCATGGAAGCGATGTTGCGCGCCGCAGCGAGTGGACAGCCCATGTCGCCTGAGCGCATCGTCTGATAGCCTTGTGCCCTCACTGCTACCCAACGGGAGGACTGATCGAAGATGCCCGACGCCGTGTGTCTGGGAGAGATGCTGATAGATTTCGTGTCCACGCAGAGGGGGGTGTCTCTCGCCCACGCCCCTGGATTCGTCAAGGCGGCTGGGGGAGCGCCAGCCAACGTGGCCGTGGGCCTGGCCCGTCTGGGGGTCAGGAGCGGTTTCATTGGCAAGGTGGGAGACGATGACTTCGGGCGATTCCTGGGCGAGGTGCTGGCCAACAACGGCGTGGATACGGCCTGTCTGCGCTTCACGCAGGCTGCGAAGACAACGCTGGCCTTCGTCTCGGTGACCAAGAGTGGCGAACGCGATTTCATGTTCTACCGTGATCCCGGGGCCGATGAGCTGCTGGCACCAGAGGACATTGACGGTGCGTATGTGCAGCACTGCCGCATTTTCCACTTCGGCTCCATCGGCCTGATTGCTGAGTCGAGCCGGGAGGCCACCTGGACCGCACTGCGTGGGGC
>DAOUCN010000039.1:0-6785 GCA_034431995.1 Chloroflexota bacterium | reverse complement strand
GGCTTGATCAGTGCTGACGAAGAAAGAGGCGGTGAACTCGTCGTCAATGGTCTTGATGGCCGACGTGTCAACGCCATGCTCGTCGAGCCAGGCGCGATACTCGGCGAAATCCTGCCCTACCGTGCCCAAGACGGTGGGCCGATGGCCAAGCAGAGCGAGGTTGTAGGCGATGTTGGCCGCGCAGCCCCCTCGCTGCTTCTTGAGGGAGTCCACCAAGAAGCTGACGCTCAGGTAGCTGATCTGCTCCGGCAGGATGTGATCCCTGAAGTAGCCGGGGAAGAACATGATGAAGTCGTATGAGATGGAACCGCTGACGACGATACGCACGCTCAACATCCTCCACGAGAAAGCATCAGCGACGGTGCACAAGCCGGCTCAGGCTCTCGCCGTACGGCTTGTATGCGATGCCGTTTTCGGTGACAATGGCGGTGACGTAGCGGTGCGGCGTCACGTCAAAGGCCGGATGGGCAGCATGCACCCCCTCTGGGGCAACCCGCACGCCGCGCAAGGTTGTCACCTCATCAGGACTGCGTTCCTCAATGGGAATGGCCTCGCCTGATGGCAGGGAGAGATCAACGGTTGAGGTGGGCGCCACGGAATAGAAAGGGATGCCGTGTTCCTTGGCGAGAACGGCCAACGCATAGGTACCAATCTTGTTGGCCACATCGCCGTTGGCAGCGATTCGATCCGCTCCCAGCATCACGAGGTTCACCTGCCGACGCGCCATGAAGTGCGCCGCCATGTTGTCTGTGATGAGCGTCATAGGAATCCCCAATTGCTGTAGCTCCCAGGCGGTGAGGCGTGCGCCCTGGAGGTAGGGGCGGGTCTCATCCACAAAGACATGAATACGCTTTCCCTGCTCGAAGGCAGTGCGAATCGCTCCCAGTGCAGTGCCGTAGTCCACCGTGGCCAGGCTGCCCGTGTTGCAGTGGGTCAGGATATTGTCGCCGTCCTTGATCAGGGTGGCGCCAAAGGCGCCCATGCGCTTGTTGACTGCCACATCTTCGTCGGCCATGGCTTGGGCTTCGGCAATGAGGGCGTCGCGAATGGTCTGTGCATGGCTGCTTTCGGCTGCCAGGGAGGCCGCTCGCCTGAGCATACGCTCAAGACCCCAGGCCAGGTTGACGGCAGTGGGTCTGGTCTGCCTCAATGCACCTGCGATCTGATCTAGTTCGGACAACAGGCTGCGTACTTGTGTCGCCCGGCTTCGTGTCGCTCCCAGAGCCAGGCCAAAGGCGGCGGCAACACCGATGGCCGGCGCGCCGCGAATGCGCATCTCCTTGATCGCCTGGGCCACCTGTGCGTAGTCAGTGCAGCGCAAGATGACGACTTCGTGGGGTAGGCGCGTTTGGTCTATCATGCAAACGGCGCCATTCTCCCAATAGACTGTCCGCATGGAGCAAGTGCCTCCTCGGTGTGACAAGGCAAAAAAAGACTTCTCGGATGAGAGAAGTCTGTGAGAAGAAACGACTCTCATCTTTCAGGATGCGCGCACGCGATCCTGTCGGAATTGGCACCATGGTCACACACCCACGGCAGGAGCATGTCCTGCTTGCGGCGTGGGGCCTGGTTGCCGGGCTTCATCGGGCCAGTCCCTCCACCTCTCTGGATAAGAGCGTCCGAGCGCGTATTCAGTTGTCGGCACAGTATATATCACATGGTCGCCAGGCTTGTCAAGACGGAAGCACCCTCAAGGAGCCATTGTGACAAGACTGTCATCTGCAGGCGGCCTAGCCGCATCCTCTGCGGAGGGAGGCGGTGGCAACTTCGGGCGGACCAACGCCATCAGAGCCAGGCCCGCCCACACGAACGGAAGAAGCGGAGCGATGATCACGGCGTCCTTGTACGGCCCGCGGGCAAGGACCGAGTTGTTGAGGGCGACGACATCGAGGGCAACAGACACCACAACGAAAATCCCCGCTCCTACCATGTTCAGGATGAACGTGGGCCAGTCTGGGGCGAAAGCGATGCGGCCCTTGCTGAAGTCCTTGAGAGCGAGACCTATGCAGAGCCCGATGCCTACCCCGATGCCCGCCAGTTTGAGCAGATTCGCGGTGTGCGGTTCGCTGGTGATGCGCTGCCCCTGGAGCACTCCACCAAACGAGGGTATGAGGAGGTAGAGATAGGCTGCTGCCAGGATCAAGACGATTTGGGCCAACCGCCAGATGGTCGCCGTCCCCAGGATTCTATCACCAACGCCCGAAGCCTTGCTGGTTTCTTCCATGGTGTGTCCTCCCTCCTGGTGTGCGAGGGCATTATACACACGCGACCAGGTGGCGTCAAGGGCCGTCCCGACTTCGCAATGGTCGCCTGCAACCAGGCGGTCAACGTGGTTCTCGACACGGCCGGATGACAACAGCACAGGACACGCATTTCTGTCTGGAACCCGAGGGCCGTCCATCTCAACGGGCCGTGATGGTCTCTCCTGCGGCGATCGAGGCGCAAGCGTGGCAGGCAGCGGCTGAGGCCACTGAGACTGGGGCGTCATTTCTGCATTGCGCGGGTTCTGCAAGAATCTTGATTGACAGCACGCACTGTCATATGGTATGCTGCTGATCGAGATGAGTACATGACAGGGGCAGCGTGTCGGCCCCAAGGGAGGAGGGATAACGCCCCCGAAGAGGCGAGCATGTCACGGTGCGATAGCACGAATCCCGAGGTGGTGTGTCGGGTTTGCATTGCGATCTTGCTCGCCATGTCTTTGTGGGCATGACAGACAGGGCATAGCATGTAGTACTGGCTCTGGGCGGTGGAGTAGCTGCGACGGGCCATCCATCAATAACAGGCTACCCTGTCCACCACCCGTGTAGCCCTTCTGCTGACAGGGTAGGAGGGCTGACAGGAGGTGCAACTGTGATTGGGCAGACGGGTGGTGGGACGGGCCTGCAGGCGGGGATCGTACTCCTTGTGGTAGGCGTGGCAGGTGCGCTACTCATGACAGCGATCTCTGGCGGGCCACCCGTGAGGGCGGGAAGCCAGGCCGGCCCAGACGCACAGGCCGCTACCACGTACGAGGTCACCTTCTACACCAGCACCTACAACGCCAATTTCCCCTTCAATGTCCACGTTGCCAATGTGGACGCAGATTCCCCTCCCGAGGTTGTCATCGTCGGGGTCTTGACCGACTACTCCCTCATCCCAACACCTAACCCTCGCTGTTCGTGGTGCAACCAATGGCGCCTCAATGCCTACTCCTGGACTGGCACCTCCCTCACGCCGGAAATGACAGGCACGCTCGATGTCGGCTATGAGGTGTGGGTGCGCAGCGATATCGGGCAGATCGGAAGCGCAACGAAGATCGCTGGCGCCGGGTACATGTATCCGTGCGGCACTGGGGAGATGCATGCTGGCCTGGCCAGGTTCAGTGCATCGTTGCAGAAAGAGCAACACGACTGGGGCAACCGCCGCAGCGACCCATGCCACCATGACATGTCCGGCTTCTAGGCTGTGGCCATCGCCGATGCGGACGGTGATGGCACGCAAGAGATCATAGCCGCTGGATCTGGCGACAGCACGGGTGGGACAGATACCTATCGCGCCTGGCTACTAGCCATCCGCAACGGCACCACCTTCGCCGAGAGGCTCTATCGGCACTTTGATCACAGCAGCGGCACCGAGAGCATCACAGACCTCGCCGTGGGCAATCTGGATGGGCGGGGCAGGCCGGAGATCGTGGCCGTTGGCTACAGCAAAAGCACGGGCAGCACGCGCACGGTGGCGCGCGTCATCCGCTGGGACGGCACCAACGTGGACTGGGGACAGCCTATGGGTGTCAATCTCGGCAGCGAGGACTATCTGCACCGGCTGGCCCTGGCTGATATGGACGCCGATGGCCTCCATGAGATCATCCTGGCCGGCTGGGTGAAGACGGGATCAACCCGCGACTAGCATGCCAGGGTGATGCGCTGGAACGGCTCATCCCTGGACCTGGTGGCCCAAGCCTCTTGGTCGCTTGGCTCCGATTCCTCCATCGAGGCTGTAGTCGTGGGCGATGTGGACCGGGACGGTACCAAGGAGATCGTGTTGGCGGGGGATGCCCGGGAGCGCGCTGTGCCCGGCGCAACCGGCTACTACACGGTCCACTACTACGCTGACTGGTATCTTAAGCTCGTGTCCATCTCCGGACAGAATCTACCCGAGAAGCCGGGGCTGAGCAAGTCGTGGATGTCCTCGGCAAACTACGACAGCAATGGCAATGGCCACCCAGATTCGGCAGACAGAGGGGCACTGGGACGGCTATACGATCCCGACATCGGTGATCTGAACAGTGATGGAAACACAGAAGTAGTCCTGGTTGGAGAATGGGTGTGGGTTGGCTGGCACGTCAAGATTCTCACCATTCAGGCGGCAGCACTACCGACCCCAACCCTCACGGCGACGCCGCAAACGGCAGTCTGCCCAACGCCTCCTGCCACCAGCATGACCTTTGGCTATGTCACTGTCCACGCTGACACGTTCACCGATATGGGCAACGGGCTGTGCGTGGCCTCAAACAACGTGCGCGTTGGCAACTATATCCCTGTGGCTGGTGGCACCATCACAGTGAATACCACGACAAACATGGCAACAGGCACCGGCCTACTGTCCCTCAAAGGCGTGACGCTCACGACGAGTATCATCCGGGATAGCTTTGACCTGAATGGCCTCACCGGCATCATCACTCCGCTGCTGACGACGGGGTATAGCCTCACACTTCAATCCCTTGGTCAGTTCCAGATGCTTCCGTACAACTTCTCGGTCATCCTTGACGCCACTGCGGGGTCGGCCAGCGGCAAGGCTGTGCTCGACATCCCCATCGGTGACAGCGGCAATAGCGTCTTCACGGGCACCGTGCAGTTCACGCTGGGCAGGGATGGAGCGGTATCTGGATACGCCTCCGACATGGCTATTGAGGTGGCAGGTTGCAGGGTGGCGCTCACGGGTGCCACCTTGAGCAACAGGGGTCTGAGCATTGACGAAGCCGAGCTCACCCTGCCTGAGGCTCTTGGTGGCATCTCCGGTGGCGCGGTATACAGCCTGACCATCACCAGTGAGGGTATCACTGTCGGTGGCGGTGGCATCTCCGTCAGTCTGCCTGCGATCAAGGTGTCAAACAGCTTCAGTCTGGCCGAGGCAAGCGCCACACTGAAGTTGCAGGGCGGCACGTTCATGATTGAGGGCAGCGCCGGTTTCTCGCTGCCCAATATCAAGGGCGAAAGGGGAATTGCCGTCAGCTTCAAGCTCACTCAGGCTGGATTGTCCCATTGCTGTTTGGGTGGCACAGCCGACCCAGGCATTCCCATTGGACAGACAGGCTTCGTCCTGACCGGCATGGAGGGCTGTGTGAACCTTAGCCCCCTCACCGTGCAGGTCGCAGGCACGCTGGAGAGCACCCCTGAATTGCCAGGCATAGGCCCTGCCATCTCTGGTCAGCCGTTATTGTATGTCCGGCTAGAGAAGCCGCACGCCATTAGCATCACCGGCCAGTTGGAAGCGCTGAGCTTCGACGCGGCGCAGGCAGCACTCAGTCTCAGCCAGGATCGGGGGTTGGATGGATCGCTGGCCGTTTCTGCCTACTCTGGGGCCGTCAGTGGCAACGCTAATGTACATGTGTGGAAGGGCAGCGATGCGAAGATCCACTTCACGGGCAGTGCTGTCGTGGACGCTGGATTTGACAAGGGCGAGCTGGGATCGTTCTTCAAGGTTGATGTGCCACCCTTCGACATGAATTTCAGCACGCTACAAGCGGATTTTGGAGAGTTCTGTGTCAACCAGGCTTGTACAAGCCACGAGTACGGCATCAAGAGCAGCGTCACCGTCCGGATTGCACTGGTCTTCCGCACGGCTATGCTCGAGCGCGCCTTCTTTGTGGGAGCCGATGGGACACTCTCCTCCGGTGGCGACCTGGATCAGTATGCACTGGTACAGCAGACCGCCCTGGCCCAGGGCATGGCGCAAGGCGTTGACCTGAGTGCGACCCACGTCTACACCGTGCCGATTCCGGCTACGAGTCTCGTCATCTTCGGTCTGGAGTGGGAGCAGGGCATTCCGGGGCTGGAGTTGACAGATCCCCAAGGCAGGATCGTGCAGGCCGATCCTGCTTCCCTCTACCCTGGCTTGGGCTACACGGTTACCACAGCCTCTACTGTGTTCTTCATTGCGGAGCCGCTGTCGGGAACCTGGCAGGCTCGTGTGACGAACGTGACTGGTGGAGAAGACTACACGTTCGGTGCCCTTGGCGCCAATCAACTGCCCATCGTTGAGATGGGACAGCCAACGAGCGGCAGCGAAAGGGAGGCATACGGCAACCTGGCAAACGGAAACGGCCTTGTTCTGCACTGGACAGCCACCGACCCTGACGGCGATGCGATTGTGTCGCTCTACTACGATACCGACAACACAGGCACCGATGGCATTGCCATTGTGGCCGGGTTGACCGAGACCGTCACCAGCTACGTGTGGGACACGTCAGATGTGCCCAGCGGCGACTGCTATGTCTACGTGGTGGTGGACGATCGGAAGCACAAGCCCACGGTGGCCTACAGCCAGGCCCCCGTACACGTGGAGAACACGGAGCCGCCCTCGCCGCCCAGCGGTGTACGGGCAGTCGCCAACGTTGGCGCCTTTGACCTATACTGGAACGTCAATCCTGAGAGAGATGTCATCGGCTACCGGGTGCATTATGGCACGGCATCGGGGTAGTACGACCATGTCCTCGATGCGTCGAATCTGACCCAGGCGCGGGCTGTGGGGCTGGCATCTGGGCGACTATACTATGCGGTGGTGACAGCCTATGACTCATCGGG
>DAOUCN010000038.1:0-2580 GCA_034431995.1 Chloroflexota bacterium | reverse complement strand
GTGAGGCCCTGGCCCGCGCGGAGAGCGTGCTGGCCGCCGAGGGGGCGATGGGCATGTTGCCGGAAGGGACGCGCAGCAGGTCTGGCCAGATGATCCGGGCCAAGGCTGGTGCCGCGCTCATGGCCGTGCGCATGAACGCCCCCATCCTGCCGGTGGCCATTAGCGGGGCCCATCACGGTATCTTCACGCCGCTCTTTCACCTGCGGCGCAACCGCATACGCATTGAGATCGGCAAGCCCTATACCTTACCAGCGGTCGAGGGCGACGAGATCAGCAAAGACACCCTGGTTCATCTGACAGACACCATCATGCACCCCATTGCCGCCATGCTCCCGCCGGCGCAGCGGGGGTATTATGGAGATGCAGGACACGACCAGGCATGAAAGCGCACCGCCTATGTGGAGACCGTCTGGGTCTGTAAGGAGAGCCTGTCCTTTGCTAGACGACACCTTCAGCGAACTATCCGACACATCCCGTCCTATCTCCCACCGGGGGCTGCAGCGCCTCTCCGGGCTGAGTGGGCAGGCCCTGGCCGCCCTGCGCCAGGCCTGGCCGCGCATCGAGGTCGAGCACCGGCGGCACCTGGCGCACACGATGGTCGAGATGGCCGAAGATGACGTGGAACTGGATTTCTCCGCTGTCTTTCGCATCCTTCTCTCCGACCCCGACGCAGAGGTGCGGGCGGCAGCCATTGATGGCCTGTGGGAAGACACCGACGAGCGGCTGGTCGAACCGTTACTTAGCTTTCTCCAGAGCGATCCCTCGCCCCTGGTGCGCGCCGCCGCCGCCGACAGCCTCGGCCATTTCGCCCTTGTGCGCTGCGCCAGCGTCCGCCGGCCCGCTGCGGTCCAGCGCGTGCGGGCCGCCCTCCTCGCCACCTTCCGCAACCGGGACGACCCGCTCAATACCAGCCAGGTGCGCCGGAACGCGCTTGAATCTGCTGCCCTCTTCACTGACGACGAGCAGATCGCCGCCGCCATCCGCGACGCTTATGCCGATCCCGACCTCGCCCTGCGCGCTGCTGCTCTGCGCGCCATGGGATCCACCTTCAATGCCTCGTGGGAGGGGATCATCGTCGCTGAGCTGGACAGCCCCCATCCCGAACTGCGCTTCGAGGCCGCACGCTCCGCGGGAGAGCTATGGAGCCGCAGGGCTGTCCCGCGCCTTGTACAACTGGTAGCCGACCCCGACCTGGATGTCTGCCGTATGGCAGTGTGGGCGTTGGGCCAGATCGGCGGCAAACAAGCCAAAGCCGTGCTCGAATCACTGCTCCACAGCCCAGATGAGACCATACGAGAGGAAGCAGAAGAGGCCCTGGAGGAGCTTCGCTTCGGCCAGGAGACGATCGAACCGCCAGAACTGCCACGGGCCAGGAGCATCACGCCCAAGAAGAGATAACCCAACAGGAGGACGCAATGAAGGTCAAGCTTCAGCGCCTGGTGCGCACGCCCACGTCAGAGGAAATTGTGCTGCAAGACCTGGACAGCACGGATAAGGACGGCGCACCGCGCACCATGGGCAAGCTGGACATCCACTACACCGAGGACGGCGTCTATGGGACGCTCCTGCTCTGGCCCGCTTCCATCGAGACGATGAACGCGGCGGCTGTGCGCTCTTTGGTGGAGGGTACCATCATCGAAGAACTGGTGCGGCCTGTGGGTGTGCCGGACACCTATAACATCGAGCTCTATTGTCCTGACCTTGATCGCTACGAGCTGTACAGCAACCTGCCTGAAGAATAGCAGATACAGTGTGGACTCGTACCTTCAGCGACGATGCCGCTGATCGGGCGGCGTGGGACCAGTTCGTTGCCACCTGGCCCGACGGCGGTGTTCTGCAATGCTCGGCCTGGGCTGCCTTCAAGCGTCAGGCGGGCTGGCGACCCATCCGGCTGGCAGTGGGCGAGGGCGACGCAACGCTGGCCGGTGCTCAAGTCCTACTGCGTTCTCTCCCCCTGGGCGTGGGCCGACTGGCCTATTGCCCGCGCGGCCCTGTCGGCCAGTGGCGCGATGGGGCAGTGGCCGATGCTCTCTGGCAGGCCATTCATGCCGCTCTGCGCCGCCAGCGGGCCATCTTCCTCAAGATCGAGCCCAATACCCCGCCGGACGCTGCCCTCGACGCCAGTCTCGCCGCCCGCGGCTTCCGCCGCACGCCAGGTCACATCCAGCCTATCACCACCCTTCACGTTGGCCTGACGCGCGACTTGCAGGCCATCGCCGCCGCCCAGAAGTCCAAGACCCGCTACAATATTGGCCTGGCCGCTCGCCGCGGCGTCACCGTGCAGGAGGGGAGCCTGACCGACCTGCCCGCCGTCTACCCTATGCTCCAGGAAACCTCCCGCCGCGACGGCTTCCCCATTCACACGCCCGACTACTACGAGGCCCTTCTGCGCGACATGCCGGGTATCTCCCGCCTGACCCTGGCTCGCCACGCGGGTGATCTCCTGGCCGCCATCTTCGTGGCCGCCTTGGCCGCGAGGCCATCTATCTGCACGGCGCATCCAGTTCCCACAAACGCAACCTCATGCCCACCTATCTCCTGCAATGGGAGGCCATGAAATGGGCGCGTGCCAAGGGCGCG
>DAOUCN010000037.1:0-19555 GCA_034431995.1 Chloroflexota bacterium | reverse complement strand
CGGTAGCTACATCCGCTTTGATGAGAACGCGGCAGTGCTCTTGACCGACAAGAACGAGCCGCGGGGCACGCGCATCTTCGGACCGGTGGCGCGGGAGCTGCGCGAGAAGCATTTCATGAAGATTGTCTCCCTGGCTCCGGAGGTGCTATGATGAAGATCCGCAAGGGCGACGAGGTTCAGGTCCTGGTTGGCAAGGATCGAGGGAAGAAGGGCAAGGTGCACTCGGTTGATCCCAAGAAGGGGCGACTGGTGGTGGCCGGTGTGCACATGATCAAGCGACACATGCGTCCTGGGCGCGTGCGCACCCAGGCCGGGATCATCGAGCGTGAAGCACCGATAGACGTCTCGAATGTCATGCTCATCTGCAACAAGTGCAACAAACCGACGCGGGTGCATTACCGCTTTGTGGAGAACGGCCAGAAGGTGCGCTCCTGCGCTCGCTGCGGCGAGATCATCGACGCGAAGTGATGAGGTAACGATGTCCAGATTGCGCGACAAGTACCGGCAGGAGGTTGTTCCGGCCCTGCGGAAGGAATTCCAGTATGCCAACCCCATGCGTGTGCCGGCTGTGCACAAGGTCGTGATCAACATCGGCGTGGGCGAGGCGACACAGACTGCCAAGTCCCTTGACGGGGCTGTCAGGGATCTGACGGCGATCACGGGTCAGAAGCCCGTGGTGACCAAGGCGAAGAAGTCCATCGCCCAGTTCAAGCTGCGCAGCGGCATGTCTATCGGGTGCATGGTCACTCTGCGTGGGGAGCGTATGTACGAGTTCCTGGACAAGCTGTTCAATGTTGCTCTGCCACGCTTGCGGGACTTCCGAGGCGTGTCGCCGACAGCCTTTGACGGGCGGGGGAACTACACGCTGGGGTTGCGGGAGCAAGTCGTCTTCCCGGAGATCGAGTATGACAAGGTGGACAAGGTGCGCGGGCTGGAGATCAGTGTGATCACCACGGCGCGCAATGATGAGGAAGGGCGACGGCTGCTGCAACTGCTCGGCATGCCCTTTGCGGCGCACTAACACGGAAGGGCGGCGGGTAGGATGCCGGCCCTCCGGATGTGAGACCTTCCCTGTGGGAGGATACGTTGGCGAAGAAGTGCAAGATCGAGAAGTGGAAGAAGAAGCCGCAGTATCGGGTGCAGTTCCATAACCGATGCCGTCTGTGCGGTCGGCCGCGGGGCTACATGCGCAAGTTCGGCCTCTGCCGCATTTGCTTCCGCCAGTTGGCTGTGCGTGGCGAACTGCCGGGCGTCACCAAGTCGAGTTGGTAGGACAGGATAGGTGCAAGCATGAATATGACCGACCCTATTGCGGATCTCCTGACGCGCATGCGGAACGCCATCACGGCCCGCCATGCCTTTGTCTTGGTGCCGGCTTCTAAAGAGAAGCTGGCCATCGTGCGCATCCTACGCGATGAGGGGTATATCAAGGACTTCGAGGTGGTCAAGAACCAAGACGCGCCCCAGAGGGTGATCCGCATCTGGTTGAAGTACACGGCGAGCAAGGAGTCGGCGATTGCCGGTCTGGCCCGCATCTCAAAGCCAGGGCAACGCATGTACGCCGGCAAGGACGAGTTGCCGCGGGTGCTGGGTGGCCTGGGCATCGCTATCGTCTCCACGCCCAAGGGTATTATGACCGAGCGCAAGGCGCGCAAAGCGGGTGTGGGCGGCGAAGTCCTCTGTCACGTCTGGTAGTCGCAACGGGAGGGTGGTGTGTCTCGTATTGGTCGTCGGCCTCTCTCATTTGAGGCAAAGACAGTCAACGTCAGCGTGAACGGCACCGTGGTGACCGTCAAGGGCCCGAAGGGCAGCCTCACGCGGACATTTCATCCAGACATGATGATTAGCCAGAAGGACGGGCAACTGGTGGTGGAGCGTCCTTCGGATAGCCGATTGCATCGTTCGCTGCACGGCATGACCCGCACATTGCTGGCAAACATGATCGAAGGCGTGACCAGTGGCTATCGCAAGGAGCTGCGCGTCTCGGGCGTGGGGTACCGCGCCCAGATGGACGGATCGAAGGTCGTCTTCCAGGTAGGGCTGTCCCATACGGTTCCCGTTGTACCGCCAGAAGGCATCCGGTTCGCGGTGGATGAGTCACGCGATTCCTCTGGTGTGATTACCTATACGGTGCGCGTGGAAGGGATTGACAAGGAATTGGTCGGGGAGACAGCGGCGCGGCTGCGGCGCATTCGCCCTCCGGATCCGTACAAGGGCAAGGGCATTCATTACGTCGGTGAGCACATTCGGCGCAAGGCCGGCAAGGCCGGCAAGGTGGGCGCCAAGAAGTAGGGAAGAGGATGATCAAGCGCGTCAGCTCTCGTGATACTCGTCTCCGTCGGCATCGGCGGCTGCGCCTGCGTATCTCTGGCACGGCGGCACGGCCGCGTGTGTCAGTGTTCCGCAGCGGCCAGCACATCTATGCCCAGGTCATCAACGATGAGATGGGCACCACCCTGGTGCAGGCATCGAGCCTGGACAAGGAAGCGGCCGGCATCGAGCCGCTGCTGCCCGCGGTTGCGGAGAGCGAGCCTCCTGCTGCGGGCGGGAAGGACACCAAGCAAGGGAAGCAGGCAAAGGCACAGGCGACACCCGCAGGCCGGCGACCACTGAGCAAGAGGATGCGCCAGGCTCACCAGGTTGGCACACTGTTGGCTCAGCGGGCTCTGGCCAAGGGCATCAAGGAGATTGTCTTCGACCGTGGCGGATACCCATACCACGGGCGCATCAAGGCCCTGGCTGAGTCGGCCAGAGCTGGCGGATTGGAGTTCTAGATGCCGAGAATTGATCCAGCGACGCTGCAATTGACCGACGAGCGTGTGGTCAGCATCAACCGGGTAGCCAAAGTGGTGAAGGGTGGGCGCCGGTTTAGCTTCAGCGCGGTCGTCGTTGTGGGTGATGGCCGAGGGTACGTCGGCGCGGGTCTGGGCAAGGCCAACGAGGTGCCCGAGGCCATTCGCAAGGGGACAGAGGACGCCAAGAAGCATCTCATCCGTGTGCCGCTGCTCGGCACCACGCTTCCCCACGCCATCGTGAGCGAGTACGGAGCGGCCAGGATCATGCTGCGACCGGCGCTGCCGGGCACGGGCATCATTGCTGGCGGCGGCGTGCGGGCGGTGTTGGAGTCGGCAGGGGTCAAGGATGTTCTCACCAAGTCCTTGGGGTCCTCGAATCCGATCAACGTGGTGCGAGCGACCATGCGGGCGTTGCGCCAACTGAAGGATCCGGAGACCGAGGCCGAGAGGCGCGGCAAGCCTTTGGAGAGCCTGCTGTCCAAGAAGGGTATTGCGGATCTGCAGGCGGCGAAGGAGGCTGCTGCCGCTCCTATTGTGGTCGAGGAAGCGCCGGTGCAGCCGGAGCGCGGCGGGCGGCCCGCCGGTCGCCGCGAGGGGCGCGGTCGTGGGGGCAGGGGCGGTCGCGGCGGTCGCGGTGGTAGCGGCCAGAGGCCGGCAGGCCGGACAGGAGGGCAGCCAGGTGGCCCAGCGTAAGTCTGCCGTTGCCATAGACAAGAGCGGGGAAGAGAACGCACCCGTGGCTGCCTCGGAAGAGAGCACGGGAGAGGTGACCGTCAGGCCAGCAGGTCTGAAGAAGCGGCTGGCAGTGACACGGCCAGGGGAGTCTGGTGCGGTCGAAGCCGGGGAGCAGAGGCCCACGCTGCTAGGGAAGAAGGCAAGGAAGGTGGCCGTGGCTGCGGCGGCCGAGGGAGTCGCCGTGGCCGCTGCCTTGCCGCCCGCGCCGGAGGTTCCCGCGCCGGCAGTTGAGGCGGCGGCAGGGCCCGCCGTTGCCCGGGGGCCGTGTTTGCGTGTGACATTGTTCAAGAGCCAGATCGGCTACAAGTATGATCAGAAGCGCACGCTGTCTGCCCTGGGTCTCCATCGGCTCAACATGACGGTGGAGTTGCCGGACAATGCCAGCGTGCGAGGCATGCTGTTCAAGGTTCGGCATCTGGTGCGCGTGGAGGAGATCGCTGGGACATGAAGCTGCATGAGTTGAGTTCGCCCTATGGTGCGACTAAGAACAGGAAGCGGCGAGGGCGGGGCATCGGGTCTGGTCACGGGGTCTATTCGGGCCGGGGAATCAAGGGCCAGAAGGCCCGCACTGGCCCCCACATACATCCGTACTTTGAGGGAGGCCAGTTGCCGCTGAGCCGGCGGCTGCCCCACAAGCGCGGCTTTGTGAATGTCTCCAGGATTGAGTATCAGGTAGTGAATCTTGGCACTCTGGCCGACTGGCCGGCTGAGACGGCTGTGACGCCGGAGAGCCTGGCCGAGGCCGGCCTGGTCAAGAAGGCTACGGAGCCGGTGAAAATCCTGGGTGGCGGCGAGATCAAGGGGCCGCTGACCGTGCGGGCACATCGTCTGTCTGCCTCTGCCAAGGAGAAGATCGCGGCCGCAGGCGGCAGCTTTGAGGAGATGTGGGCCCAGCCGAAAGCCGAGGCGGAGAGTCAGCCTGCAACGAAGGAGAGCGACGGGTAGGAGCGCAGACGAGACGCGTCTGCGCCGGTTCCTGCCCAGGAGGACGGGACATGCTGCAAGCCGTTGCCAATGCCTTTCGCCTACCGGACCTGCGTCGCCGGATTCTGTTCACAATAGCGATCCTCGTCATCTATCGCCTGCTGTCGCATATTCCGGTGCCGGGTGTCAATCTGGATGCTCTCCGCAGTCTCTTTGAGAGCAGCCAGTTCGGCACGCTCTTTAACATGCTCGACCTGTTCTCGGGCGGGGCCATGGCCAATTTCTCCATCCTGTCCATGGGTGTCTATCCGTACATCACGTCAACCATCATCATGCAGCTCTTGCAACCAATCATCCCGCAATTGGAGGCTCTGGCCAAAGAAGGCGAGCAGGGGCGACAGAAGATCAACCTGTACAGCCACATCCTGACGGTGCCCTTGGCTGCGCTGCAGGCGTATAGCCAGGGCGTGCTATACAACAACCAGGGCATTTTCAGGGATGTGCAGTTCGGGATCGGCAACGATACCCTGACGACGATTGCTATCGTGATCAGCATGACGGCGGGGACGATGGTGGCCATCTGGCTGGGCGAGCTAATCACGGAGAGCGGCATCGGCAATGGCGTGTCCATCATCATTTTCGGCGGCATTGTGGCCCGGACGCCCAATAACCTGCTGCCGATGCTGGCCAACCAGAACTACGGTGCGCTCATCATGTTTCTGGCCATCTCGGTCCTGACAGTGGCGGGCATCGTGCTGATCCAGGAAGGGCAGCGGCGTATCCCGGTGCAGTATGCCAAGCGCATCCGGGGCACGCGCATGTATGGGGGACAGAGCACGCACATTCCGCTGCGCGTGAACTCGGCGGGCATGATCCCGCTCATCTTTGCCTCGTCTATCTTGCTCTTCCCGGCCGTGGTGGCCCAGTTCTTCCTGCCTGCTCCAGGGGCGCCGTCGTCCATCGTTGGCAGCATTGCCACTGCCATTTACAACGGGTTCAACTCCAGCGGGACGATGTATTGGATAACGTACTTCCTGCTGGTCATTGGCTTCACCTATTTCTACACGGCGGTGACCTTTCAGCAGCAGAACCTGCCCGACAACCTGCAGAAGTTTGGCGGCTTCATCCCGGGGATTCGTCCTGGGCGACCGACGGAGGAGTTTCTCAACAGGGTGCTGAACCGTATCACCCTTGTCGGTGCCATCTTTCTGGGCGTTGTAGCTGTTCTACCGTTCTTTATCAAACCGATCACGGGAGGACAAACGCTCATCTTCTCCAGTACGGGCATCTTGATCGTGGTCGGCGTGGTACTGGATACCATGCGCCAGTTGGAAGCACAGCTTCTGATGCGCCACTACGAGGGCTTCATCAAGTAGCGGTGGCGCGTGAGCGGTGACAAAGTCGGGGCGAAGGCGACGTTAAGTCGGGTACGGACCCAGCTTGCTGCAGAGCTACGAGGAGTCCACTGAGTCGCGATGTACGTTATCTTGCTGGGTGCGCCGGGAGCAGGGAAGGGGACGCAGGCAGCGGGGCTGGCCGCAACCTTCGGTCTCATCCATGTCGCCTCCGGCGACTTGTTCCGTGATCACGTCGCCCGAGGGACAGAGCTTGGTCACCTGGCGCAGTCGTACATGGAGCGCGGTGTGCTGGTGCCCGACGACGTGACCGTGCGCATGGTGCTGGAGAGGTTGAGCGAGCCGGATGCTCAGGCGGGCGTCATCCTAGATGGGTTTCCGCGTACCCTTGGGCAGGCGAAGGCCCTGGCGGCAGCTCTCAAGCGCCAGGGCAAGAAGGTTGATTGCGTTCTGTACATCGAGGTTTCTGAAGAGGTTCTGCTGACCCGATTGAGTGGACGCCTCACCTGCCGCACCTGCGGGGCAGTGTATCACAAGGTGTTCAGCCCGCCACAGCGGGCTGGCGTGTGCGACAAGGATGGGGGCGAGTTGTACGAGAGGCCGGATGACGCGGTGGAGACGGCACGTAAGCGGCTGCAGGTCTACCTCGCTCAGACGGCGCCGCTGATTGCCTACTACAAGCGGCAGAAGGTGCTGATGGGGATCAACGGCGATCAGACAGTGGAGAGGGTAGCCGCGGATCTGGCGGCAGCGTTGCGTCGTGTGCCATCATGGAGATCATCATAAAGTCGGCACGAGAGATCGAGATCATGCGCCAGGCCGGTCGCATCGTGGCCGAGACTTTGGCGCTCCTGTCCGACAAGATACGCCCCGGGATCACCACCCGGGAGCTGGATGCGCTGGTCTATCGGACGATCACAAAGCAGGGGGCAACGCCATCGTTCAAGGGCTATCGCGGCTTCCCGGCGTCGCTGTGCGTATCAGTGAATAGCGAGGTGGTGCACGGGATGCCGGACAAGCGTGTCTTGAGGGAAGGCGACATCGTTAGTCTGGATGTGGGAGCCTACTACCGAGGCTTCCACGGTGATGCAGCCATGACCGTAGGCGTGGGCCAGGTCAATAGCCGGGCAGTGGCACTGATAGAGGCGACCAAGGCCGCCCTGGCGGCTGGCATCGCTGCCGCACGGGCCGGAGCACGCGTGGGTGACATCTCATCGGCTATCCAAACAACGGCGGAGAGCCGAGGCTTTTCGGTGGTGCGGCAGTACACCGGCCATGGCGTTGGGCGGGACTTGCACGAGGAGCCGCTGGTGCCCAACTTCGGGTCGCCGGGGCAGGGGCCGCTCTTGCGGCCAGGCATGACCCTGGCCTTGGAGCCCATGGTGAACATGGGCGATTGGCAGGTGATGGTGCAGCCCAATGGCTGGACCGTGGTGACCAGGGACGGAAGCTTGTCAGCGCATTTTGAGCATACCATCGCCATTCGAGAAGGGGAAGCAGACATCCTGACGGCGTAGGTTTCGTGACTGGGATGTGAGGTGTATGGCTAAGAAGGATGCTATTGAGGTCGAGGGGACAGTGCGAGAGGCCCTGCCAAACGCGATGTTCCGCGTCGAGTTGCAGAACGGACATACCGTGCTGGCGCACATCTCTGGCAAGATCCGGTTGAACTTCATCCGCATCCTGCCTGGGGATCGGGTCTTGGTGGAGCTGTCGCCCTATGATCTCAAGCGTGGTCGAATCATCTATCGCTACAGATAGGGAGCAGACCAGGGTGATTGTTGGCGCCTAGATGCAGGGGCTATCTGTCTGCTGATCCGTCTGTGGGAGGTTTGGTGTGAAGGTACGGGCATCGGTCAAGAGGCGGTGCGAGAAGTGCAAGATCATCCGGCGGCGCGGGGTTGTGGTGGTGATCTGTAGCAATCCCAAGCACAGGCAGCGGCAAGGATAGGGTTGGGAGGAGAAGATGGCACGTATCGCCGGAGTAGACATTCCTAGAGACAAGCGGGTTGAGGTCTCGTTGCGGTATATCTATGGCATCGGGGCCACTAACAGCCGCGCCATTCTGACGCGGGCGCGCGTCAATCCGGACACGCGGGTGAAGGACCTGACAGAGGAGGAGATCAGTCGTCTGCGTGAGGTGATTGACAAGAGCTACAAGGTGGAAGGTGATCTGCGGCGCGAGGTGCAGACGAATATCAAGCGGCTGACAGAGATCGGCTGCTATCGCGGGGTGCGCCATCGGCGCAATCTGCCGGTGCATGGGCAGCGCACACGCACGAACGCACGCACGAAGCGGGGGCCGCGCAAGACCGTGGCTGGTCGCAAGCGGGCCACAGCCAAGAAGTAGGCGAGGAGGACTGGAGCGAAGGGGCGGCATGGGCCAGTCGGCGTGTGCTGTTCTCTTCCCGGTGATCAACTATGGCAGAACCCAAACAGGCGAAGGGCGCAAGAAAGCCCCAGGCGGCTGCCACGGCAGCCAGCGCCGCTCCAGCGGCGACGAAGAAGAGGGCCTTTAAGTCCAAACGGCGCGAGCGCAAGTCGGTGCCCGTTGGGCAAGCCTACATTCAGTCTACGTTCAACAATACCATCATCACGCTGACCGACCCGCAGGGAGGCGTGTTGGCGTGGGGGTCGGCAGGGGCGGCAGGCTTCAAGGGATCGCGCAAGAGCACGCCCTACGGTGCCCAGGTGGCTGCGGAGCAGGCTGCGCGCAAGGCGATGGAGCACGGCCTACGCCAGATTGAGGTGTTTGTCAAAGGCCCTGGCTCTGGTCGTGAAGCCGCCATCCGAGCCTTGCAAGCGGCAGGGCTGGCCATAACGTCTATCACCGATGTGACGCCTATTCCGCACAATGGCTGCCGTCCATCGAAGCGGCGGCGGGTATAGGACAGGGAGCGGTTCGGAGGAATCATGGGACGATATATCGGCCCGGCATGCAAGCTATGCCGACGTGAAGGTCGCGAGCTATTCTTGAAGGGGCAACGCTGCCTCGGGCCCAAGTGCGCCATCAAGCGAGGGCGACAGGCGCCACCGGGACCGCAGAGGGCCCGGCGGCGCAAGCCGACAGAATACGCTGTGCAGTTGCGCGAGAAGCAGCAGGCGCGCCGCATCTATGGCGTCCTCGAGCGCCAGTTCCGGCAGCACTACCGGGTGGCTGCGCGCAAGGCAGGAGCGACAGGCGAGACGTTGCTCCAGATCCTTGAGATGCGCCTGGACAACGTGGTCTATCGCCTGGGGCTGGCCGAGTCGCGTAGCCAGGCTCGTCAGATCGTCTGCCACGGGCATATCGCCGTGAACGGCAAGAAGACGGACATCCCATCGTGTGTGCTCAAGGTGGGGGACGAAGTGAGCGTGCGCCCATCGAGTCGCGAGAAGCAATACTTCAAGCTGGTGGCCAAGAACTTGGGTCGGCAGGCCCCGCCGGCCTGGCTCAGCCTTGATGCGCAAGCCATGACTGGCAAGGTGCTTGCCGCGCCGGCCAAGTCCGAGATGGACGCCAATATCTCCGAGCAGTTGATTGTGGAGTATTACAGCAGGTAGGCGGAGGGATGGATCGCGCGTCGACGCCGCGTGGCGCGCAGGTGACGCAGGCGTGAGGTGCGAGATCATCGCCGGGGAGGCGCATCTTCTTTGAATGATATTGCTCTGCCGACCAGGATTGAGACGGTAGCGAGAACAGAGAATTATGCCCGCTTTATGGTCGAGCCGCTGGAGAGCGGATACGGCGTAACCTTGGGCAACTCTCTGCGGCGGGTGCTTCTGTCTTCTCTGCCCGGAGCGGCGATCACGTCTATCCGCATCGAGGGGATCTATCACGAATTCTCGACCATTCCCCATGTGCGCGAGGATATCACGGCGATCATCCTCAACGCCAAGAGCATCCGCTTGCGCTGGCTGTCATCGTCAGACAATCCGGTACGTCTGTATGTGCAGGCGGCGGGGGAAGGTGTGATTACGGCGGGGGACATCGAGTGTCCCAGCGGCATCGAGGTGGTCAATAAGGAACAGCCGCTGGTTACCCTCGATTCGCCGGATGCCCGCATTGACATCGAGATGACTGCTGGGCGCGGCAGGGGGTATCTGCCGGCTGAGGCGCAGGAGAATCTGCCCATCGGTACCATTCCGGTAGATGCCATCTTCAGCCCCGTGCGCAAAGTCAACTTTGTAGCGGAGCACACGCGTATCGGCCAGATCACGACCTATGATCGGTTGCTGCTGGAGATCTGGACCGACGGGACGATGCAGCCGGAGGAGGCCCTGAGCCGAAGCGCTGACATCCTGGTCCGTCATTTTGCTCTGCTGGCTGACCGGGAGCGCGGGCTGCAGAGGCTGGAGAAGCAGCCATTGGGGAGAGCTATCCTGCCGCCGCGGGTCAAAGAGGCCCCTATCGAGGAGTTGGAGTTGTCGGTGCGTGCCTATAACTGCCTGAAGCGTGCTGGCATCATCAAGGTCGGGCAGATCCTGGAGATGAGCGAAAGCGAGCTCCTGAGCGTGCGCAACTTCGGGCACAAGTCGCTGGAGGAACTGCGCGAGCGCCTCATTGCCAAGGGCTATATCCAGGCTCCGGAGCCGCCCCTTACGGAGCAGGTGTTGGCTGAGGAAACGCCTGCCGCGGCGGCAGCGGACGCCACCGGCGAGACGGGGTTGGAGCCTGCTGGCGAGGCACCCACCAACGAGGAGACTCAGCCATGAGACACCGTGTGGGCGGGCGCAAGCTCGGTCGTCCGACGGACCAGCGCCTGGCCCTGTACAGGAATCTCGTCACCGAGGTCTTGCGCTACGAGAAGGTAACCACAACCGAAGCAAAGGCGAAGGAAGTGCAGGCGATGGTGGAGAAGCTGATCACTATCGCCAAGGATGACACCGTTCATAACCGCCGCCTGGCGCGCGCGCGGCTGTACGATGCAAAGCTGGTGGAGAAGCTCTTTACGGAGCTCGCCCCGCGCTACGCCGACCGCAATGGCGGCTACACGCGCGTGGTCAAGCTAGGCCCGCGTCAGGGGGATGGCGCCCCCATGGCTGTGATAATGCTCGTGGAGTAAGGGTGCGCGTAATGTGACGGGCGGCCTCAGGCGCAATCTCATGTTGGTCCTGGAATACGATGGCACACGCTATGCCGGATTCCAGTGGCAGCTTGGTGTCCCGACAGTCCAGGCAGAGATCGAGAAGGCCATCGCCTGTCTGACGGGTGAGAAGGTACGGGTTGCGGCAGCCGGTCGAACAGACGCGGGAGTGCACGCGCGCGGGCAGGTTGTGACCTTCACGACGGCGTGGAGCGGTTCCGTGGGCATGATGCAGAGGGCACTGAACGCCCTTCTGCCGCCGGACATCGCCGTGACTGCTGCCCAGGACGTGCTGCCTGAGTTCCACGCTCGGTTCAGCGCTGTGAGCCGGGCCTATCGCTACACGATCTTCAATGGGCCGGTACGTTCGCCACTACTGCGGACGACTTGCCATCATGTGGTGGCGGCCCTCGACGTCGAAGCGATGCACAGAGCCGCTCAGGTGCTGGTGGGGACGCACGACTTCTCGGCCTTTGGTGGGCCTATGCGGGAGGAGGGAACGACCACTCGGACGGTCCACAGCCTAAGCTGTCAGCGCGATGGTCAATTCGTGTACGTGGACATCGAAGCCAATGCTTATCTGTCGCGCATGGTGCGCACGATCGTGGGCGCGCTGATTGAGGTGGGAAGGGGTAAGCTGACGGTGGATGACCTGGCCGCGCTGCTGCGGTCGGGAGAACGCCGGCGGGGCCGAAAAACGGCGCCTGCGCATGGCCTCTGTCTGATGCACGTTCGGTACAATGAGGAGTCGGTATGAAGACCTACACGCCCACGGCGGGCGACATCGAAAGACAATGGCATGTGGTGGATGCAGAGGGGAAGAGCTTGGGGCGGCTGGCTTCGCAGGTGGCCCAGTTGCTTAAGGGGAAGCACAAGGTGACGTATGCCCCTCACCTGGACACGGGCGATTTTGTGATCGTCATCAATGCGGCGAAGATCGCCCTGACGCGCAAGCGCCTGGATGAGAAGTTGTACTACCGCCATTCCGGATATCCGGGCGGATTCCGTCGCGTCGCCATGCGTGAGTACATGAGCACGCGACCGGAATGGGTAGTTCGGGAGGCTGTGAAGGGCATGCTGCCGCGCAATCGTCTGGGGGCGGCCATGTTGCGCAAGCTGAAGATCTATGCCGGGCCTGAGCATCCCCATCAGGCACAGATCGCCGGACAGGAATAGTTGGGCGTTGTTGGAGGAGTCATGGCTGACGTAACGTACTACACAGGGACTGGTCGGCGCAAGACGGCGGTGGCACAGGTGCGCCTGATGCCAGGCAGCGGGACAGTCACGGTTAACGGAAAGCCTCTCGGCGAGTACTTTCCGGGCGAGACGTTTAGGAATCGCATCCTTGCGCCGTTGCAGGTGGCGAACCTGCCTCAGCAATACGACATCATTGTCAAGGTGACGGGCGGGGGACTTCACGGGCAGGCCGGAGCGGTCAGCCATGGGCTGGCCCGCGCTCTCGTGGTCGCCGACGAGACGCTGCGGCAGACGCTGCGCAAGAGCGGTCTGTTGACCCGGGACCCGCGTGGGAAGGAACGCAAGAAGCCTGGGCTACGACGGGCCCGCAAGGCGAAGCAGTACACCAAGCGCTAGAAGCGGACAGGGGAGATCGAGGCGGTCTCCCCTGTTGTGCTTTCGCGACGAGAGACGAACGACTGACGACGATGGACGAAGCGCTCGCACGGACCACGCAGTACGGGCCTGGGGAAAGCGCGGTTGGTGTTGCGTGTGGGGTGGGTGCGGGTGCTTGCGTTGGCGACGCTGACGGTCCTAGCGGAAGAGACCGAGAATGACAACGACGCTCATGATCCAGAGGGCGATGTTAATGAGGAATGGCCGATCTCCCAGCAATACCTCCTCCGGACTGCCTCCTTCGTTCTTCAGATGCACAAGGTACAGGTAGCGGAAGATGCCATAGAGGACGAAGGGGATGGTGAGCATCATGGCGTGGTTCTGGGGTAGCTTGGGGTAGGTGAATGTGTACAGGCTATAGGCCATCACCGTGCTGGATGTGACAACCGACAGGATCTCCTCGAGCAGTTCAGGCGTGTACTCCCGCAGGATCTGGCGGTGGTTGCCGGCCTGATTGTTGAGCAGGACAAGCTCGTGGCGGCGCTTTGAGAAGCCCAGGAAGAGGGAGAGAAGCACGGTGCAGATATAGAGCCAGGGTGAAATGGCTACCTGAATGACGACGGCTCCGCCCACGGCGCGCAGGACAAACCCAGCGGCGATAGTGAAAACGTCGAGCAACACCAGGTGCTTCAGGGCGTAGGTATACGCAGCCTGGACGATCAGATAGGCGACGGCCACCAGGCCGAAGGGGAGGCTGAGCACCAGAGCACCCGAAACACCGATGATGGCGAGGGCAGCAGCAGTGGAAAGGGCGGTAGTGTGGCTGATCTTGCCAGAAGCGATAGGCCGCAGGCGCTTCGTGGGGTGCAGACGGTCTTTCTCCACATCAATCACGTCGTTGACGAGATAGACGGCACCGGACAGCAGGCAGAAGACGACAAAGGCGAGGGTGGCAAGACCCAGGTAGCGGTACATCTCCGGCGAAAAGGGCCGCCAGTATTCGTTGAGGGTGAAAGCCAGGGGCAAGAACAGGATGCCATTCTTTGTCCACTGCTTGGGCCGCATGGCAAGGAGCAGATTCAACAGCAACAGGCGTCCTCCTCGTGGTGCACGGGTTGGCGGTATCATAACGCATTTGCGGTAAGTCGTCAAGAAAGCTGCGCAATGGAACCTCTCGCCATTTGCCAACCTGCGGGAGGTTGTGGGACTGACATCTGACTACTGATGAAGAAGCGCCGTCTTGATGTTCTCGTGACCGAGCGTGGGCTGGCGGAGACCCGGGCTAAGGCCAGGGCGCTGATCATGGCAGGGGAGGTCCTTGTGGACGGGCAGGTGCAGACCAAACCCGGTGCGCTCCTGCGTGATGATGCCGCCATCGCTCTACGGGAGGGTTTGCCCTATGTCAGTCGCGGCGGACTGAAGCTGGCCCATGCCCTGGATAGCTTTGGTATGTCCGTGCTGGGGCGGGTCGCCCTGGATGTTGGCGCGTCAACCGGCGGCTTCACCGATTGCCTCTTGCAGCGAGGGGCGGCTCGCGTCTACGCCGTAGATGTAGGCTATGGCCAACTGGACTGGCGGTTGCGCTCTGACCCGCGCGTCGTCGTGATGGAGCGCACGAACATCCGCTATCTGGAGAGTCTGCCCGAAGAGCCAGTTCTTGCCGTGGTGGATGTGTCGTTCATATCTTTGCGGCTGGTGCTGCCCGTCGTCTACCGGCTGACCGCGCCGACGGCTGAGTGTGTGGCGCTGGTCAAGCCGCAGTTCGAGGCGGGGCGAGCACAGGTAGCGAAGGGTGGGGTAGTACGAGACCCGGCAATCCACCGGCAGGTTTTGGAGCGGGTTGTGGCTGAGGCAGCGGAAATGGGTTGGCGGGCACGGGGTCTAGTGCGCTCGCCCATCGTGGGGCCAGCGGGAAACGTCGAGTTCTTGTTGTACCTCGGCAAGGCCGGCGAACCCATTGACACCGTCCCCCTGATCGCGGCTGCTGTCGGTCAAGAGCGGATTGAGCACGAAAACGCGCGCTATTGACCCCGACGACTCCCGTGCCGCCCCCATAGGTCGCTGCATAAAGGTGAGAGATCAAGGAGCAGATGGATGCGACGACCACTGATCGGCATCACGGCTGGGCTAAAGGAGGGCACACCACCATCCGTCAAGGACTGGCTGGGCGGGCGGCTGGTAGCTGGTCGGCTGCGCTATGTGGAGGCGGTGATGGACAGCGGCGGGTCGCCGGTGCTTGTGCCTCCCGCGCCAGATGACGTGCTGCGGACGTTTCTTGCCCGCCTGGACGGGGTTCTTTTGTCTGGGGGAGGGGACATTGATCCTGTGCTCTTTGGCGAGGAGCCGCACCCGCGCCTGGGCGACGTGGAGAGGGAGCGTGACGCGCTGGAGCTGGCCCTCACCCGCTGGGCACTGGCTGAAGGGAAGCCGGTGCTGGGTATCTGTCGTGGCATCCAGGTGCTGAACGTGGCTGCGGGCGGCACGCTGTATCAGGACCTACCCTCTCAGTGTCCTTCCTCCATTCGTCATCGTACAGATCCCTCTCTGCCGTGTGATCACCTTGCCCACGCCATTCTGCTGGAGCCAGGGTCCCGTCTGGCGGCTATCGTTGGCAACGAGCCGCTGCCGGTGAACAGCCGGCATCATCAGGCGGTGAAGGATGTGGGCAGCGGGCTTGTTGTCTCTGCCCGTGCGCCAGACGGAGTTGTGGAGGGGATGGAAGCGCCTGGCCATCCCTTCGCCGTTGCGATGCAGTTCCATCCCGAGGACCTGTACAAGGGCGACGGGCGCGTGCACCGGCTGTTTGAGGCGTTTGTTGAGGCGTGCGGTAAGGAGCAGCCCTCACCCTGACCCTCTCCCAGGGGGAGAGGGGAGGCAGGGACAAGGGCGCAAGAACCCTGCGGAGGAGACCGCAGGGCTACACGGGGCTGGCCGGGTGCGGCACTGCCCCGCGGCTGCCCACAGCCCGAGGAGTGGCATGAGGCAGCCGCGAGTCGCGCTAGCCGCTCATAACCTCATACCTCATACCTCATACCTCATACCTCATGCCTCATAGCTCAGTCCTCCCCCCTCAGTCCTCACCAAACAGCCGCCCGAGCCAGCGACGGGTCTCGATGGGGGAGAGCCACTGACCGAGGTAGCCGTCGCCGATGCGCACCTCGAAGTGCAGGTGCACGTCGGAGGGGTAGCCTGCGGCGGCCTCCGGCGTGCCGGAGTTGCCCACATAGCCGATCACGTCCCCGGATTTCACGGTCGTTCCCGGCTTCAGGCCCGGTGCCACCCCGCTCAGGTGCAGGTAGCGCGTCGACAGCCCTCCGCCGTGGTCAATCCACACCTGGCGGCCACCGAGTTTGTCCTCGATCCAGGCAGGAGTCATACGCTTCTCCTGTGTCTCCCTCAGCCACCGGTCAACCTCCCCGCCAGTCGCCTCCGTGTAGTCTACGTCGGCGCGGGTGACGCGGCCTGAGGCCGCGGCCAGGACCGCCGTGCCCTTGACGATGGGCACGCCTGCGGTCTCGGTGTAGAGATCAACGCCTTCGTGGATGCCGAAGCGATAGAGGCGAGGCGCGCCAGGGAGCGAGCGGTCTATGTCGGGCAGACGAGCGCCGGCAATGGGCATGCGCAGGCGGGGCAGCCTGGACAGGGTCGCGAGGTCGCAGGGCAGGCCAGAAGGGGACGCGACGGCGGGCGGCACGGGCAGGCTCAATGCAGTGGAGGATGGGGGAATCAGGTGCAGCCAGTCGTGTCCGAGGACCAGGATTCCACGTTCGCCAGCAGCAAGCGCATGAATCTCTGCATCGCTGCTCCCTACCACCAGGCTATCCCGCACGCGGCCCGTGTCCTTCTCGACGACGCGCAGCCGTCTCCCACCCTGATCCAGCAGCAGGAGAGTCCCCTCAGGGCCTGCCACCACGTGCGTTGGCTCATCCATGGCGCCACTGACAGCCAGCGGCGAGACAGCAGTACCCCGAACGCGCAGCAAGCGTGGGGCACGTTGCGGGCGCTCGCCGACCAGGACGTACAGGTCGCCGTCGGCGACAAGCTGAATCCCCCCCTCGAGCTGGGCGCTGGTGACGAGGACTTGCCAGGTGGCATCGTTCCTGCGCCAGATGCGTCCGTTGTTAGTATCGAGAAGATAGACGTACGTTGCGTCGGCGGCCAGGGCCACCGGGTATTCCTGGCTGTAATCGCTGCTGCCGCCAGGTCCTCGTTCCAGGGCCCAGCCGTTTGCCAGGTCGTAGCTGTACACGGCTCCAGACCTGTCTAGCAGGAACAGCCTGTGGAGTGGCTCGGAATATGCGAGGGTTGCCAACTCCTGGATGGGATACCGGGCGATAGATCCACCAGGTGGCGTGAGGGCATGCAGGGCCGCGCCAGCGCGCGGTTGCACGGCTTTGACCTGCCCGGCATCAACCAGGTAGACCGTCTCACCGACAAAGGCAGCGGCGATGGGATGCACGAGGGAGTTGGCCGGATAGGCGATCACGCTGGCTGTTCGCGTGGGCGGGGAGGGCGTGACAACGGCAGGGGTGCGTGTTGGCGTTGGCAGGGGAGTCGGCAAAGGCGTTGGCGTAGCTGTGAGAGCCATCCGTGTCGAGGAGGGCGATGGCGGGAGCTTGGGAGCCGCCGTTGGCGTTGCAGGTACGGGCGTCGGCTGGGCCATCTGGACGACGCAGCCAACGACAATGAGGATGAAAAGGACAGCCACGAACAGGGTTGTGCGCAAGAAGGGTCTCCAAGAAAGCCTCCCGCTCTGACGTGTGGGGGCGGGAGGGCTGGCGTCGTGTCTAGGGTGTCCAGGCCGGAGCCAGGAACGCCCCAGAACCGGCCGTAATGGTCGCTGTGCCGCTGCCGTCGGCGTTCATGGTGTAGACCTGGAAGCGGCCGCTGCGGTCTGAGGCAAAGGCGATGCGTTTGCCGTCGGGCGACCAGGCGGGCTGGATGTCGGCGGCCCGGTTGTCGGTCAGGCGGCGGGGGCGGCCCCCGGCGGCATCTATGACATAGATCTCGAAGTCGCGGTCCTGTACCGAGTCATCCTGCTGGTTGGCAGACTCATCCTGGTAGGACTGGTAGACGATGGATTTGCCGTCCGACGACCAAGATGGGAACGCGTTGAGGTTCGGATAGTCCGTCAGACGCCTGAGGCCGCTGCCGTCAACACCGATGGTATGAATCTGGAACGTGCCGGTGCGGTCGGAGGCAAAGGCGATAGTCTTGCCATCGGGCGACCAAGCGGGTGTCGTGTCCCACGACTGACCATCGGTCAGGCGGCGCACCTGGCTGCCATCGGCGTTCATCACGTAGATCTTGAACGGGCCATCGCGGTTCGAGCTGAAGGCAAGCATCTTGCCGTCGGGCGACCAGGTCGGGTAGTCGTCCCAGGCTGCGTTTCTGGTCACGTTGACGGTTTCCGGGCTCTCCGCGGCCCGCACATAGATGTCCACGTTGCCTTCCCTGCCGGAGCTAAAGGCAAGGCGCTTGCCGTCGGGTGACCAGGTGGGGGCATCGTTGAGATTCCCGTCGTCGGTGAGCAGGGCAGCCGTGCTACTGCCCGGCACGAGGGACACGATGTCGGCCTTGTTGCCACTCACGGATACCAGTGCCAGATTGCCGGATGGTGCCGCGTACTTCGCCTGGGGGAGAGCGACCGCGCCGGACGGCGGCGATGCTTGCTCAGACATAACTGGTAGTCCCTTGATCAGACGCGTGGCATCGAAGATGCGGGCCATCATGAGCTTGGCTTCCACAGGCGAGATGACGTAGGGCTGGGCGCGGTCAATGTAGATCGGAATCAATTGCACCTGCTTGAGCGCAGATCCCTCGATGACGGCGCGCAGGATGATCCCTTCGCCGGTGGCCGGGCGCGTTGGCTGGCTGTATACGAAGTCGCCAATGCTGTAGTCCACGAAGACATTGCCGAAGAAGCCCACGGCCTGGACGACATGGGGATGGTGGCCGACAATGAGGCCCGCTCCCGCCTCGGCGGCGCGGCGAGCGATCTCCTGCTGGCGGGCGTTAGGATGGGGCGTGTACTCGATGCCCCAATGGAATGAAGCAATGACGAAATCCGCTTGGGCGCGGGCTCGCTTGATCTCGGCATAGACGTTGTCTGGCTCAAGCCAGGCCATGCCCGGGCGGGTGTCTGTCGCCGCGAAATAGCCCGGCTCAATCCCGATCTCGTTGTAGGCGAGGATGGCGATGCGCGTCCCCTTGATTGTGGTGACGTAGGGAGCGCGGGCCTCAGCGCGGTTGTGGCCTGCCCCCACGTAGGCAATCCCGTTCTGGCGCAAGATATCCAGGGTGTCCTGCACAGCTACGGGGCCGTAGTCGCCCAAGTGGTTGTTGGCCAGGTTCACCACGTCTATGCCGGCGAAGGTGAGGCCGCGTACGGCTTCTGGTGGGGCGCGGAACTTGAGGTACGGGTCTCCTGTCGTGCCCCGGGATGACATTGGGTTCTCGAAATTGGCAAACGCCAAGTCTGCCGAGCGCATGAGGTCGCGGATGCGACGGAAGAGATACTCCGGCCCCTCTTTCTTGATGTAGACCTCGTTCACGTACCAGCCCATGAGCATGTCCCCTGCGGCGAGGAACGTGACAGGCGAGCCAGCAGGGCAGGCCAGGCGCCGGGCAAGATCGTCGGTGGCCTCGGAGGGCACAGCGGAAGGCACCAACCACCAGCCATCCCCAAAGTTGTAGCGCTCGACGCCGTCGGTGGCGATGGACCTCCCGTCGAGGGCCAGCACTTTCACACGGGCGTCCACCTCTGCCCAGGGCACGAGGGCCAGCGCCCCGCGATCACCGGCTACACGTTCGATGACGGCCTTCCAGGACGGCAAGGACACCGCCTTCCCCGCCAGGGCTTGCAGACCAAGCAGACGACGCACACCGGCGCTATCGCCCGCGTAGAAGACAGGCCCCAACCATTGCTGTCCCTGGTAGGCGGCGCGCAGTTGCGCCGTGCTGATCTCCTCCAGGGGAGAGGTGAAGTGGACGATAGGCACCCAAGGTGTCAGGCAGAGACGGCGGGCAGTGGAGTAGGGGCCCGGGTCGTCTACTACGGCCCAGGTGGCTTGCTTACGCTGGATGCGGGTGAGGCCGGCGGCTGAGT
>DAOUCN010000036.1:0-5987 GCA_034431995.1 Chloroflexota bacterium | reverse complement strand
GACCTGAAACGCACGTACACGTCGGTCTTTGCTGGCTTCACCATCGGCGCCACGCTGTCCCCCGTCTTCGGCGGCTGGTTGGCAGACCTGTGGGGCCTGCGCCAGGTGTTCTACCTGGCGGCCATGTTCTTTGTCGTGTCCACCGTCCTCATCTGCCTGGTGCGCGAGCAGCCCGTCTCGCGTACAGCAACACATAGTAGCATCGCTGCGTTGCGCGCAAACCGGATCTTTGTCGTGCTGTGCGGTCTGTTCTTTTGCACGCACTTTGTCGGCTACCTCGGCGTGCCACTGGCCCCGAATTTCCTGCAGGGCGAGCGCGACCTGAGCATGAGCTGGATCGGGCTCCTGGGGTCGGCGACCGGGCTTGGTGGTGCCCTGCTGACCATCGGTTTGGGCCGCTGGCCCAAGGGCCGCACCGGTGGGCTGGTTCTGAGCGAGGCAGCATTGGTGGCGTACAATGCCATCTTGCTGCTGAGCGGATCCGTGCCAATCGTCGCTCTAGGGTTCTTCTTGCGCGGGGGGTTGGGGGCTATGCGCACCTTGGCGGGCGCCCGCCTCGGCGCAATGCTACCGCCCACCAGCCTGGCTCTGGGCTTCGCCGTTTTCCAGACCGTGGTCCAGTTGGCCTTTACCATCGCTCCCTATCTCGCCGGCTGGCTCTATGCTGCCGATCCGGCGTGGCCCTTTGCGGCATCCCTGGCGCTACTGCCCCCGATCATGCTGGCCACTGGCATCATCGCCAGGCGCGGGCCAGCCACGGGCCAGACGACAGAAGAGGCATAGCCTGTGCCTTGACCCGAGGTGCAACACCACGACCTGAGGCGCGCATCCGGCGGGACACGGTACTCTCCCAGTCTACGTACTCCGCACCAATAGGGCGGGCCAGGTCTGGTTCGTCCGCACCGAGTATGGCAATACGCATGGCGTGCTCCTGCGGCATGTGGTCTCAACGTCGAATGGTGCAACGTCACGGGCAACCAGTTCGCGCCGAACAAATCATACGGCTGGCTCAGAATCAATTCCTCCGCCCGCACGTCTGATTGACGCTTCATCTGCCTGCTGCTATAATGCCCGAGGACGTTCGTTTCATTGTCTATTCATCCCATAGGAGACTGGAATGCAACGGCGCATGAAAGCTCTAGTCAAGACCGCGGCCGGGCCCGGGCTTGAGTTGCGCACGGTGCCCGTGCCCACGGTCGGGCACAACGACGTGCTGCTCCGTGTGCAGGCGGCGGCTATCTGCGGTACCGATAAGCATATCTACGAATGGGACGCCTGGGCGGCCAGCCGCATCCGCCCTCCCCGCATCATCGGCCACGAAGTCGCCGGCATCGTCGAAGAGGTCGGCAGCGAGGTGACGGCTGTGCGCGCCGGTGACTACGTTTCCCTTGAAGGCCACATCGTCTGCGGCCACTGTTTTCAATGCCGCAACAACCAGCAGCATATCTGCGCCAACCTCGCCATCCTCGGCGTTGATACGGATGGCGTTTTTGCTGAGTACGTCGTCGCCCCGCAACATAACGTCTGGAAGAACGATCGGCGACTGCCACCCGACGTTGCCTCGATGCAGGACGCTATGGGCAACGCTGTGTACACGGCCCTCTCCGGCGAGATCGTGGGCAACACGGTGGCCGTCATCGGTTGCGGGCCAATCGGACTGGCGGCCATCCTCGTCTGCCAGGCCAGCGGCGCCAAGGCCGTCTATGCCACGGACGTGAGCGAGTACCGCATTGAGATGGCTACCCGGCTGGGCGCCAACTTGGTGCTGAATCCCCAGAAGACCGACGTGGTGAAGGCCATCCTGGATGCCACTGACGGTGTGGGGGTAGACGTGGTGCTGGAAATGTCGGGGGTACAGTCGGCCATCGGCCAGGGCTTCCAGATGCTACGTAAGGGCGGGCGGGTGTCGCTCCTGGGGCTGCCCCCTGGGCCAGTGATGATGGACCTCGGCGACTGGGTTATCTTCAAGGGGGCGACGGTGCTGGGCATCAATGGACGGGAGATGTTCCGCACCTGGGACAAGATGGCAGCGCTGCAGGTGTCGGGCAAGGTGGACTTCTCGCCCATTATCACGCACCGTTTCCCTCTGGCCGAGTTCGAGCAGGGCTTCGCGCTGATGAAGTCGGGCCAGTGTGCGAAGGTCGTGCTGTTCCCATAAGCAGATTGGGTCATTTTTTGACCCATTTGGGTCATTTTTTGACCCATTTGACCGCCAGGAAGATCAGATGCTTGATGAACTCATGACCTCAGAAGTCAGGGTCAAACTTCTCACGCTCTTTGTGACCAACCCTGATACAGAATACTACCTCAAGGGCCTGGTGCGAGAACTCGGTGTCAGTAACAACGCCGTGCGGCAGGAGCTTGATCGCCTCGAGCGGCTGAGGGTTCTGTCTTCGCGGCGCCAGGCGAACATCAGGTATTACCGGCTGAACCGTGCGTGCCCCATCTACCCCGAGCTCAAGGGGCTTGTCCTCAAGACGACCGGCGTGGCGCGGGTGCTGAGGGAGGGTCTGCAAGACATTGGCAAGATCGAGCTGGCGTTTATCTACGGCTCGTATGCGCAGGGAACCGAGGGGCCTGCATCAGACATTGACCTTCTAGTCGTTGGCGAAGTCGAGCTTGGGAAGCTGCGACGGGTTTTGCGGGAAGTAGAGCGGCAACTCGGGCGAGAGATCAACGAGACTGTCTACGACCCTGAGGAGTTTGCCAAGCTGCGCACCGGACAGGATGGATTCGTGCAGCGCATTCTTGCCCAACCACGTATCCTTCTTGTGGGAGCCGACGATGGGGCACATTGAAGATCTGGTGGCTCGAGGGAGGATCAGGAGACAGACCTTCACGGATGAGGAGATAGTACAGACGTGGCAGCGCGCGCGAGAAGAGCTGGGAGCCGCGCATGCCGTCGCGGACAGGTACCCTTCCTCCGCGTTCGAGCTGTCCTACGCGGCCATGTTTCTGGCCGGAACCTCGCTGATGCAATCTGACGGCTACCGTGCCGTTTCCGACGGACACCACCGGACTTTGGTCGAGTATCTGGAGGAAAGGCTGGGCGTCCTGGACATGGGGCTGGTAAACGAACTTGACGAAGCACGCAAGAAGCGCAATTGGACAATCTATGCCAGCCGGCGCGCCACGCGGAAGGAAGTACAGCACTGCCTGGCGGCAGCGGAGCAGTTTCTTGCCCTCATTCGCCAAAGAATTGTTGAGAGCAGAGAAATCATACTCGAATAGACCGTACATCTAGCACGTGCACTCACATAAGGAGGTCTTCTCTCATGGACTACACGCACCGCTTTGATTTCGTGGACGAGGCGCTGGAGGACCTGCGGCGGCAGGGGCTGTATCGCAAGCTGCGCATCCTGATGGCCGAGCAGGGGCCAAGCACCACCATTGACGGCAAGAAGGTCATCAACCTCTCCTCCAACAACTACCTGGGGTTGAACACCCATCCTACCCTACGGGCAGCGGCCAAGCTGGCCATTGACCGCTGGGGCGTGGGCACCGGCGCCGTGCGCACCATCATCGGCACCATGACCATCCACGAGGAGCTGGAAGCGAAGCTCGCCGCCTTCAAGCACACCGAGGCCGCCCTCGTCTTCCAGTCCGGCTTCACCGCCAACGCCGGCGTTCTGGGCCCCATCCTGGGCGAGGGCGACCTGGTTATCAGCGACGAGCTGAACCACGCCTCTATCATTGATGGCCTGCGCCTGACCAAGGCCGACCGGGTCATCTATCCCCACCTGGACATGGCCGTTCTGGAGCAGCGCCTGCAAGAGGCCCAGGCCAAGGGCTACAAGAAAGTGATCGTCGTCACCGATGGCGTCTTCAGCATGGACGGCGACATCGCCCCCCTGCCCAGGATCGCCGAGCTGTGCGAGCAGTACGGGGCGATCAGCATGGTGGACGATGCCCACGCCTCGGGCGTGCTGGGAAAGAACGGGCGGGGCACCGTCAGCCACTTTGGTCTCGAGGGCCGCTGGGACATCCAGGTGGGCACGCTGTCCAAGGCCATCGGGGCCATGGGCGGCTACGTGGCCACTACCCAGAAGCTGCGCGAACTGATGGAGCACCGCGCCCGGCCCTTCCTCTTTAGCACGTCCCACCCGCCCAGCGTGGTGGCTACCTGCATCGCCGCCCTGGACGTGCTGCAAAGCCCGGAAGGCGAGGCGTTGATTGCGAACCTGTGGCAGAACACTCGCTTCTTCAAGAAGGAGCTGGCGGGCATGGGCTTCAACACCGGCGTGAGCGAGACGCCCATCACGCCCGTGATCGTGGGCGAGGGTGCTTTGGCCATGCGCCTGTCCGACGAGCTTTTCGCGGCGGGCGTCTTCGCCCAGGGCATCGGCTATCCCACGGTGGCCCGGGACAAGGGCCGCGTGCGCACCATCGTCACCGCCACGCACACGCGGGCGGAGCTGGAGCAGGCGCTGGAGGCGTTTCGCACCGTGGGGAGGAAGCTGGGGATCGTGCGGTAGGTCTTGCGACCGCAGAGGACACAGAGAGCACAGAGCCAATGGTGCGCGCAGACGCGGGGACGCGGGGAGCGCGAGACGCGGGGACGCGGGGACGCGGGAACGCGGGGCGAACCGCCAAGACGCCATGACGCCAAGAACAATGCCCGTTGATGTGCGGTCAGTTTGCATTGTTGCGCTCTATGCAGAGTGCGAGACGGTGTGATATAATCTGATCACGGTACGTTATCCCAGGCTCTGGCCTCCTGCCCTGTCGAGGAAGTCCGGCCACCATCCACATCGCCACACACGCCGCTCTTCCTGCCACAGGCGGGAGGGGCGGCGTGTGCACTGTTGGCGGGCATGGGGGTACGCACGCGGATGAAACCGGAAGAGAAAGCCCGACAGGACATAGACAGGCAGCTTGAGCTGGCCGGATGGCAGATACAAGACGTGCGCGACCTCAATCTGGGCGCAGCACCGGGTGTCGCCATCCGTGAGTTCCCCCTCAGTGCCGGCGCAGCAGACTATGTGCTGTTCGTTGACCGCCAGGCTGTCGGTGTGGTGGAGGCCAAACCGGCAGGTACGACGCTGAGCGGCGTGGCCGACCAGTCTGGCAAGTACGTTGTGGGAATCCCCGCCCACGTGCCTCGCGTGCAAGAACCGCTGCCCTTCGCCTACGAAAGCACCGGTGTTGAGACGTTTTTCCGTGACCTGCGGGACCCTGAGCCCCGGTCGCGGCCCGTCTTCTCCTTCCATCGGCCAGAGACGCTGGGTGAGTGGGCGCGCGAGAAGGCGACGCTGAGGGCGCTGCTCAGGCAGATGCCTCCCCTCATCACCCAGGGGCTGCGTGATTGCCAGATTGAGGCCATCCGTAACCTGGAGATGTCCTTTGCCGCGGCAAGGCCGAGAGCCCTCATTCAGATGGCGACAGGGAGCGGCAAGACCTTTGCCGCCGTCAGCTTTGTTTACCGCCTCATCAAGTTCGCCCAGGCCCGGCGTGTGCTTTTCCTCGTTGACCGGACAAACCTGGGCAAGCAGACTCTGACCGAGTTTCAGCAGTACATCACCCCAGACGACGGACGAAAGTTCACCGAGCTCTACAACGTGCAGCGGCTCACGTCAAACTCGGTGGATGATGTCAACAAGGTCTGCATCACCACCATTCAACGCCTGTATTCGATGCTGCGGGGCGAGCCCGAGTACGACGCCGAGAAGGAGGAGTACTCCCTGTTTGACGTTGCCCTGCCAGACGAAACGCCCAGAGAGGTGGCCTACAACCCCATCATCCCCATCGAGTACTTCGACTTCATCATCACCGATGAATGCCACCGCTCCATCTACAACCTGTGGCGCCAGGTATTGGAGTACTTCGATGCCTTCATCATCGGGCTGACGGCCACCCCCTCGAAGCAGACCCTGGGCTTCTTCAACCAGAACCTTGTCACCGAGTACAGCCACGAGCGGGCCGTCGCCGATGGCGTCAAAGTCGGCTCCCACCTGTACCGCAATCAAACCCAGAACACCCACCCGGCC
>DAOUCN010000035.1:0-8577 GCA_034431995.1 Chloroflexota bacterium | reverse complement strand
TATAATAGGGCCGTGGAAGAGAGGGTGGGCGCCACCAACCGCAAGGCCTATCACGACTTCTTCCTCGAGGAAACCGTGGAGGCCGGGGTGGTGTTGACGGGCACCGAGATCAAGTCTGTGCGTGCCGGGCGGGTGAACCTGCGTGACGGCTTTGCACGCATAGAACGAGGAGAGGCGTGGCTGGTCAACGTCCACATCTCTCCCTACGAGCAGGGAGGACGGAGCGGTCCGGATCCACGACGAGATCGCAAGCTCCTACTACACAGGGGAGAGATTCTGCGGCTGGCCACGCGCTGCCAGAGCAAGGGGCTGACCTTGGTTCCCTTGCGCATCTATCTGAGCGGCAGGCGAGCGAAAGTTGAGATTGGCCTGGCGAGGGGCAAGCGGCAGTATGACAAGCGAGAGGCCATCGCTCGGCGCGATGCGGAGCGGGCCATGGAACGAGAGCTGAGCGAGTAGCGTCATCACATCGTGGGGATGCTGGGATTCGACGGGGAGGGACAGAGAGCAGGAGCAAGCCGAGGTGCCGGTCGTGATCTCGTAAAACAACCGGCAAGCCAGTAACTGGCAACTATGCACCCGCATATGCCTATGCAGCCTAACCGCTGCTGAAGCAGATGCCTAGCCGCTTAGACGGCTAGCGTTCTGCCGCTCCCCACCCCGATGGGAGCGGACAGAGCGTCGCAAAGTCGGGGCGCAGCGCCCTGGCTCGCCGACAAGGGGCGCTCAAGACCCGCACAGGGGTTTCGGCTGGCTGCTAGCCGTCCGGTCGGCAGGATCGGCAAGCAGCGAGACACAAAGAGCCGACTAAGCTTGTAGCTGCTTGCTCTCCCACTTCTTCGGACGGGGGTTCAACTCCCCCCATCTCCACCAGGAATCATCACCACGGGCCAGCCGTGGATACAACGACAGTCTCCCGGCCTATCGGGAGACTGTCGTTCAGTATAGGGGGCACCGGAAGACCCCGAACACAAACCACGATGGAGGAACCGATGAAGCTCGATGATGTCCTTCCCATCCTCAATGATGTCCCCGACTACCAGGTCTTCCTGACCGTGGATGAATTGAAAGAGAGCGCCCACCAGCTAGCTGCCAGCTATCCCGGTGTGGTGCGGCTTCTGCCTCTTGGACACTCACGGCAAGGTGACCCTATTGAGGCGCTCAAGATCGGCGATGGGCCAAAGCGGGCGCTTCTCTTTGCCATGCCTCATCCCAACGAACCCATCGGCAGCATGATGTTGGAGTATCTGTCTCGCAGACTGGCCGAGGACGCTCCACTCCGTAAGACTCTGGGCTACACGTGGTACCTCATCAAGTGCATTGACCCCGACGGCACACGCCTCAACGAAGGCTGGTTCAAAGGCCCGTTCTCGATCGGGAACTACGTTCGCCGCTACTATCGGCCCCCGTCGTATCAACAGGTCGAATGGACGTTTCCTATTGACTACAAGACCCTTCACTTCCACGATCCTCTACCCGAGACACAAGCCCTCATGGCGGCCATTGAACGGGTCCGTCCTGAGTTTCTCTATTCATTGCATAATGCGGGCTTTGGCGGCGTTTACTTCTACATCTCCAGGGAAGCACCGCCGCTCTACGAGGCATTCCACCAGTTGGTCGCCAGCCAGGAACTGCCCTTGCACCTGGGCGAGCCGGAGATGCCATACGCTATACCATATACGACAGCGATCTTCAAGACGCCCGACACTGCCGATTCGTATGACTTCCTCGAGAAGCAGACGGGCACTGATCCGGCGCAGATCATGAAGACTGGCACTTCCAGCTTTGACTATGCCCGGAGCTTCGGCAATCCATTCGCGCTGGTGTGCGAAATGCCATACTTCTACAACCCGGCCATCAATGACACCTCGCCGTCAGACATGGTGCGGCGCGATGCTATCCTGGACATGGTCGAGCGAGGTCGGGAGAACGTGGGGTTTGTCAAGAGAGAGTACGATGCAGTGAGTGGCGATCTGAGCGCAAAGACGCCCTTCCGGGACGCTATCGAGTACAGTCTGCAATTCACCCCGCAGTACTTGACTGCCCAGGAGAACTGGGCTCGCACTGACCCCAAGACTGCTGAGATGGCGACGGTTGCCGAGAAGTTCGACAATCTTGTGGTTCGCAAGTTCTACCAAACGCTCATGTTGGGCATGTTTGTGCGCATGTTGAACGCTCAGATCGCGTCAACGGGCACATCCGTCGCCCTCTCGGCGGCCTACGAGGCAGCAAGCGCTGCCTTGGAGACGCACATCGCTGAGCTCGAGCGCGATTTTGCCTACGCTGTCATTCCCATCCACAAGCTTGTTCGCGTGCAGCTCGGTAGTGCACTCCTTGCGGCGGATTTCGCCAGCCAACCATACGACAGCCCTCCGGTGTCGTCGCTGCCGTAATGCAGGATTTGGGCCAGGGATGCTTCGATGAGACGGTACATCGCGCAACGGCTCGTGCTTGTGATCCCTCTGCTGTTGGGCGTCTCTATCCTCACTTTCATCATGGTCCATCTGGCGCCGGGCGATCCCATCTCGACCCAGTTCGGCCTTGATGTGCGCGCCATGGAGCCAGAGACCCTTGAGCGGATGCGTCAGCAGCTCGGACTCAACGATCCTCTGCCGGTGCAGTATCTGCGCTATCTCGCGAACCTGCTGCACGGTGACATGGGCACGTCGCTCACAACCAAGACGCCAGTCAGTCGCGAAATACTGCAGCGCGTGCCGGCAACGGTACAACTGGCTGTGGCCGCCATGATCGTCGTTGTCATGGTAGCGCTCCCCCTCGGCGTCCTCTCAGCACTGAGACGCGGTTCGTTGTTGGACAACGTCTGCATGGCCGGGGCTCTCTTGGGCGTATCCATGCCATCATTCTGGTTCGGCATCATGCTCATCCTGTTGTTCGCTCTCAGGTTGCACTGGTTGCCGAGCGCGGGAAGAGGCGAAGGAACCGTGGGGACCCTCAGATCACTGCTCCTACCAGCGATGACGCTGGGAACGGGTCTGTTGGGCCTCGTGACGCGCATTGTGCGCTCCAGCATGTTGGAGGTTCTGGGGCAGGATTACGTGCGCACGGCCCACGCCAAGGGGCTTGCCTCTTGGCTCGTCATTGTCCGTCACGCATTGCGCAACGCCCTCATCCCGGTGGTCACCATTATGGGGATTCAGTTCGCCGGCCTACTGGGTGGTGCGGTGATTGTTGAGACGATCTTCGCCTGGCCCGGCATGGGGCGACTGGCAGTCAACGCTATCTGGCGACGCGACTATCCCGTCGTCATGGGCACGGTGCTCTTGTTTGCCATCATCTTCGTCCTCGCCAACCTGATTGTGGACATTCTGTACACTTTCCTTGATCCACGCATCCGATATGAGTGAGGGAGAGAGCGTGAACGCGGGTGTCACTTTCCGGCAGCCAAAAGCAACGTCACTGTGGCTGGATGTGTGGCGGCAGATGCGGCGCAACCGGTTCGCCGTAGTCGGGCTGGTGAGTCTTGCTGTGCTGATCGTGCTAGCTACTGCGGCGCCCATCGTTGCACCCCACGACCCCTACGCCATGAACCTACGCTCTGCTCTGCAGCCTCCTGGCACGCCAGGGCATGTCTTGGGCACGGACGAGTTGGGGCGGGACATCCTGAGCCGGCTAATCTATGGCACGCGAGTGTCGTTGACGGTGGGCCTGATTGTGGTTGGCATCGCCGGCAGCATTGGCGTCACACTCGGTGCTATCAGCGGCTTCTATGGCGGGTTCATTGACAACATTGTGATGCGGACCGTGGATGTGCTGCTTGCCTTTCCCTTCTTGGTATTGGCGATTGCCGTGGTCGCCCTCGTCGGCCCAAGCCTGACCAATATGATGATCGTGCTCGGCGGGGTCAGTTGGATTGGCTACGCCCGCTTAGTGCGCGGCCTGGTGTTGTCTCTACGGGAGACGGATTATGTCACCTCTGCCCGCGTGGTTGGTGCTCCCAACGGGCGCATCATCTTCCGGCATATCTTGCCCAACTGCCTGGGGGTGGTGACCGTGCAAGCCACGTTCGGCGTTGCCGGCGCTATCCTGGCTGCGTCGGGACTGAGCTTCCTGGGTATGGGAGCCCAGCCGCCAACTGCGGAATGGGGTGCTATGCTCAACACGGCCAAGGACTACTTGCGCCAGCGTCCTGCGATGTCCATTGCACCAGGGGCGGCAATCATGATGACCGTCTTGGCAATAAACTTCGTTGGTGACGCCCTGCGGGATGCTTTGGATCCTCGTCTCCGAACCTGAACCTGCCCTCTGGGTCGGAGGGGAGACGCAGAAGACAGCAAAGCCGGGCTGGATCGGCCGCTGCGCAGGTGGGAAAAGCTCTTGGAAAAGGAGGTGATGACGCGGAAGCAAAGCTAGCGGTTCTTGAGCCATACGTAGGATCATGTGTAAGGAGGAGGACATGAACAGGAAAAGAAGCTTTGTTGCCCTCTCGATCTTGGTGGCCGCCGTGCTGGTGATCGCTGCCTGTGGCGCGACACCTACACCGACGCCTGCGCCCACACCCACGGCCCGCATCGTCGAGGTCACCAAAGTCGTAGAGAAGCCGGTGCCTGTGACGCAAGTCGTGGAAAAGCCAGTCACGCAAGTGGTGGAAAGGGTGGTAACGCCGACGCCGGTGAAGGAGGACACCTCCAAGTTCGGGGGAACACTCGTCATCCAGACCGGCGCTCTCAAGCAATTCGATCCCATTTTCTGCGCCGACGATCCATCTTTCCACGTCATCTCTAACATCTACAGCCTGCTGTTCCGCCGCCAGAAGCTCGTTGACCCGTTTCCGGATCTTGCCACCTCGTGGGAATACCAGAACGACACGACCCTCATCTTCCACCTGCGCAAGGGCGTGATGTGGCATGACGACAATGCTGTCTTCCCCAAAGGCAAGAGCCGCGAAGTCGTGGCCGACGATGTCGTCTATTCTATCAAGCGAGCAGTGGAAACGGAGGGCAACACGACAGCGGCAGATTTCAAGGCGACATACCAATCGGTGGAGGCTCTCGACAAGTACACGGTCAAGGTGACCCTAAAGACCGCCAATGCCCTGATGTTCTCACCTGGCCGAGGCCTCTCGGGGATGGCCATTGTCCCTCGCGAGGCGGTCGAGAAGCTCGGCAAGGACTTCGCCTTGAATCCCATCGGGTCTGGGCCCTTCAAGTTCGCCAGCTACAAGCCAGACGAGGCTCTGACCCTGGTCCGCAACGACCTGTACTGGAAGAAGCCCTACCTGGACAAGGTCATCTACAAGGTGATCCCCGACGCCAACGTGGCCGTCATCGCCCTGGAAGCTGGCGAGGTAGACACGATAGCGACAGTGCCGAGCGCTGAGCTCGAGCGGCTCAATGCTGACAATCGCTTCGTGCTCGACAACAGCGGCTGCCCCGCCATGGCCCAGGTGACGTTTAACATGAAGAACGCCATCTTCTCGGACGTGAAGTTCCGCCAAGCCATCGCCTATGCCCTAGACGGTGAAGCCATCGGCACCAATGTCTTTGGGATCAGGCGGGTGCCCGGCTGCGGCACGGCGGGCCCGGGTGTGCCCGGATATGACCCGGATCTGTGCCGCAAGTACTTTGGCTATGCCCCGGACAAAGCCAAGGCGCTGCTCAAAGAACTGGGATGGGCGGACGTGAACAACGATGGTGTGCTGGAGAAAGACGGCAAGTCCGTCAAGATCCCGCTGCAAATCTGGAGCACGGCTCCCATGCCACAAATCGGCGCGGCCGTTGCCACGCAACTGAAACAGATCGGCCTGCCCATCGAGTTGCAGACGATCGAGTTCGGGGCATGGATAGATGACTGGAACAAGGGAGCCGACAAGATGATGATCATGTCGGGCTGGTGCGGCGATGGCGGCATGAATGGACTGTGGGGCGGGAAAGGACTGGCGCGGGCCCAGAATTACGACGATGCTGAGGTCTTCGCTCTGCTGGACAAGGCCAACACAATCGTCGACCCCGTGAAGCGGGACGAAACCCTGCGCCAGGCGGCAAACCGCATCTACAGCCAGTACTGGGCCATACCCATCAGCTTCCAGGTCGGCTACAACGCGACGCGTTCTTGGGTCCAAGAGTATCAATACCCGATGTGGTGGGAAAACCTCGTCACAGAGAAGAACAACGTCTGGTTGACGAAGAAGAAGTAAGCAACGCAGTGGCGCCACCAGAGGGGGTTTGCGCATGGCGGACTATGCACAAACCCCCTCAATGTCCGACGATCAATCGTGGGGCTACAGCGGGTGAAAACCCGACCAATCGGGCTGCGGTCAACCTACGTGGGCGGTGATTTGCCATCACCGGAGATCTGGTAATCGCCCCGTTCGGTGTTATTGCTTTGCCAGGGAAGCCCGAGGCCAAAGCCACCGGGCTACAGATACGAAGCCGGCCAACGCTGGCTCGGCCAGCCCGGCAGGGCTTCCTAGCTGTAGCACGGGTGCTTCGAGACCCGTGCGGTGAGATTCCGCATCGTCAGTGGGCCAATGTACAGCGTGCGTCTCGTATCGGGGGGGCTTTGGCTCTGTAGCCTGCCAGGCCGAGGCGGCATCGAATGACCGAACGCTCCCAAGACTCCAATGTGGACAGCCTTTGACGTTATTGTCGGCTTCGCTTTCATGGCAGCCTGGGCGGTGGCGGTTGCGCTGGGCGCGACGGCCGCGATCGTACTCTATTGCCTCATTCTGGGGCGAAGCAAAGCTTCCTGACGGTCATCCCCTGGGGACGACGATCGGGCTTCTGGTCACGGGATGCTGAAAGACGTACACTGGCGCTGCGAACGAGGCAGCGATCGTGGCAGGCGTCAACACCTCATCTGGCAGGCCTTCCGCATGGACGTGACCGTTGTGCAACAAGACCAGTCGCTGGCAGTAGTGGGCAGCCACATTCAGATCGTGGAAAGCAGCGAGAACGGCCAGGTCGCCATTGGCAGCGAGCCTGGTGACCAGCCCTAGGATCTCTACCTGGTGGCTGAGGTCGAGGTAGGTGGTTGGCTCATCCAAGAGCAGGATGTGCGGCTCCTGAGCCAGCGCACGGGCTATGGCCACCCGCTGCTTCTCCCCCCCAGAAAGCTGTCCCAGGCGGCGCTGGGCGAACTGGAGGGTGTCTGTCAGTTCCATCGCTCGCCTGGCGACCTGGAGATCCCCTGGGCCTTCGGTCTCCAGGAAACGAAGATGTGGCGTTCTCCCCAGCAGGACCAACTCCTCGGCGGTAAACCCATCGGGCAAAACCGGCGACTGAGGTACGACAGCAATGAGCCGGGCCAGAGCTGCTCTCTCCAGGTTGGAGATGTCTCGCCCGTCCAGGTAAACGCTGCCCCTCTGGGGCTGGAGTGAGCGCGAGAGCAGACGGATGAGGGTGGTCTTGCCCGATCCATTGGGGCCAATGACACCCACCACTTCGCCGCTCTTGAGGCGCAGACTTACACCCTCGAGAATAGCACGGCCATTGTACGAGAAACTGAGGTCCTCAGCAACGAGTTCCATGGTACTCTCCTCAGAACGCCGCTTGCTTCTTCCGGCGCAGCAGGTACAGGAAGAATGGCGCCCCACACAGCGCTGTGATGACCCCCACTGGTATCTCTTCGGGGGCAAAGAGCGTGCGGGCCAGCGTGTCAGCCATCATCAGGAAGCCCGCCCCCACGAGACCAGACATCGGCAGCAGGAAGCGATGGTCTGCGCCCCATACCAGGCGAACGGCATGGGGAACGATCAGACCTACAAAGCCGACCAGACCGCTCACGGACACGGCAGATGCTGTGGCCAGGGAAGCGGCCGCGATCAGTATGAGTTTCACCCGCTCAACATCCAGCCCCAGCAGCCCTGCCTGCTCCTCGTCCAGTTGCAGAACGTTCAGCGAGCGGGCGAAGATAAACATGGTCAAGACGCCAACGAGAGCATACGGCGTGATCCCCAGCACCTGCCGCCAGCCGGCCACGGCAAAGCTCCCCAGCAGGTACGACAAGACCTGGCGCAGACGCTGGCCGCCGGTATACATCAGGAACGACATGATGGACGTCAGGAACATGCCTACTGCGACCCCCGCCAGAATAAGCATGGACATGGGCGTTGTCTTTCCGACCCTGGCCAGGCTGTAGATGACGGCTGTCGTAACCAACGCACCAAGAAAGGCAAACAGGGGCACTGTCCCGGCCTCCTGCGCCCCCCCGGCCGGCATGATGACGATGGCCAGGGTGGCCCCAAGCCCGGCTCCTGCTGCGATGCCGATGAGGTACGGATCCGCCAGCGGGTTGCGCAACAAACCCTGGTAGGTGCCGCCGGCCACGGCAAGAACCAGCCCGGTCATGGCCGCCAGTGTGACCCTGGGCAGGCGTATCTCAAAGAGAACGGTCTCCCAGCCCGGGGGCCATGTGACGGGCACGCGGTCGCCCAGGAAGCGGTGCGCCAGCATGCCGAGAATGGCTCTGGCCGGCATGTCCACGGCTCCCTGCGCCGACGTGACAACGAAGATCAGAGCAACGCCGGCCAGGCCCCCCAGGAGCCATAGCCAGCGCCGGCGCTGTAGATAGTATGTCAGCATGGTTCGCAATGTAGGGGCACCGCGCGCCGTGCCCCAA
>DAOUCN010000034.1:0-5174 GCA_034431995.1 Chloroflexota bacterium | reverse complement strand
GAACGTGACGGTACTGGTGCCCGATGCCCTTGCCCACTCATTGAACTACGGGAGCCTCATTATTGAGACGGCAGCCCAGGGTGGGCGCATCGAGTTCGACTCGATACCGAATCCCTTCCGCGCCCAGGCAGTCGTCTTCCAGCAGCGCGGCCTGCCCCCTCCAACGGAGGAACCAGGCGCTGTGCAGCCACGGCGATGGCTGGACTACATCGCCTATCTTCTGCCCATCGGCCCCCAGCGATCACCCGACGGCGATATTACCTGGCACAAGCACTGGCTCATCCTGCTCCAGAAGGAGGCCCTGCCCGTCGGTTTCCTGCTTGCGTCTGCCCTTCTCGTCCGGTTGACCTCATCCTGGCTGTTCTTTGCCGCCTTCGTGTTGACAGTGCTGTGGCTGATCTACCGCTACGTGGACTGGTGGAACGACGTCTACATCGTCACCAACAATCGTATCATTGACATCGAGCGTATTCCCCTGATTCGGGACGACCGGCGTGAGGCTTTCCTGGAGCAGATTCAGAATGTGAGCCTGACGGTGCCCAATCCCCTATGGCGCTTGCTCGACCTGGGCAACGTCCTCGTTGAGACGGCAGGGAAGGCGGAGAACTTCACCTTTGACGCCGTGCCGAATCCGGCCGCAGTGCAGCGAGAGATCATGAGCCGGCGGGAGGCGGCGCGCACGGGTATCAAGAAGGCAGAACAAGAAGCACACTGGCGACAGACCGAGGAGCTTGTACATCAGATCGTGCGCAAGCATTACTACCCCCCGCCGCCGGGAGAGCAGGGCAACCAACCTCGGCCGCAGCGCTAACTCCTGCTTGAGTATAGACGATGTTGCCACAAAACGCAAGGAGGGCAGACACGAGGTTTGCCTGTACCGCCCAACCAATCGTAGGGGCGAACACGAGGCTCGCCCCTACGCCCGGCCAATGGTACCCGGCTAATCGTAGGGGCGAACTTCATGTTCGCCCCTAGGCACGAGGGGATGTGGTGGCCATAAGTGTAACCAACCTGCTCTTCGGTTTGCTGCTCAGCGCGGCTATCGCGGCCGTCGCCTACCGCGCGCGTTCCCTATCTGCCAGCGGGGCAGCGGGAGCGGTCATTGTCGGGACGCTGACCTTCGGCCTGGGCGGTCTGGCCTGGGCTGCGCTCCTGATCGCCTTCTTTGTCTCGTCCAGTGCCCTCTCGCACTATCGGCAGGCCGACAAGGCGCACCTGGCGGAGAAGTTCGCCAAGACGGGGCAGCGCGACATCGGCCAGGTGCTGGCCAACGGCGGCTGGGGGGCGGGCCTGGCCCTTCTCTCCCTGGCCGTGGCCGACCGTCCCGCTCTCTTCGTCGCCTTTATGGGAGCGATGGCCGCCGTCAATGCCGACACCTGGGCTACCGAGCTGGGCGTATTGAACCCGCGCCTGCCGCGCCTGGTAACCACGGGGCGGGTGGTGCCGGTAGGGACGTCGGGGGCGGTCTCGCCGTGGGGCATGGTGGCGGCGGCGGGCGGGGCGTTTCTTATTGGTCTGCTGGCCGTTTTTTTCGTTCCCGCGGGAAGCTGGGTGGGGACTGGACGGATGTGGCTCCTACCTGTGGCGCTTCTGGCGGGCTTGGCCGGCACGCTCTTCGATAGCATCCTGGGGGCAACGGTGCAGGGCATCTACTGGTGCGAGCGGGATGGCAAGGAGACCGAGAAGCGGGTACACGGCTGCGGCCAGCGCACGCGCCTCGTGCGCGGCTGGGCCTGGCTCGACAACGAATGGGTGAACTTCCTGTGTTCGGTGGCAGGAAGCGCGGTAGCATGGGGACTCGTGCGCGTGGCATGACACGCATCTGGCAATGTCGCCAGTCAGTATCCATGCATGGGGCGCAATGATCTTGCGCAAGGAGAATCCGATGAAGGATAGAACCGAATTCCTACCCCCGTTCAACTCAACGCAGACGGCAGGCAGGACGCTACCGCCGATCAAGGATGTGGCTTCGTCTCGCCCATCTCGTCTGCCGCCGCTGTTCGCGGGATCCGGGGAGCAGGAACCAGAAGCGGAGGAGACGATACGGGTGCTGCGTCGCCGCCCTAGTGGGCCGGCGGCACCAGGCCCGCGCGAGCGAGCCGAAGCGCCCGAACGCAGGAGACCGGGCTGGGGAGGCGGAGTGCAACCGTCCCAACAGGGTCCAGGCCCGTCCGGCCCCAGCGGTACGTTACCGTCAGGTGGCTGGCCCACGGGCGGCCTCCCTGGAGGCTCCAGTTTGCTCCCACTGCTCATCATCGGTGCCCTCGTCATCCTGGTGGTCGTCTTCGTTCTGCCGGCGCTGATGGAGGATGGCGGGCAGGGGGTTGAGGAGCCTACCGTCCTGGCGACGCCCTTGCCGACGCAGGTGCCCGTCGTCCTCAGGCCCACGGCAACGGCGACGCGCGCCGTGGGCCAGACGCCGACCGCCGCGCCGCCGGTGTCTTCCACCCTGCCGCCAGCATCTTCTTCTGGACAGACGTGGTTGGTGATGCTCTACAACGATGCCGATGACAAGATTCTGGAGCAGGACATCTACGTTGACCTGAACGAGGCCGAGCGCGTAGGCTCAACGGACAGAGTCCATATCGTGGCCCAGGTAGACCGCTACCGAGGCGGTTTTATGGGCGATGGTGACTGGATGGACACCAGGCGCTACTACATAACCAAGGACAACGATCTGGGGCGAATCGCGTCCAGAACAGTAGAAAGCCTGGGCGAGGCAAACATGTCCGACGGTCGCACACTCGTTGACTTCGTGACCTGGGCCATGAAGAACTACCCGGCGCAGAAGCACGTGCTCATCCTGTCTGATCACGGCATGGGCTGGCCGGGCGGCTGGAGCGATCCCGATCCCCGCAGCGGTGCTGACCTCAACGTCCCCCTGGCCTCGGCCCTGGGCAATCAATTGTATCTGATGGAACTGGATGACGCGTTGCAGGAGGTGCGCACCAGGACGGGCCTGGACAAGTTTGAGCTGATTGGCCTGGATGCCTGCCTCATGGGCCACCTGGAGGTCTTCAGTACCCTGGCCGCCCATGCTCGCTATGCCGTTGCTTCCCAGGAGACCGAGCCCGCCGTGGGCTGGGCCTACGCCAAGTTCCTGAAGAGCCTGGCCGATCGCCCAGACATGAGCGGGGCAGACCTGGCGAAGACCATCGTGGAGAGCTATATTCGCGACGACCAGCGCATCCTGGACGATCAGGCCCGAGCCGAGCTGCTCAGGCAAAGCTCAGGGCTGTCAGGACTCTTTGGCGCACCCCCTCGTGTGACGGCCGAGCAACTGGCGCAGCAGATGGGGGAGAACGCCACGCTGACCGCCGCCGACCTCTCGCGCCTGCCGACGCTGATCAAGAGCGTGAACAATCTGGCGGTTGCACTGCGGGACGTGAACCAGCGCAGCGTGGCACAGGCGCGTACCTATGCCCAGTCATTCACCAGTGTCTTCGGCCAGAACGTCCCGCCATCGTACATTGACCTGGGCAATTTCGCGCTCTTGCTCAAACGCGAATCCGGCAGCCAGAGTGTGAGCCAGGCTGTAGATCGCCTGGTTGCCGACCTGCGCCAGGTGGTCATCGCTGAGAAGCACGGTCGGGGCAAACCCGGCGCCACGGGCATCTCTATCTACTTCCCCAACTCGCAACTCTATGGCTCTGCCGTTGCTGGCCCGTCGTCGTATAATGTCATCGCCCGTCGCTTTGCTGGCGAGTCGCTGTGGGATGAGTTCCTGGCCTTTCACTACGCGGGCCGCCGTTTCGAGGCCACGGACACCGGCGCTGCTGTGCCCCAGGCGGGTCAGGCTGTCAGAGGCCCAGGAAGTGGCAAGATCGAGATCTCGCCCATCACCCTATCGAGCAAGGTGGCAGCCCCAGGGAGGCCCGTGCTGATGAGCGCCCAGATCAGTGGGGCGAATATCGGCTACATCTATCTCCTTGTTGGCTTCCTTGACCAGACGGCGAAGTCCATCTTCATCGCTGATATGGACTACCTGGAAAGCCCCACCACGCGGGAGATCCAGGGAGTGTACTATCCGGGCTGGGGAGACAAAGACAGATTCAAGCTGGAGTTCGAGTGGGAGCCACTGATGTATGCCATCAGCGACGGGCGGACGTCTACGTTGGCGCTGCTCAAGCCGGAGCGTTATGGTGCGTCGCCGGAGGAGGCCATCTACTCTGTGGATGGCATCTACACCTACGGCCAGGGTGGCGAGTCGCGCTACGCACGTCTGTACTTCGGCAATGGCGTGTTGCTCCATGCCTTCGGCTTCACCGGCCAGGACGGCTCGGGAGCGCCGCGCGAGATCGTGCCTGAGCCTGGCGACCAATTCACCGTGCTGGAACAATGGCTAGACACGAACGAACAAGGCCAACCGGCGACGGTGGCCACCCAGCAAGGAAAGACCCTGACCTTTGGCAAACAGACGCTCACGTGGAAGGAGCTCGACGCCGCGGCTGGCGACTACGTGATCGGCTTCATCGTGCAAGACCTGGACGGCAATAGCTATGAGGCGCACACGTCGGTGACAGTGCGGTAGGGGGAGCGGTCATCGGGGTCTGTGCGAAGTCAACGTCTGGGCGGCTGTAGGGCGTATGCAAAGTCGCGGGGGGCGACCGGAGAGCCTCCCGCAGGTTGATTCCAACCGCAGACCACGACGGGAGTTCGCGACTGCGGGCGTGCAGGGACCCAACCTGCGGGAGGTTGAGCTGGCCTTGCACAGGCCCGGGGCGGCTGGCCGACCGCTTGACAATCAGTCTGGTGCGTGCTATGCTTGAACTGGCTGTTACAGCCAGTTGGAGGACACGGTGGCAACCAGAGTCGGCGCGTTGGAAGCAAAGAACAAGTTCAGTGAGCTTATGGAGAAGGTCGCTCACAGGAGCGAGCGATTCCTTGTCGAGCGGCGGGGCAAGGCCATGATGGCCATGGTGCCTGTGGCCGACCTGGAGCGCCTGGAGGCCACCGAGCAGACTGAAGCAGAAGAGGCAGAGAAACGGGCTTTCCTGGCCTACCTGGAGGAGGCAGAACGAATCCGCACTCAGATTCTTGCTGATCTGGGAGGGGAACTTCTACCTCCCATGGCCGAGTTGCTGCGTGAGGCAAGGGAAGAGGGACTCGAATGAAGATCTGCCTCGATGCGAGTTTCGTGGCTCCTGTCCTCCTACCAGAGCAATGGTCCAAGC